>DASYSL010000023.1:0-9618 GCA_036003365.1 Candidatus Eiseniibacteriota bacterium
GCAGACGTCGAAGGTTCCTTCGGACGTCTTCCTCTGGGCTGCTCTGGGAGCGCTGGGCAGCTCACTCGTGTTGCGCTCGGCGAAGAAGCACGAAGCGAGCACGTTCCTTGGGCAGTGGGTCTCGCCGCTGCTTCTCTTCGGGGTCTACAACAAGCTGGTGAAGCTGCACGGCTCGGACCGCTTTAGCCGCCCGGACAACTTCGGTCGCCCGGAAGGTCTCGCCGGCTGACGATTCGGGGGACTTCCCCCGAATCGTCTCTTGAATCAACGGTAGGCTGCCCGCAGTTCGCCCCAGGTCATCTTTTGCGTCGGAACCGGTGTCTCACAGAAGTCGACACGAAACGCGAGATCGATCGTGCCTTCCCATGGATTATCCGGACAGCAGCCGGGACCGCAGTCTGCCGTGTCAAAGTTCCAAAACGACCCACCCGGATATGGATTTCCGGACCGTCCAAGGAATGCGGTCAACTCACCCCCGGCGCATGGCAACGGCACGATCTCAAACGCGAACTGTCCGCGGCGTGGCAGCACGAGCGGTGGATCGACGATCCAGGTCTCCTCGGTCGGATGAATCCCATCCCCTGCCAAGAGCTGGAGAGTCGGACCGTCGAGAAGGAGCTTCGACTCGTCGGGCCGCACAAGGCCGACAATGCTGTCCACTTCCATCACATAGAGCTTGCCCTGGAACACGCCGACGGATTGCGGCACGCGCCAAACCGTAACCGCCATGAGGACCGTGTCCGGAGCGTCGAAGACCTGGGAGGGTTGGTTGCTATACCAAGCAGGGATCTGAAGGTCCGCCTGGGTCGTGTCGAGACCGGTGAAAACGAGGTCGCAAACCGTGGCTCCAACGAGGGACGGCCATGCAAGTCCAAGGACCAAAGCGGAGATCGTCGGCCAGGAGCGCATGGCCATTCATACCCCAGCGGCCCGCGACCGGGTTCCTACCCCTTCGACTCGTTCGCCGGCTTGATCTCGATCCCCGCGAAGTAGTGGCCGAGGATTTGGTGGAAGTCGCGGCCGCGGCGGGCCATTTCCAGGGCTCCCCACTGGCAGAGGCCGACGCCGTGGCCATAGCCCGCGCCGGTGGCGACCACGGCGATGGGGACGCCGTCGCGCGCGCGCACGATGCCGATCTTGAACAAGGAAGAGCGCAGCAACGTGCCTCCCCCGCCGGCGCCTTGCGAGGAAGCCGGGCGCACGAGAACGCGGCGTGTGGAGTCTCCGTGCACGGGCAAGGGACCGATGTCCGTGTCGATGACGAGCTCGGCGACTCGGCCCGAAGGCGAGCGCGCAGTGACGCGCACGCCGTCGAGACGGTGCGCGCCGCCCGGCGGCAAGGCGCCGATGAAGCGCGGATAGTTGCGGTTCACGATGTCGAGGAACTCGGGCACGCTCCAGATCTCGGTCCAGCGGAACTGCGGCGAGGCGGCGCAATACGCCGTGTCGCCTTCGTGATCGGCGTCGAGCGTCGAGCGTAGCCAAGGCAACGGAGACTCGGGCCACACGTCTTCCACGTTGGCCGTCACGCCGCCACAGGTAGAAAAATAGTTTGCGCGAATGAGGCGACCGTTGTACGTCGCCACGAGCTGGCTGGTCTCGCGCACGCAACGATCGGTGAGCGGGCCCTCGTCGGTGATGCCGCCGTAGAGCTGATCCTCGACCGTCGCGTAGACGTCGAAGCCTTGATCGGCGCGACGCCCGACATAGGACAAGGCGTAGGTGCGCGCGGCGACAGCCTGCGCCTTGCCGGCCTCGATCGTGCGCTGGTCGAGGCGGCCGATCTCGTGCGGCAGAACGCCCCGCAGATACTCCTCGGTGCCAACACGATTGACGACGGTCACGCGGCCGTTGGGCGAGCGATAGAGCCGGAGCTCGCCACGATACGGTTTGGCGCCGATGGTGACGAACGAGTTCGGTGAATCGGGCACGAGAACGAGCGTGTCGGCCACTTCGTAGATCGCGAGCTCGCGCGTGCCGGGCACGGGCTGGATCAGCACGCGCCCACTCGCCGCGCGCGCCACCAACGACTGCCCGGCCGAGAGATGCGTCACCTCGACCACGCCCTGCACGCTTGCGCCTGCCGTAGCGCCGATGCGAGCGCTGTCGGCGTCGATGACGATACCGACGTCGAGCCAATCGATCCGCCCGCGCGCACCCGAAGGCGGCTGGAACTCGGGTGGCGCCTGCGTCGGCGGCGTGCTGGGAGGCACCGGTTCTTGCGGTGTTGTCGTGGGCGGAGGCGTGTACGTTGGTTTGGGCGCGTGCGAGCAGCCGGCGAGCAAGAGCGCGAGCACGAGCGCAAGCTTCTTCATCGCCGGGGCTCCGCGCTCACGTTGCCCATGACCACCGGTCGCGCGGCTCCAGTCACTTGCGGCAAGTTGGATGGGCGCCCGGCCAGAGTCTCGTGCGCGACCACCGCGAAGGCTGCGGCCTCGCGGCACTCGACGGGCATGCCCAGCTCGGCGGTGGTGTCGACGGTGATGGGCTCGAGCCGCTCGGCCAATTGCTCGAGCAACGCGGGATTGTTCGCACCACCCCCCGCCGCGTAGAGCGCCTGCATCGGCACCTTCACGAAGGCGCGCACGGCGTCGGCCACGCTCTGCGCCGTGAGCGCCGCCGCGGTGGCCACGAGGTCGTCGTCCTTGGCGCCCCGCGCCTTCCCCTCGGCGATCCAGCGCTCGACGAAGGCGCGCCCGAAGCGCTCGCGCCCGGTCGAGCGTGGCGGCTTCTGCGCGAAGAACGCATCGGCGAGGCCGAGACGCAAGAGCTCCTCGTTCACGTGGCCGCGCGCCGCGCGCGCGCCATCGGTGTCGAAGGTCTCGCGGCCGCCGCTCAGAGCTTGCACGATGCCGTCCATCACCATGTTTCCCGGCCCGGTGTCGAAGGCGATCACGTCGGCGGCGTCGCCTCCCGCCGGAAGTGCGGTGAGATTGGCGATGCCGCCCACGTTCAGGATGATGCGGCCTTCGTCGGCGCTGCGAAACAGCAACCAATCCGCGTAGGGCACCAGCGGCGCGCCCTCGCCGCCCGCAGCCACGTCGGCGGCACGCAGGTCGGAGACGACGCGCACGCCCGTGCGCTCGGCGACCACAGCACCGGAGCCGAGCTGGAAGGTGACGCCCCCCGCGCCGTTCTCGCGCGCGCTCCTATGGTAGAGCGTTTGGCCCGAGAGGCCGATGGCGGCGACCTCGGCGGGATCGAGCCCAGCCTGCCCCAGTAATTCCATCACGCTCGCGGCGTACGTCTCGCCGAGGGCGTAGTGCAAGCGCGCGATCTCGGGCACGCCCACGGGCTCGCCTTCGGCCGCTCGTGCAAGACTTTGGCGCAACGCATCCGGAAACGGCGCCGAGTGGTGCGCCTCGAGCTTCCACGAAAGCTTAGGCGGCTCGCCGCGGAGCGCGAGGATCACGGTGTCCACGCCATCGAGCGACGTGCCCGACATCACGCCAACGAAGCGTCGCCAGGGGGCACCGCCACGCGCGGTCTTCTTGCTCATTTCTCCGCCCCCGCCACGACGCCTTCCAGAATCTGGCGCTGGAAGAAGAGAAACACCGCCAGTGTAGGTAACGCCGAGATCGTCGAGCCTGCCATCAACAGGCCCCAGTCCACACCGTGCTCGCCCTGCGAGAAGAGCGCGAGCCCCACGGGCAGCGTGCGCAGACGATCGGAGTCCACGAAGATCAACGGATACAGGAACGAGTTCCAGTTGATGAGGAACGCATTGATCGCCACCACGGCGAGGGCCGGACGCAGGAGCGGGAACACAATCTGGCCGAGAATCCGGTACTCACTCGCGCCGTCCACGCGCGCGGCGTCCTCGAGCTCGGTGGGCAGGCCGGTCACATACTGGCGCACAAGGAAAATGCTGAACGCGTCCACGGCGAAGGGCAGGATGAGGGCCGCGTACGTGTCGAGGATCCCGAGCCGCGCGCACACGAGGTAGAGCGGGATCATCAGCACCTGCTTGGGCAGCATGAGCGTGGCGAGCATGGCCACGGTCAGGGCACGCGAGCCCCAGTTGCGCGAGCGCGCGAGCGCATAGCCCACGATCGCCGCCGTGAGCACGTTGGCGACGACGACGAGCGCGGCAACCAGCGCCGAGTTGAAGACATAGCGCGCGAACGCCGCCTCGCGAAACAACGCCACGTAGTGCGCGAGCGTGAAGCCGGCGCGCCGGAAAGCGTCGAGCGAGAGCGCCGCCCCCGCCATCGGCTGCACCGAGATGAACACCATCCAGACCAGCGGGAAGAGCATGGTCAGGAGCACGGGCGTGAGCCACAGCATGCGCGTGCGGGTCATTCCTTGGCTCCCGCGAGCTTGAGCCAGCGCACTTGCAGGAGCGAGATCGCCAGCGTGACGGCGAACAGCAAGTAGGCGACGGCCGAGGCGTAGCCGAGACGGAAGCGATAGAAGGCCTGGTCGTAGAGGTAGTAGACGACCGTGAGCGTGGAATCGAGCGGGCCGCCGCGCGTCATCACGAAGACTTCGGTGAAGATCTGCAGGCTGCGGATCGTGTTGACCACCAAAACGAACAAGAATGTCGGCCGCAACATGGGCAGGGTGATGCCCACGAAGCGCCGCCACGCGCCCGCGCCATCCAAAGCCGCCGACTCGTACAGCTCGGCCGGAATGCTCTTCAAGCCGGCGAGGAAGATCACCATGTAGTAGCCGCTCGCCGCCCACACGTCCATGGCCATGATCGAAGGCAGGGCTGTGTGCGGGTCGAGCAGCCAGCGCGGCGGCGTCACCCCAAGCCCTTGCAGAACTCCGGACAATGGCCCTTCGGGCGAATACAACGCCTTGAACACGATCGAGAGCACGACCACCGAGACCACGGTGGGCAGGAAGAATCCGGCGCGGAAAATCGTGCGCCCGGGAAACGCCTTGTCGAGACACACAGCCAGCGCCAAGGCGATCGCGGTCGTGAACGGCAGTGTGCCGAACGTGAAGGAGAGCGTGTTGCCGAGCGCGTGCCAGAACGTGCCGTCATGCAGTGCTTCGGCGTAGTTGGCCAGACCGATGAAGCGCGACGCCTGGGGGGCGAGGGGCGAGTACTCGCGAAACGACAGCACGAACGAAGCGACGATCGGATACAGGCCGAACACGAGAAACGAGATCAGCCAGGGAGAGAGAAAGACCCAGCCTGCCAGGCCGAGATTGCCTTCCCGCCGCATCAGCCCTTGGCGCGCGGCGAGGTGGCAGCCGGCGACGCTGCTTGCGGCGAGTTCAACGCCGCCTGCAGCTCGCGCGCAGCCTGCGTGATCGCCTGCTCGGGCGTGATCTTGCGATACATCGCCTGCTCGACAGCAGTCTCGATCGCCGCCTCCATGCGCCCCCACTCCGGATGATTGGGCGGCGCCACGGAGCTGCCCAGCTGATCGAGGAAGAGCTTCTCGCCCGGATGCGCGGCGTAGTAGGCATCGTCGGACGCGATCACGGCGGCGGGCTGCACGCTCTTCTGATCCTGGGCGATCACCGAAGCATTGGCCGCTCGCGTGAGGAAGCGAGCCAGACGCCAAGCTCCGGAAGGATTCGCGCTCTTCTGGAAGGTCGAAAGAATCTCGCCACCGGCGAACGAGAGATGCTTGCCTCCCGGAGGCGCCGGCACCATGCACACGCCATAGCGTAGGTCGGGCGCGTCCGCCGGAATCTGCTTGAGCAGCCACGCGCCGGTCAGCACGCAGCCGATGTTCCCCTGCTTGAACGCCTGATCGATGAGCGCTTGATGATCCACCCGCCCCACGTCCGCCAGCGACAGATAGAATTTCAGCGCGGCGACGTTCTGCGGCGAATCGAAGGTCACGCTCTTCATGTCGGGCGACAAGATCGTGCCGCCGTTCGACCAACCGTACGGCATGAACTTCTTGAAGAGCACGTAGCGCTCGCCGGAATTGGCGCCATAGCCATTCACGCCCTTGCCGAGCGCATTGATGCGCTTGCAGTCCTCGAGCAGCTCGGGCCACGTCTCGGGTCCCTTGCTCGAATCGATGCCGGCGCGCGCGAACAGCGTCTTGTTGTAGAAGAGCGCGCGCGTGCCGCCGAGCCACGGCAACCCGTACACGCGGCCGTCCTCGCTGGCCATGTCCCACAGGTGCAAGGAGTCGCGCAGCACGGCCGAGGAATCCGTCCAGTCCACGAGTGCTCGCTGGTGCGCGAACGCCGGGAACCACGTCGATCCCAACTCGACCAGATCAGGCACCTTGCCGCTCGCCACCGCGGCCGCGATCTTCTCCTGCCCGGCCTGCCACGTGAGCTGCTCGACCTGGACATCGAGGTCGGGGTTCTCGGCCCGGAAGCGCTCGATCAGCGGGTTGATCGTGTCGCTCGGCCAGAACTGCCAGAACACCACCGTCTTCTTGCCGCCGCCGGCGTGTCCGCAACCGGCGAGTGCCACCGCCAGCAAAGCGCATGCGATCCATCGCTTCATCGGGAGGTCTCCTCGCTCGCCAGAGCCGCGCGCACAAACCCGCCCGCAGCACGGAGCTTCTTCTCGGCCTGGGCTCGGCTCGTACCCGTCTTCACCATGACGATCGCGGTCTTCACGCTGCCGTTCGCGCCCTCGAGCGCCTCACACGCTTCCTCGTAGCCGATACCGGTCACCGTCATCAAGGTGCGGCGCCCGCGCTCGACGAGCTTACGGCTCGTGGCCATGAGATCGACCATCATGTTCTCGTAGACCTTGCCGAGACGCACCATGGTGGTCGTGGTGATCATATTGAGCGCCAGCTTGGTCGCGGTGCCGGCCTTCATGCGCGTCGAGCCCATCAACACCTCCGGGCCGACGACGAGCGGAACGGCAACGTCGACGGGCGGAGTCTCGGGCGTGAGCGGCGTGCAGCAGATCAACGCGGTGCGCGCATGCCGGGCCCGCGCCTCGGCCAGGGCCGCCCTTACGTAAGGAGTGCGGCGGCTGGCCGCGATGCCGATCACGAGATCGCGCTTGCGCACGCGACCGCTGCGGATGGCGGCGCGGCCTTCGCCTTCGCGGTCTTCCGCGCCCTCGACCGGGCTCACGAGCGCCCGTGGGCCGCCGGCGATGATCCCGCGCACGAGCCCGATGGGTGTGCCGAAGGTCGGCGGGCATTCGGCGGCGTCCAGCACGCCCAGCCGCCCGCTCGTCCCCGCTCCTACATAGAGGATGCGTCCGCCCGAGCGCAGGGCCTCGACCGCCATCTCGACCACCTGGGCGAGACGCGGGATCTGGGCGCCGACGACCTCGGCGACCGTGCGGTCTTCGGCGTGGATGGCGCTCAGGATGCCACGGACGTCGCGCGTGTCGAGGTCCATGGTGCGCGGATTGCGCTGCTCGGTGGCGAGGGCGGCGATCTCATCGAACACGCGGCGGTCGGGTGAGCCCTTCGCGGCGGTCACGCGCGCAGTTTGCCATGCGATGCGCCCTCCCGCAACCAATTGCGGCGGGCCGCACACCTCCGATAGCGTTCCGGCATGCCCGAGCTCCCCGAGGTCGAGACCGTCCGGCGCCATCTGGCGAGCCGGGTGCCAGGAAAAGCCGTGCGCTCCGTCTGGACCTCGGGCTTGGCGCTCCGCAAACCGCTGGCGCGCGGCTTCCGCGCCGCTTTCGCCGGCGGTCGCTTCACCGGCGTGCGGCGGATCGGCAAGTTTCTCTTTCTGGACTGGGAATCGGCTGATGGCCGGAGCGACCGCTCGATGCTCGCGCACCTCGGCATGACGGGACACTTCCTCCACTCGAAGAAGCGCCCGCGCGAGCGACCACCGCACACGCACGTCGTGTGGACGTTCGAGGACGGCTCCGAGCTTCTGTTCGCCGACCCGCGACGCTTCGGGCTCCTCGAGTGGGTGGCGAAGGACAGCCGGCCGGCCAACGTTGGCGCCGATCCCACCGAGTTCGCGCTCTCGGGCGAGTGGCTCGCCGCCGAGCTGGCCAAGAGCAAGGCGCCCGTGAAGGCGTTCCTGCTCGATCAACGCCGGCTCGCGGGCGTAGGCAACATCTATGCGTGCGAAGCGCTCTTCAAAGCCGGCATCTCGCCCAAGCGTCGCGCACGCACCCTGTCGAAGGACGAGGCACATCGGCTGGCCGAGGCGGTCGACTCCACGCTGAAGGAGGCGATCGGCAACCGCGGCACCACGTTCTCCGATTTCCGCGATCCCGACGACCGCGCCGGCGAGCACGCCGAGCGTCTCCTCGTCTACGGGCGAGAAGGCAAGCCATGCCTGCGCTGCGGCAACCCCGTCCGGCGCATCGTTCAGTCTGGCCGATCTTCTTTCTTCTGCGCCACTTGCCAGCGGAAACCTGCGGCTCGCCGCGGCCGTAATGACGCACGACGGGCCGGGAGCGGGGTCTGATAGACTCCCCGTCTGCGCCCCTCGATGACCTCCAAGGAGAAGCGACATGCCCGCGATGCACGAGATCGATTACGAGATCGTCGGTGACGACTTGCAGTTCGTTCGTATCGAGCTGGATCCCGGAGAGTCGGTCGTCGCCGAAGCCGGCGGCATGATGTACTCCGAAGACGGCATTCAAATGGAGACCATCTTCGGCGACGGCTCGGCGCAGAGCCAGGGCGGCGGCCTCATGGGCGCTCTCCTCGGCGCGGGCAAGCGCCTGCTCACCGGCGAGTCGCTCTTCATGACCGTGTTCACCAACCACTCGCAGGCGAAGCGCAAGGTCGCGTTCGCCGCGCCTTATCCAGGCAAGATCCAGGCGGTCGATCTCAAGCAGATCGGCGGCGAGCTGATCGCGCAGAAGGATTCGTTCCTGGTCGCGGCCAAGGGCGTATCCATCGGCATCGCGTTCCAGAAGCGGCTCGGTGTGGGCCTCTTCGGCGGCGAAGGATTCATTCTCGAGCGGCTCACCGGCGACGGCTGGGCGTTCGTGAACGCGGGCGGCACGCTCGAGGAGCGCAACCTGGCTCCCGGCGAGCTCCTGCGCGTCGACACCGGTTGCATCGTGGCCTTCCAGCCCACGGTGAACTACGACATCGAGATGGTGCGCGGTGTGAAATCCATGATCTTCGGCGGCGAGGGATTGTTCTTCGCCACGCTGCGCGGACCGGGGCGCGTGTGGATCCAATCCTTGCCGTTGTCGCGCCTGGCCGGACGCCTGTGGGCGGCCGCGCCGCAGAGCGGCGGCAAGCGCCGCGAGGAAGGCTCGATCCTGGGCGGCCTCGGCGACCTCCTGGACGGAAACGGCTGATCGAAATTCCCGCGCCGTCCGTCCCGCGCGCCCAATGACGCGACGGCGCACTCCCAAGGCGCACGCCAGGCCGGCTCGCGAGGCGCGCAAGCCGGCTTTGTCCATCCCCCGCCTGAGCGAGCCGCAGTGGCTCGCGCTGGGCGCGTCATCGATTCTCGTGTTGTGGCTGGCATGCCGCGGGGCGCTCTTCGGCGTTCCCGTTGCCGACGACTACGACTTCCTCTACTGGCAGCGCTTCCATCCGTTCACGATCTGGGACTCTATGGGGACGGCCTATTACTGGCGTCCCGTCGGACGGCAGCTCTATTACGGGCTCGTCGGCCCGATCTTGTTTCATGCGCCGTGGCTGGTTTCGGTCTTGCACGGCGCGCTGCTTCTGGCCACCGCGTGGTTCATATACCGCATTGCGCGGCGCGCGTTTGGCCCTGGCGTTTCAGTGG
>DASYSL010000024.1:0-3447 GCA_036003365.1 Candidatus Eiseniibacteriota bacterium
GCGCGGCCGGGCGACATGCTCATGGCGTTCACCACGAGCGGGCGCTCCGCCAACACGCGCATCGCGTGCGAGTGGGCGCGCGCCCACGAGGTGATCACGGTCGGGTTCACCGGTCGTCCCGGCAAGGCGTGGGCGGACACACTCGACTACGGATTCGTGGTGCCTTCGGACGTCACGCCGCACATCCAGCAGGCGCACATCACGCTCGGCCACGCCATTTGCGCGCTGGCCGAGGCGGATCTCTTCGGCCCGCAGGGCACGCCGCCCGCGAACGCGGCCCGCTCCTAGGTCAAGCATCGCGTGAAGCGTCTTTCCGCTCTCCTCCGCTCGATCCGGCCGACGCAGTGGACCAAGAACGGCCTGCTCTTCGCCGGCGCGCTCTTCGCCCACGACCTCACCGATCCGCGGGTCGCGCTGCGCAGCGTGCTCGGCTTCATCTGCTTCTGCATGCTCTCGGGCGCCATCTATCTCGCCAACGACCTACGCGATCTCGAGGCCGACCGCCTGCATCCCGTGAAGCGCAAGCGGCCGATCGCCTCGGGCGATCTGCCTCCGAGCTGGGCTTGGGCCGCGCTCGTGATCATCATCGTCGCCGCTTGCGCCCTGGCCTGGTTCCTCGGCCCGACCTTCTCGATCACCGCCGTCGCCTTCCTGCTCATCAACTTCCTCTACAACTTCCAGCTCAAGCGCTTGGTGCTGCTCGACGTGATCAGCATCTCCACGGGCTTCGTGCTGCGCGCCATCGCCGGGGTCGAGCTGATCCGGCCGCTCGAGCCCCACGTCGAGATCTCGCCCTGGCTCCTCGTATGCACCTTCTTCCTCGCGCTCTTCCTGGGCTTCGGCAAGCGGCGCCAGGAGATCGTCGTGCACCAAGAGCGGGCGGGGGAGCAGCGGGTGGTGCTCAAGCAGTACACGGTCGAGCTGCTCGACATGCTCAACACGCTGTGCGCCGGGACCACGCTCGTGGCGTACGCGATCTACACCATCTGGCCGGCCACGGTGGCCAAGGTGGGCTCGGAAGGTTTGCTCTACACGGTGCCCTTCGTCGCCTACGGGCTCTTCCGTTATCTGTGGATCGTGCTCTTGCGCGTGCAGGGGGAGGACCCGTCGGCGGTGCTGATCAAGGACCGGCCGCTGCTCTTGAACGTGGTCCTCTGGGCTCTCGTGGTCGCGCTCGTCCTCTACGTGCGGTGATCTACCGCGCTCGCGACTTCCTCGACGAGCCGGCCCCCCGCGCCTACGCGCTCCGCATCCACGCCTTCGCCAAGCTCAATCTCGGGCTCCGGGTCGGCCGCTTGCGTCCCGACGGCTACCACGACATCGACACCGTCTTCCAAACCATCGACTTCGGCGACACGCTGCACGCCCGCCCGCGGCCTCGGGGCCTGCGTTTGCGCGTGGTGCGCCGGGGCCCGGCCCGGCGCGCCGGTTTCCCCGTGCCCCAGACCTCGAAAAACCTGGTGGTGCGTGCTGCCCGATTGCTCCAGGCGCGCTTTGGGGTGCGGGCAGGCGCCGACCTCCTGCTGGTCAAACGCGTGCCGGCGGGGAGCGGACTGGGAGGCGGCTCGAGCGACGCCGTCGCCGCGCTCCGCCTCCTGGGGCGGCTGTGGAATCTCCGCGGTCTGGATCAGGAAGGGGTCAACCTGGCGCGCGAGCTGGGGAGCGACTGTGCCTTCTTCTGGAAGGGGGGACGGGCGCGCGCTCGCGGTCGCGGGGAGCGGCTGCAAAGTTTACGCGTTCCGGGTGGGAAGAAAACGATCACCCTCGTAGTTCCACGTAGTGGCGTGTCGACATTGGACGCGTATCGCTGGCTCGATGAGTCACGCCGGGGCTCAAAAGATTTGACAGCCTGGAAACGTCTTCATACTATCGACGCACTCCGGAACTCGAGGGAGACGGAATCTCCCGTCTTTCGGGCCGGAGAAAACGATTTCGAGGAGGTGGTTGGCCGCCACTGCCCGCAGGTTCATGCGGCAAGACGACTGCTCGTCGAGCAGGGAGTGGGGTCCGTTCGAATGTCGGGAACCGGTTCGGCCGTTTTCGGCGTTCTTCCCCGTGAGCGGGACCCTGTCGAAGTGCTTTCCCGGCTGGGCCGGACCCCGTTCGACGTCGTGATGACCAGATTCACGCGGTTCGGATCGCTCTGGTGCCGAAAAGGTCGGCCCGCAAGGATGCGGCCTTGACTGCACCATCCCCCAAGCGAAGTGCCCCGCGTGGCACGAGGGCCGGCTCGGCTGGCCCTAGGGTGGTGACCGGAGATGCGCATCAAGATCACGGAAGTTCGGGTGTCGCTGCGTGACGACGCAAAGTTGAAGGCCTTCGCGAGCATCACTCTCGAAGACCAGTTCGTCATCCGGGGCCTCAAAGTGATCGAGGGAAACAGCAACCGGATGTTCGTCGCGATGCCGAGCAGGAAGCGTCCCGACGGCAAGCACCAGGACATCGCTCATCCCATCACACAGGCGATGCGCGAGTACGTGGAAGACATCGTCATCAACGAGTACCGGAAGGAGCTGGAGCGCGCGAATCACGGGGCCGCCGTCGGCGCCCGCTGATCGTGTGAGGCAAAGGCGGCCGGCTCCACCCGTCGCGAGCCGCCGCCGAGCCCAAACCAGCCTCGAGACCGCCCCAAAAGACCCTCGTTCGCCCGACCCCGGGAGTTCTCTTCCTTCGCGTTTGACACCCCACCGGATGTCCCGATAGCCTCGTGACTCACGCGGAGCTTTCGTCCTCGTTGGGGAGTGGCGTAAGGGTAGCGCTCCGGTCTTTGGAACCGGCTGTCCAGGTTCGAATCCTGGCTCCCCAGCCAAGTCCGGCTGTCTCAAGCCGTAACGCGAATTTCCCGAGCCCGATTCCGGCGGAGTCCACTCCGTCCCGTGCCGTTCGGACCCTTACCCGCTCGAGGTGACCCGATGGCCGCGCCGCACGATTCCGATCACGCCACCGAACTCGCCGATCCCACCGCTCCCTCCGGAGAGACGCAATTGACCACGACCCGAGACGTATCCGCCGCGCCCGATCCGTTCCCGGCCCACGGTCCGCTGCTCGACGGCTGCAAGATCTTCACCGGCAACGCGCATCCGGCGCTGGCCCGGAACATCGCCTCCCGGCTCGGCTGCGGCCTCGGTGACGCGTCGGTGAGCCATTTCGAAGACGGCGAGACGCAGGTGCGCATCAACGAGAACATCCGCGGGCTCGATGTCTTCATCGTGCAGCCGACGCATCCGCCGGCCACGCACTTGATGGAGCTGCTCATCATGCTGGACGCGGCGCGGCGCTCCTCGGCGCGGCGCGTGACCGCGGTCGTGCCGTACTTCGGCTACGCGCGCCAGGACCGCAAGGACCAGCCGCGCGTGCCGATCACGGCCAAGCTGGTCGCGAATCTGATCACCGCGGCGGGCGCCGATCGCGTGCTGACCATGGATCTCCACTCTCCGCAGATCCAAG
>DASYSL010000025.1:0-9008 GCA_036003365.1 Candidatus Eiseniibacteriota bacterium
AGAGGGGGTCGACTGCCCAAGCTTGACGGGCTCGTCGTCATCGATGCTGCGTCGGGGGAAGTCGGCCAAGCCAACATGCCGTACGGCATGTGTTGGGGCGATAAGGGCCATCACGAATGGCCACTCATATGTTTCAAAACAGGTGACTCGACCAAGGTTAGGCCGCCGAACGAATGCGATGCGCTACAGTTCGGTTCGCACCACGCTGCTCCGGAGCAACCAAGTGGTCCACCTCAACCAGTGGACCACTTCCAGGCCGCGTGGCCTGCGTGTGGGCGCTTTGGAGCGATGCGCCATTGCGCGTCAGCGCCATGACCGCGCACGTTGCAACCCGCATGTAACGTGCCTTGTAACCTTGTAAGTCCATGTGGTAACGTTCGCCACGTGAACTCCGCCTAGGCGGAGAAGGGCTTTCCGAGTGCTGCACGGTTCACCCCGATGGGATGCGTCCCAACGGGATGGACCCGCCGCCCGGATCCGAACTTTGAAATTGCAGTTCGCGCCGGACCCGCTCCTGCGCGCTTGGAGCTTTCGTTTGACGAGAATTTCTGGGGTCGAGAACGTCGTCCTCCCCTTGGTCAGCCGTCCCAATCGTTATGTCGGCGCCGCCCTCAATCGGACGGTCAAGGACTTCGACCGGGCCGAGCTGAAAGTCGCGTTGTGCCTGGGGGATGCGTACGAGATCGGCATGAGCCATCTCGGGCTGCGCCTGCTCGACACCATCCTCAACAAGCGGCCGGGCACGCTCGCCGAGTACTGCTTCGCGCCGTGGGCCGACGCCGAGAGGGAGCTGCGCGCGCGCCGCCTGCCGCTCCTCTCGCTCGAGAGCCAGCGCCCGCTCTCCGACTTCGACCTCATCGGCTTCTCGCTCCAGTACGAGCTGCACTTCACCAACATCCTCAACATGCTCGACCTGGGCGGCGTGCCGCTCTTCGCCCGGGACCGCGGCGAGGACGATCCGCTGGTCATTGGCGGCGGCCACGCGGCCTACGACCCCGAGGTGATGGCCGACTACTTCGACGCCTTCGTCATCGGAGACGGCGAGGAGATCGTCCAGAAGGTCGCCGACCTCACCCAGCGCTGGGTCCAGGGCGATGGCGACCGCGCCACGCTGCTCCGGCGCCTGGCGGGCGAGACCGGCATCTACGTGCCGGCGGGCTACGACCTGCAAGCCAACGAGCAGGGCTTCCTCATCCCGGTCGCGCGTCCGGGCTGGCCCGACCACGTGCAGTCCGTCTGGGTGGAGACGCTCAAGCCCGAGTACTACCCGGACCGGCCGCTCGTGCCGCTCACCGAGATCACGCACGACCGCCTCAGTGTCGAGGTCATGCGCGGCTGCACGCGCGGCTGCCGCTTCTGCCAGGCCGGCATGATCAACCGGCCGGTCCGCCAGAAGAGCGCCGCCCAGATCGTCGACGAGACCAAGCGCGGGCTCAAGGAAAGCGGCTGGGACGAAGTGTCGCTCCTCAGCCTCTCGACCACCGACCACACCGAGATCGTCGAGGCGGTGGATCGCCTCGTCAAAGATCTCTGCGGCGCGCCGGTGGCGATCTCGCTGCCTTCGACCAGACCCGGCACCTTGCCCGAGCACCTCGCCAAGACGCTCGGCGAGTTCAAGTCGAGCCACATCACGCTGGCGCCCGAAGCGGGCACGCAGCGCATGCGTGATGTCGTCAACAAAGGCGTGTGCGAGGAAGAGCTTCTCGAATCGGTGGCCATCGCCGCGCGCCAGGGTTACACGGGAGCCAAGCTCTATTTCATGATCGGGCTCCCCGGCGAGCGCCCGGAAGATCTGGTCGGCATCGTCGACCTCGCCAAGAAGGCGCGGTACACCGGCCGCGAGAACGCGGAGTCCGGGCGCTTCACGGTCACGATCTCGATTTCCCCCCACGTTCCCAAGCCGCAGACGCCCTTCCAGTGGGAGGCGCAGGACGCGTCCCTTCTGATCGAAGAGAAAGTGCGCCTGCTGCGCTCCCAGGTGAAGGGAACGTCGTTGGTTCTCAAGTGGCGTGATTCCGAAACCGCGTTTCTCGAGGGCGTGTTCTCACGCGGCGACCGGCGGCTCGGCGCCGCCGTCCTCGAGGCCTGGAAGCGCGGCTGCCGTTTCGACGGCTGGACGGATCAGCTGAAGTACGAAGTCTGGATGCAGGTATTCGCGGATCTGGGCATCGAAGCCGAGCGCTATCTCGACGCGCGCCGGAGCGACATCCGGCAGTCGTGGGAGCACGTGCGCTCGCCGGTCAGCCGCAAGTTCCTGCTCAAGGAGATGGACAAGGCGCGCCAGGCGGAGGTGACGGTGGACTGCCGTCTCGCCTTCTGCCACGCGTGCGGCATCGACGATTGTCCGGACCGGATCTCGCCTACGGGGCGGCCGGCCGGAGCACCCGAGTTCGTTCCTGCACCGATGCAGGCGCCGGGCCCCTCGACTCGAGAGGGCCGGCGCGACAGAAAGCGCCACCCGCTGGCCGCCGCGCTCGCGTTCGCGACGCGGTTCCGGCTGCGCTTCCTCAAGAGTGAAGCGCTGCGCTTCGTGTCCCACCTCGAGCTGTCTCGGGTGTGGGAGCGGGCGCTGCGCCGGAGCGGATTGCCCGTGGCCGTGAGCCATGGCTTCCGCCCGCACATGAAAATGGCGTTCGGTCCGCCGCTGGCCGTTGGACACAGCTCGCTGGCCGAATACGTGGATTTGGAATTCGAGCGGCCCCCGGCCGCCGATTTCGCCGAAGCCTTGAACCCTCTGTTTCCCGACGGCCTGCGCGTGACCGGGTGGCATCCCATCTTGTATCGGGTGCCTTCGCTGATGAGCGCCCTCGACACCGCGGCCTATCGCGTCCGCTTCACGGACGCTTACTTGTCGGAAGCAGGGTGGCAGTCCCAAGCCTTGGAAGATCGCTTGTCCGAGGCGGTCTCGCGTCTCATGGAGCGCGAGAGCCTTCCCATTCAACGGAACGGCAAGGACGGCGCGAAGGAAATGGACATTCGCGCGTCGATCGAAGCCATCGAGCCCCTGCATGCGGGCCAAGGCTTCGATTGCTGGATCCGTTTCGTGCCCAAGCACCAGGGCCGGCCGGAGGAGATCCTCGCTGCACTCCTTCCGGGACCGGACCCGAGATGGGCACATGTGGAGCGCACGGGGCTGTGGGCGACGGCGGGAGATCGGCGGCTCGAGCCTTTCGAGCTGCTTGCTTCCGTCGCGGCTCCCCCAGGGGAGAGGAGCCGCGCCATGGGTTAGGGGATGAAGAAAACCATCGTCATCAACGCCGACCCGCACGAGACGCGGATCGCGATTCTCGAGGACAAGGAGCTGGTCGAGCTCCTGGTCGAGCGGGGCGACCGCCGTCATCACTTGGGCGACATCTACAAGGGCCGGGTGAACGCCGTGCTTCCCGGCATGCAGGCCGCTTTCGTCGAGATCGGTCTGCCCAAGACCGCCTTCCTGCACGCCTCCGACCTGGCCACCTCGGCCCTCCGTCTGGACGACGAGGACTACGAAGAGAACGGCGACGAGCCCGGGCACGGGCGCGGGCGCCGCGGCCGCCGTCCCATGCCCAAGATCGAGGACTATCTCGAGAAGGGGCAGGAGGTGCTGGTCCAGGTCACCAAGGAGTCGATCGGCACCAAGGGGCCGCGGGTCACGCAGCAGGTTTCCTTGCCCGGACGCTACTCGGTGTTCATGCCGGGCGTGGACCACGTCGGCGTCTCGCGCCGCATCGAGGAGCGCTCGGAGCGCGGGCGCCTGAAGCAGATCATCGGCGAGCTCAAGCCCAAGAGCGCCGGCCTCATCGTGCGCACCGCCGGAGAAGGAAAGTCGGCCAAGGAGTTCCAGAGCGACGTGCGCTACCTGAGCGGGCTCTGGGAAAAGGTCGAGCGCAAGGCCGGCTCGACGCGCGCGCCCAACCTCGTGCACCGCGAGATGGGGCTGGCCACCGGGCTCGTGCGCGACCTGTTCACCGAGGACGTGGACGAGCTGGTGGTCGACAGCAAGGACGTGCACCGGGAGATCACCAATTATCTCAAGGCGATCTCGCCGGCGCTGCGCGACCGCGTGCACCAGTACAAGGGACGCGACCCCATCTTCGACGCCTACGAGATCGAAGCCCAGATCGAAAAGACGTTCGAGCGCAAGGTGTGGCTCAAGAAGGGCGGCTACCTGGTCATCGACCACACCGAGGCGATGGTGTCGATCGACGTCAACACCGGCCGCTTCACCGGCAAGAAGGACCAGGAAGAGACCATCTACAAGACCAACATGGAGGCGGCGCGCGAGGTGGCGCGCCAGCTCCGCCTGCGCGACCTGGGCGGCATCATCGTCATCGACTTCATCGACATGGAGGTCGAGAGCAACCGCAAGGCGGTGATCGACGAGCTGCGCAATCATCTGCGCCGCGACCGCTCGCGCACCAAGGCGTTCGCAGTGTCGGATCTTGGACTCGTCGAGATGACGCGCCAGCGCGAGCGCCCCTCGTTGCTCGCGTACTACTCGGAGGACTGCCCGCAGTGCCACGGCCTGGGCAAGGTGCTGTCGTTCGAGTCGGTGCTGGTGAAGGTCGAGCGCCTGCTGCGGCGCGTGCATGCCAAGGGTGCCGAGAAGGGGATCATCGTCCACGTCGCGCCCGAGATCGCCGTCTTCATGCTCGAGCACAACGGGCGCCGGCTGCAGGAATTCGAGAAGCGCTACAAGCTGCAGGTCGATCTGCGCGATGATCCGGCGCTGGCCCGCGCGGATGTCCGGCTGGTCTCCGCGCGCACCCGGAAAGACGTCACCCAGACGTACTCGTAGGGTGCTCGAGAGCCTCGGCTTCGTTCTCTTCGGGTTCGTGGTCGGGATCTACGGAACGCTGGTGGGCGCCGGCGGCGGCTTCCTCGTCGTGCCTTTCCTTCTCTTGGTGAAGCATTTTCCAGCCGCCGAAGCCGCGGGCACCTCGCTGGTCGTCGTCTTCCTGAACGCGGTGAGCGGCACCATCGCCTACGCGCGCCAGAAGCGCATCGATTACAAGAGCGGCCTGTGGTTCGCGGCGGCCGCCCTTCCGGGCTCGCTCGCCGGCGCCTACGGCGTGAATTTTCTCTCGCAGCGCTCGTTCCACATCGCGGTCGGCATCCTGCTGAGCCTGGTGGCGCTCATCCTGCTCGTGCGCCCGCACGGTGCCCTGGCCGGCGCGCACGCGCGCGCGTCCAAAGGCGCGGGCGGAATCATGCCGGTCGCGCGCCGCATCGTGGATGCCGAGGGCAACGTCTTCGAGTACCGCTACGACCGCTTCGTGGGACTCGTGCTGAGCTTCTTCGTGGGCTTCCTGTCGAGCCTGCTCGGCATCGGAGGCGGCATCATCCACGTGCCGGCGCTGGTTCTGCTGCTGACGTTTCCGGCGCACATTTCGACGGCGACCTCGCACTTCATCCTGGCCATCACGGCGGCCATGGGGGCGGCGAGCCACGCCGCTCTGGGTCACGTACGCTTCGGTCCGGCGCTGGCCATGGGGGCGGGGGCGGTGCTGGGCGCGCCGCTCGGAGCGAGGCTCTCCCGGAAAGCCAAGGGAGCCTGGATCCTGCGCGGCCTGGCCCTGGCGCTCCTCTGCGTGGGCATCCGGCTCCTCATCCAGTAGAGGGCGCCGGGCGCCCCGGTTGACGCCGAAAAGCCGGATTGGTATAAACCTACAGGCTGTTGGGGGCCCGAAAGGGCCTTTCCTTTTTATGCCCCCCGATCCGCGCGGACCGGGAAACGCGAACTTCCTTCCGGAAAGTCTCCCCGGAGAGTCTTCGAGGTCGTTTTCATGTATGCGATCGTGAACATCGCCGGGGTGCAGATGCGCGCCACGCGCGAAGGCATCCTCGACGTGCCCAGGCTCGCCGCCGAGCCGGGCGCCACGGTCACCTTCGACCAGGTGCTGCTGCTGGCCGACGGCGACAAGATCACGGTGGGCCAGCCGATGGTCTCCAAGGCCGCCATCACCGCGGTCGTGCTCGAGCACCTTCGCGGACCCAAGATCATCATCGGCAAGTTCAAGAAGCGTAAGGACTATCGTCTCAGGAAGGGTCACCGACTGGACTTCACGCGCGTGCGCGTGACGGACATCAAGCTCTAGAGGAATCGATGGCTCATAAAAAAGGAATGGGATCGTCGCGCAACGGGCGCGACTCCAATGCGCAGCGCCTGGGCGTGAAAGCCTACGGCTCGCAGATCGTGCACGCCGGCACCATCATCGTGCGCCAGCGCGGCACCAAGATCCATCCCGGCCCCAACGTGGGCCGCGGCAAAGACGACACGCTCTTCGCCATGAAGCCCGGACGCATCGTGTTCGAGGGCATGAAGGGCGACCGGCGCCGCGTCCGCATCGAGCCCATCGAAGGCTGATGAACCGCAAGGTCAGTGTCATCGGCGGCGGCGGCAACGTCGGAGCCTCAGTCGGCACGTACATCGCCGAGCGCGGACTCGCCGACGTCGTGCTCATCGACATCCTCGAAGGCGTTCCGCAGGGCAAAGCCCTCGACCTCACGCAGGCCGCACCCCTGCGCACCTCCAATGCGCGCCTCACCGGCGCCAACGATCTGGCGGCGGTCAAGGGCTCGGACGTGGTGGTGATCACCGCCGGCTTCCCGCGCAAGCCCGGCATGAGCCGCTCCGATCTCTTGCTCGGCAACGCCGAGATCGTGCGCAACGCCGCCGAGGCGGTGAAAAAGAACGCCCCCAAGGCGACGGTGATCGTGGTCACCAATCCGCTCGACGTCATGGCCTACCTGGCCTACAAGGTGACCGGCTTCCCCAAGAACCGCGTCATGGGCATGGCCGGCGTGCTCGACTCGGCGCGCTTCCGCGCCTTCGTCGCCGCCGAGCTCGATGTCGCGGCGATCGATGTGCAGGCCATGGTGCTGGGCGGACACGGCGACTCGATGGTGCCCTTGCCGCGCTACACCACGGTCTCCGGCATTCCCATCACCGAGCTGCTTCCGGCCGACGTCATCGAGCGCCTGGCGACGCGCACGAGGAACGGCGGCGCCGAGATCGTGAGCCTGCTCAAGAGCGGCTCGGCGTTCTACGCGCCCGCCGCCTCGACCTACGAGATGGTGAAGGCGGTGCTCGACGACGAGAAGCGCATGCTGCCGTGCTCCGTTCTCCTCGACGGCGAGTACGGCCTCAACGACCTCTTCATCGGCGTGCCCTGCGTGATCGGCGAGCAGGGGGTCGAGCGCGTGCTCGAGCTGCCGCTGGCGGAGAGCGAGAAGGCGGCGCTCACGACGAGCGCCAACGCCGTCGCCAAGGACATCTCCGAGCTCCACCTGCCTACCGCCTGACGTGAGCCGCCCCGCGACGCTTCCGGCCCCGAACCCCGGGGCGGGAGAGTCGCCGGATCGAGAACCGGAGCGCGCGCGATGAAGACTCTCGCCGTCATCCCGGCCCGCCTCGAGTCGACACGCTTCCCTGGCAAACCGCTGGCGCTCCTCGCCGGCCGCCCCATCCTCCAGCACGTGTGGGATGCGGTGCGCCGATCGAACCGTGCCGACAAGATCGTCGTGGCCACCGACTCCGAGGAGATCGCCGCCTGCGCGCGCGCGTTCGGCGCCGAGGTGGCGCGCACCCGCCCCGACCATGCCACGGGCTCCGACCGCGTCGCCGAGGTCGCGTCCAAGCTCGGGGTCGGGTTCGACGCGGTGGTGAACGTGCAAGGCGATCAGCCGAGGCTCGCGCCCGAAGCGGTGCAGGAGGCGATCCGCGCCCTGGCGCTCGATCCCATGACGCCGGTGACCACGGTGGCGGCACTCGACGGCGATCGGAGCGCCTACGAGAGCCCGCACGTGGTCAAGGTGGTGTGCGATCTCGAGGACCGGGCCCTCTTCTTCTCGCGCGCGCCCGTCGGCGGCTCGGAGGACAGCGCGGGCGTGTGGCGCTTCCGGCATCATCTCGGCGTCTACGCGTTTCGCCCCGAGGCGCTGGCCGCGTTCGCGTCGTGGGCGCCGAGCCCGCTCGAGCGCGCCGAGAAGCTCGAACAGTTGCGGCTCCTGGAGCACGGAATTAGGATTCGCGTGACGCTCGTCCGGCAGGTGAGCCGTGGCGTCGACACGCCGGAAGACCTGGCGGCGCTGGAGAAGGAGAGCGCCGCGGCCGGTCCCACCCTCCATGCAAGCGAGGCGTCATGACCCGCTACGTCTTCGTCACCGGTGGCGTGATCTCCTCCCTCGGCAAGGGCATCGCCGTGGCGTCGCTCGGACGCCTGCTCAAGGCGCGCGGCCTGCAGGTCGAGTGCCTCAAGTTCGATCCCTACCTGAACGTCGACCCCGGCACCATGAGCCCGTTCCAGCACGGCGAGGTGTTCGTCACCGACGACGGCGCAGAGACCGATCTCGACCTCGGCCACTACGAGCGCTTCGTCGGCGTCAAGGTGACGCGCAGCCACAACGTGACCGCGGGCCAGATCTACGACGCCATCCTGGGCAAGGAGCGCCGCGGCGACTTCCTGGGCCACACCGTGCAGGTGGTGCCGCACGTCACCGACGAGATCAAGTCGCGCATCACAGCACTGGGCGAGTCGACGGGCGCCGACGTGCTGCTCGTGGAAGTGGGGGGCACGGTGGGCGACATCGAGTCCTTGCCCTTCCTCGAGGCAGTCCGTCAGCTTCGGCTGGACGTGGGCAAGGAGCGCGCGGTGAACATCCACCTCACGCTCGTGCCCTTCATCAAGAGCGCGCAGGAATTGAAGACCAAGCCTACCCAGCACTCGGTGCGCGACCTGCGCGGCATCGGCATCCAGCCCGACCTCTTGCTCTGCCGCTCCGAGAAGCCGCTGGGCGAGGACGTGCGCCACAAGATCGCGCTCTTCACCAACCTGCCCACCGACGCGGTGATCGAAGCCCCGGACGTGGAGACCATCTACGAGGTGCCGCTGGTGCTCCGGCGCGGCGGCTTGGACGACCAGGTGTGCCGCCTGCTCGGCATCGACACGGTTCCGCCGGCGCTCGGCAGCTGGGAAGAGCTGGTCGAGCGCATCAAGCATCCGTCGCGGCCGGTGCGCGTGGCCATC
>DASYSL010000026.1:0-18803 GCA_036003365.1 Candidatus Eiseniibacteriota bacterium
GCGGGATGCCGAGGAGATCGAGCGCCTTCTCGGGGTCGCCGAGCTTCTCGACGGCCTTGACGAAGGCGGAATCGGCCCCGGAACGGTCGCCCCGCGCCCAGCGCGCGAGGCCCTCGTTCAGGATCAGGCCGGGATCGTTGCTGCGCAGCGCCTGAGCCGCCAGATAGTGCTCCAGCGCTTCGTCCGGACGCCCGCTCAGGAGCGCCACGTTGCCCATGCCGTTCTGCGCCACCGCATCCTCGGGACGCTGGTCCAGGACACGCTGGAGCTTGTGCTCGGCCTCGGGATAACGGCCTTCGCGCGCGAGCAACAGGCCCGCGCCGCCTTCGGCGTCGAGATTCTGCGAGTGCTCGAGCGGCTTCAAGTACTTCTCTTCGAGGTACTGCTGCTGCCAGACGCGCAGGGTGTCGACGTCGACGGTCTGGCGCCGCGTGACCTCGTCGCTGGGCGGCGGCGTCACCTTGGGGGCTTCGCCCGGCGGCAGCTCCGGCTCGTACTCGGCCCACGCGTCCTGCACCGTGGCCGTGCGCGAGTCGGGGTTTCCTTTCCAGCGCGCGTAGATGTCGGCGCCCTCGACCCATGCTTCGAGGAAAGACTTGCCGATCATCGTGGTCTCGACCGGGATCCACACGCGCTCGCCGCGCACCACGGTCATGGTGGTGTCGAGCGACAGCGCCGAGCGGTTGCGCTCGTGCAGGCCGGAGTCGAACAGCATCAGGATGTGGCCCGGCCCGTCCAGGAACGCCGTCGGTACCCCCAGGTTTTCGAGCAGCGAGCAGTAGAGCACGGACATGTCGTCGCAGTCGCCCGACCGGCTCGTGAGAAGCTGTCGAGGATACTGCACGTTGTCCACCGCGTCACGCGTGGCGCTGATGCGCGAGAACGGATTGTTGGGGTCGGGCACGTAGCGGATGCCGTAGGCGCCCAGGCCGTTGAACACGCGCATGGCGGTGTAGACGTTGCGCAGGTTGCCGCTCTCGAGCTTGGAGTCGCCGCCGGCGGCCAGGGCGCGCGCGAAGCCGGTGACCACCGGGTCCTGCGCGGTCACGAACGCCGCCGCGGCCGCGAGATCGTTCCACGAGATGGCGCCCGGACGATAGAGATAGAACTGCGTGCGCGCGCGCTCGACGCGCGTGCGGTTCTTGGTCTGATAGCTCACCTTGAGCTCGGCCAGCGCCGGGCGGTCGTCGTCGAGCTCGAGGATCTCGGGCGAGAAGATGGCGTTCAAGTCGACTTCCTTGGTCTCCTTGGGCCGCAGCACGACTTCCTTCTCCGTGGGCGCCGCCATGTAGCCGGGCACGAACAGCGAGATCTTGGTGGTGAGCGGCGCGTCCGCCTTGGAGGTGATCTTGGCCGAGCCCACCGGCTTGTCGGCGTAGCGCTTGGCGTACGAGGCGAACACGTTCTCGACCTCGGTCTTGTCCACGTGCACGCGCGACGGCGTGAGCGAGAACTCCAAGCCGACGCTCACCCGCGTCGACGGCGGCAGCACGGGCGGGAACACGCGCGCCAGATCGACCTTCACGCCCTTCATGCGGCCCGAGACGCCGAGCGACCAGGTGTCCCCGTCGGACGTCTCGCCGTACAGGGAGCGCATCGGGTGCGCGTAGCCGCCCTCCACGGCGAAGGTGCGCTGCCACCAGTACTCGGCCCCCAGGTGCAGACGGTCGTCCAGATCCGCCGCCACCGTGACGTCGGGACGCACGCGGAATGCGCCGCCCATCACCCAAGATTGCGTGTTCTCGGCCAGGCGCTCCTTGAGGCCGGTGTCGTGCGTGACGTCGAGGTTGTTGAGGTTGCGCAGCACGAGCCCCGCCGACCAGCGCTCGCTCGGCCGGTAGGTGGCGCCGAGATCGCCGGTCCAGCCGCTCCAATCGCTGACGGTGGCGGCATCGAGGTCGACCGCCTCGCGCAGGTAGCGCACGGTGGCGCCGATGCCGAGCCCGCGCGCCACGCGCCATCCGTAGCCGAAGGAGAAATGATTCGACGAGTAGCCAAGGTCGGTGTCCGTCTGTCCGGCATGGCGCCAGCCGAGCGCGAGCGCGTGATTGTCGGTGAGCGGGAAGTGGTAGAGGAACGCGTTCTGCGTGAGCTGGTCGGCGTAGAGATCGCCGATCGTCGAGGCACCCGAAAGCTCCTGATGACCGACGAACGGCATGGCGCCCGGATTCCAGAACACGGCGTAGCCGTCGTCGGCCAGGCCCACGAAGGCGCCGCCGAGCGCCGCCGGACGCGCGCCCGAGTCGTCGTAGGTCTGGGCGCCCGCGGCGGCCGGGACGGCGAGCATCGCGATGAGCACCAGCGTCAAGGCCTTCATCGGTTCACCACCGCGACCGAGCGCACGTCGGCCTTGCCCGCCACTTCCACCGCCACGAGATAGAGCCCGCTGGGCGCCGGATCGCCGTTGCCATCGCGCCCGTCCCAGTAGACGACGTTGCGTCCGGCGCTCAACGGCCCGTCGTAGACTCGGCGCACGATACGGCCGGCGCGGTCGTACACGAACACCCGTGTGCCTTCGGCACTCTGCAGGTTGAACGAGATGGCGGCCCGCGTGTCGAACGTGCTGCCGAGGGGCGAGAAGGCGCGCGGCTGCACGTCGAGGGCGCGGCCGCTCCCTGCCAGCCCGGCGAAGAGACCGCGCGCCACCACGAAATCCCCGAGCTTGCTCGTCGTGGTCACGAGCGTGCCGTGCGCCGCGTCCGTGCTGCCGCCAAGATAGGCGTACGAGCCGTCGGCGTTCACGGCGAACACGGCGAGGTCGCTGCCCGCGCCACCCGTGGGGAAGAAGCGCTCGTCGAAGGTCAGCGTCACCGGCTTCTTGGTCTCGAAGTCCGCGGGCGTGACGTGCCAGGCCGACACCAGCCCGCTCGCGCCCGCGGGCAGCGTGGCCGGCGCCGCGGCGAGCGTGTCGATGGTGACGATGCGATCCTCGTCGAGCGCGCGCGGCGGGAAGTACATCTCGACTTCGGCGTTGAGCGTGAAGACGCGCCCGCCGTTGGTGTTGTCGACGCGTGCCGGGCTCGTCACCCCGTTGCCCGGCGCCAGGTTGTCGATGGTCACGTTGACGATGGCGTAGCCGATGAGACCGAGCGTGTCGGTGACACTGAAGCGCAGCTCGTAGATGCCGTCGAGATACGGCCGCGTGTCCCAGTCGAGCAGCGTGGCGTCGACCGGGGGCGGCGTGGTACCCGTGCCGAGCACGGTCCACGGGTTGAGCAACGGATCTTCCTGGCCTGCGGGCCGCACGTCGAGCTTCCACGAGGCGAAGCGCGGCTCGTCGACGATCGCCACCACCGGGGTCACGCCGCGCACCACGGCGCCGAACGCCGGCTTGGCGAGCCGGGGCTGCGGCGCCGTGGCATCGACTTCGAAGTCGAGCGTGGCCGGCGCCGGCGTCTGATTGAGCGCGCGATCGCGGGCCCAGACCGTGAGCGTGTGCGTACCGTCGGCGAGCGCGCTCAGGCGCGCCGTGCCCTCGCTGGTGAAGGGCGTGGCCGCGCCACCGTCGAGGCTCCAGGAAAACGTGGGCGCCGTCGCCGAGCTGAGGTCGCCGCCGGCGAAATCGACCCGCGCCGCGCGCGTGGCGAGCACGCCTGCCGGCACGTCGGTGAGGGCAAGGCGGGGCGCCAGCGCGTCGCGATGGAAGAGCGCCAGGCCATTCGAATCGCTGCCCAGGAGAGCTTCGCTGGTGTCGGCGATCATGGCGGTGACGTTCGCGGTCTGCAGGCCGTCGCCGGTGTTGTAGACAACGAGTCCGCCCGACTCGAGATACGCGAGGCCGGTCGCCGTTCCCACCCACAGCCGCCCGCTCTGATCGACGCCCACCGATTGCACGAGATTGTTGGGGCTGGGCAAGCCGTCGGCGGCGGTGATCACGCGATCGACGGCCCTCGCCCCCGCCGCCACGTGCGCCACGCCGCCCAGCTGGACGCCAACCCACATGTCGCCGTCTGGTGCGGCGGCGATGCTGGTGACCACGCCGCCCGGCAGGCCGGTCACGGGATGCAAGCCCGTACCGTCAAGAAGTGCCGCGCCCTTGGTGTCGGTGCCGATCCAGATGCCGCCGTTGGCGTCGGCGGTGAGCGATCGAATGGTTGCCGGCGTGATGCCGGGCAAGGGAACGACCGACCACACGCTACCGTCGAAGCGCAGCAGATTCTGCGTCGTCCCCGCCCACGCGGTGCCGTCGGGCCGGCCGAGAATCGCGGTCACGTTGTTGCCGTCGGGCGTGGGATACGTCTGCGTCACCGCGAGGCCCGCGACGCGCAGGAGCGTGCTGCCTCCCTTGCGCCCGGCCCACGTGCCGCCGGGAATCGCCCCCACGTAATACGGAGCGGCCAGCGGCTGGCCTGCCGAATCGAGCACCGCCTCGACCGTGAGACCCGAGATGCGCACGATGCCGCCCGGCAGGGGCGGCGGCAGCGAGCCCAGGCCCACGTACGTCGGCCCGCGTGTCACGCCGATGGCGGGCGGGCTGGCGCCGAAGTCCGAAGCCGGCCCGCGTGAGATCGACTCGATGCGCGCGCCGTTCATGGCCGGAAACGCGCTCGGCGTGAAGGCGAGCCACAAGGCCCCTTCGTAGCGGAAGAGCCCGCCCGCCGTGGCCACCCAGAGCGCGCCGGCCGCGTCGGTGGTCACGTCGCGCGCCGTGGGACTGGTGAGCCCCGCCGTGCCGCTGAAGTTCTCCCAAGCGCCACCGTTCCATCGGTACACGCCGTTGGAGAAGCTGCCGATCCAGATGTCGCCGTTGGGCCCTTCGGTGACCGACGTCAGATCGTTCGAGATGGTCGGCGCCTGGACTTGCTGGAGCAGCGTGCCCTTGGCGTCGAACACGTAAGCGCCGTTGCTCGGCGACACGGCCCACAGGCGCCCGTCCGAGGCCGCGATGATGCGCGAGAGATCGGACGGGCTCGTGGGGCTCGGGGTGATGACACCGTTCTTGTCGCTCGCCAGCGCCGGGCCGCTCGGCGGATTGTGCATCGCGATCCACAACGTTCCGTCGGACGCGAGCGCCAGACCTTCGACGAAGTTCGAGGGCAGGCCGTTGTCGGGATTGCGATACGAAGTCCACGTGCTGCCGTCGAAGCGCGAGAGGCCGCCGCCCTCGGTCCCCGCCCACACCGTGCCGTCGGAAGCCACGACCAGCGCGTTCACCTGGTCGACGAGGCGGCTGCCCAGGCCGTCGTTGCGCGTGTACTGCGTGAATCCCGCAGGCGTCAGGCGGAACGCGCCGTTCTTCGCTCCGACCCAGAGATCGCCGTTGGGCGCTTCGGCCAGGGCGTGAATGGCGCCGAAGATCGGGCGTGGCGCATAGCGCGCCGAGAGCTTGGCGAGGATCAGTCCGTCGTATTCCCAAGCGTCGGACGAATCGGGGGCGCCGGGATTGGTGGCGACCACGATGCTGCCGTGCGCGGTGCGGCACACCGCGGTCGTGCTCTGAACCGGCAGCGAGCCCAGCTGCGTCCAGATTCCGGCCGCGGCCGGGTCCGCGAGTCCCCCCATGAGATACACGGCGACGATCACGAGCACGGTCCATGCGCCGCGCCCGCGTCCACTTCGGGCGCGTGCGCGCCCGCTGATGGATCGCCGTGCGTTCATTCGTTTCTCCGAGCGTCGTACCCGGGAAAGAATCGCTCTTTGTTCCGGGCGAGGTGCGGCCCGGGCGGGGTTCGGCCGAGAGGGTCGCAATGCAACGGCCGGGCCGGGCGGCCGCCGAAGCGGCCAGTATAGCCCTAAACGATTGGGGGGCGGCAGGGTGGATAAACGCGCCCTTGCCCACCGTCCCAAAGGGTTCAGTGGGCGTTTCCCTAGAATTCGAGGAAGGAAGAGATGTCCGACGCCGCCCGCGGGCGGCGCCGGTTCACCCGACGAACTTGTACCCCACCTTGTGCACCGTGGCGATGAAGTTGGGGCTCACGTCGCCGCCGCCGAGCTTGCCGCGCAAGTTGGCGATGTGCGTGTCGACGGTGCGCGTGGTCACGCCCGAGTCGGGATCGACGCCCCAGATCTCCTGCAGGAGCTCCTCGCGCGACACCGTCTTGCCGCGGCGCAGCGCCAAGTACTTCAAGAGCTCGAATTCCTTGAACGCGAGCGGCACCAGCTCGCCGCTCTTGCGCACCTCGCGCGTCTGCATGTCGATGACCACGTCGCCGAACGTGAAGTGCCCCGGCGGCAGCGCTTCGCCGCCTTCGCTTTGCGGTGCGCGCTTGAGCAGGGCGCGGGCGCGCGCCATGAGCTCGGCCACGCTGAACGGCTTGGTGAGATAATCGTCGGCGCCGAGATCGAAGCCCTGGATGAGATCGGATTCCAGGCTCCGCGCCGTCAGGATGAGCACGGGCACGGTCGAGTTGCGCTGGCGGAACTCGCGCAGGACCTCGAAGCCGTCCTTCTCCGGCAACATGAGATCGAGAACGATGAGATCGGGACGGTCGCGCAGCGCGAGCTTCAATCCCTCACGGCCGTTCTGCGCCGTCGCGACCTCGTAGCCCTCGAACTGGAAGTTGTGCGCCAGACCTTCCACGAGGCCCGGCTCGTCTTCCACGATCAGCACCTTCGGCATGTCTCCGGCTCCCTTCGGCTCAGCGACGCTCCCGGATGGAGCCATCCGGTGCGGCGGCGTGTGGCTGGCGTGCGGGCAGGACGAGAACGAACCTGCTTCCTTGACCCGGCGTGCTCTCCACTTCCATGCGTCCCCCGTGTGCCTCGGCAATGTGCCGAACGAGGGACAAGCCCAACCCCGATCCCTTCACGTCGTGCACCATCCCATGGTCCACGCGGAAGAACTTGTCGAAGATCCGCTCGCGGTCGCGGGCCGAGATACCAATCCCGTGGTCGGCGACCTGGATCCGGGCCTCTCCCAGGTTACCGTCCGTCTCCGGCGGCGTGACGCGGACCTTCACTTCGATCGAGCGCCGGTCCTTGGAGTACTTTACCGCGTTGTCGAGCAAGTTCATCAGGCATTGCGTGACCGCCTCCGGGTCGGCCTCGATGGGAGGCAGCGTATCCGGCACGTCCACAGCCACTTCGAATTTCCCCTCTTCGAACTGGGGTTGGAACACCTCGAGGGTTTCCTGCACGATTTTGCGCAGGTCGGTGCGCTGGAACCGGAACTCCTTGCGGCCCGCTTCGATTTTGGCGAAGTCGAGGACGTGATTGATCATGTGCGTGAGCCGGCGGCACTCGCGCCCGATCACTTTCAGGAAGCGCTGGCGCTCCTCGTCGCTGCGCACGCGCCCCAATTCCAGCGTCTCCCCCGCCATGCGGATGAGCGCCAGCGGCGTCTTGAGCTCGTGCGACACGTTGGCGAGGAAGGCCGTCTTGGCCTCGGCGAGCTGGATCTCCTCGCTCGCCTGGCGCAGCGCCGCCCACAGCGCGGCGACGCTGAGCAGCACCAGGAGCACGAGCAGCAAGTAAGCCGCCACGATGAAGGCGCGCGCCCACACGTACGGGCTGCCGGCGGACGGCCCCACCGACACGCGCCATCCCGGCAACAGCGAGCCGATGGGCGCTTCGGCGTAGAGCAGGCCGCTCGTGCCCGGGCGCGAGCGGTACACCTCGCGGCTCTGGTTGTCGTACACGGTGAGCGCCAACGCCTTCGAGATGCGCTCGGCATGGTAGACGCGCGGATCGGCGAACACGCGCGCGTTGATCAGGCGGTCGAGATAGCTCCGGCTCAGGGCCTCGGTGTGCAGCTCCCACCCCGCCGCCGCCACGATGCGTCCCTGGAAGCCGATCAGAGGCACGATGACGAGCGGGCTCTCGCCGCGCAGCGGCGGCACCACATAGATGGTGTCGTAGACGGCCCCGACGAGGGCGCGCCACAAGGAGCGCGGCGCCGTGACGCGAATCGACAGGCTGTCGCGCGGCAAGCCGAAGCCCGCCGCCGCCACGATCTGGTTGTCGGGAGCGTCGGGCTCTTCCTCGGCCACGCGCAGGATCTCGTCGTCGGGCACCAGGAAGGGCCGCTCGAGCAGCGGATCCCCGGTCTGCATGAGATTCAGGAGATCGGGGCTCGCGCCCGCGAACGAGGTGGCGAGCCGCGCGTCGGCCGAGGCTTCGACCACCCGCCGCTGCACCTCGAAGGCCAGCGTTTTCGCGGTCAGGGTGGCGGCGTAGCCGCCGTAATCCGAGCTGGCGTCGGAGAGGAAGCGCGCCAGATGCCGCGTCTGGTACGCGGCGAAGCCGGCGAGCGCCAGGAGCGGCGCTCCCACCCCCACGAGCGTGATGAGAATGAGACGGCGGCGGCGCGCGGTGGCGCGCACGAACAGCATGTCAGCCTCCGGCGGCCGGCGGCAGGCTCGACGCGGCGATCAGCGCCGCGCTACTGCGCCACCCAAACCGTACCACGGCGGACAAAGAAAACGCGGCGGGCTGCCCCGCCGCGCGATGTTCCCCGGGCGTCTTCGCGCTCTCAGCGCGACGGCGCCGAGCGCAGCGCCTCGTCCGATTGCTCCTGCTTGGAGCGCAGGTAGATCTCGTGCAGAACCCGCTGCGCGTCCGGGTCCGTGCTGCGCATGAGGAAGATGGCGCCGTTCGAGGTGAGCGACACTTCGCGATCGATCCTGGAATAGATGTGGTGGCTCGCCTTGCAATAGGTGCAGAGCTTGTACTTGTCGGGGTTCTTGCTGAACTGCGTCAGCTCGTCCTTCACCCATTCGACGTTCTTCTGCACCTTGGGAATCATGTGCGGGTCGGCAACCGTGTACACGATGCCGGTGCCGTTCTTGAGCTCGATGAACTCCATGCTGGCGCCGGTGTCGCGCATGCGCGAGGCGAACTCGGCCTGCACGTTGCAGCGATCGCAATCGGGCGACAGGGCCCTTTGCGCCGGTCCCGAATAGGAAACCTTGCCGGCCCAGGCGGCGCCCGAAATCATGCACAGGAGAGCGAACGCGGCCAGCGTCGCGGTCACGCGCCCTGTCCCTTGGCGCGGCCGCCCGGCCGAGTGCGGGGGAACCATCATTCCGTCATCCTCATTCATCCGCGGTCAACGTGTGCGCGACGTGCGACCCGAAAAGGCGGACCTGCCTCGCGGCCCGGCCGGTCCCGAACTGACTGAAGTATCGGGCAACGGCGCTCGCTCCATGTCAGGCGGCCGCGAAAATCTTGTCAGGCTTCGGCAAAACTCTGCAGGAGAATCCTGGCGCCGGTCAGGATCGGGGGTCCCGGGCCAGCGACCGAAGAGTATAGAGGGCGAAAGCCGCCAGGACCAGCCAGCCGGTGGCCGGGTAGACCGAGCCCACGATGACGCAGGAGAAGAGGCCGAGCCCATACAGATTCTGTCCCAAGGGGCTGCGGGGCGGGCTCGCCTGCCCCAGGTTGGCGGCGGCGAGCACCAGGGAGGCGCCCGACACGCCGGTCCACAGCAAGAGGACGCGCCCGGTGTGGGCGTTGGCGCGAACCGCGGCGATGGCCGAGAGCGCTGCCGCCGAGCCCAAGACGAGCGCCAGAGCGGGAGCCGTCTTGGCGAGCCAGGTGACACGCCGGGGCACGGGCGCGGAGAACACGAACATCGGTCGCTCGTGATACCAGAGGAGGAGGACGCCGATTCCGGTGGCGGCCGCCCCGAGCACGAGCACGAGCCCGGCGAAGATCCAGGCCGGCGGCTCGCGCTGCAGCACGAGCGCGATCGGCGCCACGCACAGGAAAACCGCGAGCAGCCACTGGCTGCGCAACGAAGCCATGCGCAAGACGAGACGGAAATCCTTGGCCGCCCAGGCGAGCCCAGGCGCACGCGGCACGCGCGACGAGGACAGGCGCGGGCGCGTGGCGCGGGCCCGGCGGCGCTTCCAGCGCCGGATGGCGAGATGCTCGGCGAGCTTCATCTCGGCCGCCCACGACCAGGCTCCGGCGCGCGCGGCGAAGAGCCGGAGCACCACGCCCAGCACGACGCCGAATAGAGCGGTGACGGCGAAGGACGACGGGCGATCGAGGTCCACCCAAAGGCCGGTGAGAGAGCGCGCTTCGCCGTAGGTGACCACGATGAGAAACGGTGCGACGAGGATGACGGCGCGCCCGAGAAATCCTTTCCATCCCGGGCCCCAGCGCCCTTCGCAGCACAGCGCGTCGACCCCGGCCACGAGCTGCGAGGCGGCCCACAGCCAAGCCGTCCATGCCAGCACGGCATTGAGCGACACCGTGCCTTTGCCGAAGGCCAGCGGATGGAGAAAAATTCCGAACCCGAGCACGAGCATGGGCAGGGCGAGAAGCGCCAGCCGGTCGGCGCGAAACGCGGCCCGCGCGCGCGGCGGAATGGGCAGGGCGGCGAGACCGCGGGCTTCGCTGCTGCGCACCGAGACGCGCGGCGCGAGCAAGGCGAGGACGAGCGTGGAGAGGGCGAGCCCCGCCGCCACCAGGCGTGAAACGCGCGTCACCAGGGAGGCGCCCGGATCTCCCGGATCGGCGTCGTAATAAGAGGTGGCGCCGTAGGTGGCCAGGAGGACGACGGAGAAGACGGCGAGGCCCACGATCTCGAGCCTCAAGAAGAGCGGCAGGGCGCGCACCGCGTTCACGACGCGCCGGAGCCCGGTCCGGATCAGGGCGCGGTAGGCGGCACGGGCGGCAGGCGCGGGAAGCGCGGCAGGCGCGGGAGGCGCGGGAGCCGGCCCCTCCCCGACCGCTGGCGCGCCTTGCGGAGGCCGTGTGACAATTCTCTTCGATGCGCTCCCGGGTTCGACCATCACTCTTCTTCATCCCCTCGGCGCTGTGCGGGGTCCTCGCGTTCTGCGTGCTCTACGCGGCGGCGCGGCTCGGCACCGGCCATCCCGACGTCGTCTACACTCTCACACCCAATCCGTCGACGGGCGAGATCCGGGTGCACATGGAGATGCTGGCGCTCGCGCCCGGGCACGTCGTGCTGGTGGTGCCCGACCCTTATCCCTCGAGCGACGCCGCCGGCATCGGCGGCGTGGCCGGCAGCGCGGGCGAGCCCCTGGGCGCCAATCTCTGGGGCGGCCAAGCCGACGCCAACGGACATCTCGCGTTCGACTACCGCATCCACCCCGGGGCCAGCGGCGCCACGCACGCCATGCTTCTCTTCGGAGCCCGCACCTTCGCCGTGCCCGTGCACAGCGACACGCGGGCCTCGCTCTTCGAGCGGCGCCGGGATGGCGCGCCGCGCGGGGGCCTGGTGCCCGGGTCGGCGCGCCGCATCGCCGTGCGCTTCCGTCTGCCCGCGGGCTGGGGCGCGTACACGCCCTGGGGCGACGCCGAAAGCTCGGTCGAGATTCCGGACGGCCGCTTCGCGCGGCTGCGCGAGTCGATCATCGCGCTCGGCGACTACGTCCCGCGGCACTTCGAGGCGGCCGGCACCGACGTCGAGATGGTCACGCGCGGCGCCGATCCGGCGCGCGAGGATTCGCTCGAGTATCTGATCCGTGAGTGCCTGAGCGCGCACGCGCAGGCGGTGGGACCGGTGCCCGACGACCGTCTCCTCGTGGTCATCGATCATCCCTTTCGCGGCGATCAGGCGGCGGGCGAGACCGCGCTCAACGCCACGAGCCTCCGGCTGTCGGGCGATCCGGGCGCCCTGCGCTCGCGCTCTCTGGCGCGGGTCGTGGCCCACGAGCTCTTCCACTTCTGGAACGGCGGCGCGGTGGATCTGAACACGCCGTCCTTGCGCTGGTTCGCCGAGGGCGTGACCGAGTACTTCGGCCTGCGGGCGCTCCAGGTCACCGGACGCATGAGCGCCGACGGGCTGGCCGGCGAGCTGGCGGGATCGTTCGACCGTTTGCGCGGCAATCCGTGGGCGGATTCGTCTTTGACCTCGTTGGGCACGGGCTACGCGCGCGATTCGCAGGCATGGTCGGCGACCTACGCCAAGGGACTGCTCGCCGCCTGGGCGCTCGACCTGCGTTTGTCGCAGGCGGGCGGGCTCGAGGCGATGATGCGCGATCTGGTGCGCCGCGGGCGCCAGCCGGACCTGCGCGCCGCGGGCGCGCGGCTGGGCGCCGGCGATCTCGCCGGATTTCTCGATTCGCTCTCGGGACGGCGCTTCAACACGACGCTCGCCGGCGAGCTCGCGGCGCGCGGCCTGCATCTCGGGCACCGCGTCTCGGGCTCGTGGACGCTGGGCCTTCGCTTCTTCCGCCCGGGCACCACCGAGGTGCTCGACCTCGACCCGGACGGGCCGGCGGCGCGCCACGGACTCCGCGTCGGGGACCGCATCGTGGCCGTGAACGGCCATGCGGTGGACGACCTCGCGGGGCTCGCCGACGCCCTCGCCGACGCGCGCACGCCTGACATCACCCTGCAGCTGGCCCGGGCCGGCGCGCCGGTGCGCGTCACCCTCTCCCCCGAGAAGCAGACCGTCACCGTTCTCCGCACGACGCAAAGCCCGGCGGGGATGGCGTCACAGCATCCCGCGCCGGGCGAGCTCCAGCCTTAGTTTTTCTTCGCGGTCTACGTTCCGCCGCCTGCGCCCAGGTGTCCGGGGCCGCGGAAGGTCGTGTCCTCCAGGCCCGCATTGAACTTCAGATTGCTGACCGTCCAGTGGTGCATGTCGGGGCGGAAGGGATAGCTCATGCGCACGTCGTGGCGCGTCGGAACCCAGATCGAGTCGATCTCCTGATAGCCGCTCAGCTGGTCCGTGTACTCGATCATGCTCGGGCCCCACACGCTCGTCGTATAGGTGACCGAGCGCAGGCGCATGGTCGACGTGTCGAAGCGCGCCACGTACCAGTCGCGCGAGCGGTCGCCCGTGTACCACGGGTAGGTGACCAGAACTTCGTACACCGGCCCGCCCGGCGGATCGGGATGGATGCCCATCGAGTGCTGCACGGCGTCGTCGCTCAGGAAGGCGAACGGCGTGGCGAACTGAAAGAGGAAGACGGGCACGGTCGCGCGCGCGGTGGCGAGATCGCTCGCCTCGCTCGAAGGCCGCGTCCCGCGCATGGCCCACGGGCCGCCGGCGCCGACGCCGTAGGTCACCGGGCCCTCCTTGTCGGAGACGCGCACGCGGCCGTACGAGAGTCCGAGCAGCCCCTCGAAGGGACCGTTGACGTGATCCACCGACCACGGTCGCACCAGCCGGCCAGCCACGCCGTGCCATTGGTCGTCGAGCACGAAGCTCACGTCCTTGACCGCGTGCCAGCGGTCGATCCCGCCGGCCGCGGCGCAGGCGCGCTGCACGAGGGCGCGGCCCTCGTTGCGGACCTGGTCGCGGGCGATCGGATTCCTGGGCACGGGCTGACGCGCCGACTCGCAGCCGACCAGAGCCAGGAGAGAGACGGCGCAAAGGCCCCAACGAGCCGGGGCGATCGGATGGCGACGTCGACTCGCCCCCTGTGGGGTGAATCGGAACGGCGTGGCGATCATTCGATCCTCGAGCTGGTGCGTGGTCGCGAGCCGGGCCGAGAGCTTGGAGCACGAATGGACGCCCGGGCGGATGGTGCAGTTTATGGAGGACGGGCCCGGGCCGCAAGCGGCGGCGGCGCGAAGGACAGCGAGGTGCGCTGAGGTACGGCGTGGGTACGTTCGAGGGCGCGCGAGGGACGCGAGCGCCCGACAAGGACAAAAAGAGAGGCGCCCCGGGGGTCGGCAGGGGCGCCTCGAATCGATCCGCGGCATTGCGCCGCGTCTGCTCTCTCTATCTCCCTCTCGGACTCGAGGAGGCTCTCAACTCCTGGGTCCACATGTACAGACGTCAGAGCCCCGGTTTCGGTTCCGAATCTTTTTGCTCCCGCCCTTTGGCGCTTGTGAACAACTCGTGGAGTCGCTTGGAATGTCAGGATTTGCGCGTCCGCGTGCGTCGGCCGAGCATTTGCATCATAATGGGGGCACGTCCGATCTGCCCGTCGTGCCGCAGCGGCCGGGCGCTCTCCTCCGAGGAACGCAGGAGGCCTCGCCGCGCGGCACTTTGCGTGTCCTTGGCATCCGAGAGCCAAGCGCGCGCGGAACAGATACGGAAGAACCCGGAAGGATGATCAGAGTGACTCGATTGGCGGAAGGCACAAGATTCGCCGAAGCTCGGAACCGCATGGTGGCCGAGCAGATCGTCGCTCGTGGCGTGAAGGATCCGCTGGTGCTCGCGGCCATGCGGTCCGTGCCCCGGCACGAATTCGTTCCGAATGAGCTGAAGGACGCCGCGTATCGCGACAGTCCGCTGCCCATCGGGGACGATCAGACCATTTCTCAGCCGTACATCGTCGCGCTCATGACCGAAGCCAGTGGCCTCGAAGGCGGCGAGAAGGTGCTCGAAGTCGGTACCGGATCCGGCTATCAGTCGGCGGTGCTCGACGAGATCGCCGGCACCGTGCTCACCGTCGAGATCATGCCGACGGTCGCCGAGCGCGCGCGCGCCGGTCTCGACCGCCTCGGATATGGCGACGTGCGCTTGCGCGTCGGCGACGGTTATCGCGGCTGGGTGGAGGAAGGACCGTTCGACGTGATCGTGGTCACGGCGGCGCCGGATCACGTGCCGCGGCCGCTGCTCGATCAGCTCAAGCCGGGCGGACGGCTCGTGCTCCCCGTCGGGCGCTCGCGCCAGAAGCTGCAGGTGTGGACGAAGACCGATCACGGATTCGAGCAGCGCGATCTGATTCCGGTCTCGTTCGTGCCCATGACCGGCGAGGCGCGTGGTGAAGAAGCGCCGGACCCGAATAACGCGAATCAGAAATAGGCACAGGCGCGGGCGCTGATGCCCGCACCGGCAACGGTGACGTCGAAGGCGCTCCTCCCGGTGGGAGGGGCGCCTTTTGGTTGCCGGGCACCGCCGTGCTGTCGCTGGCGACGACGCGCAGGCCGGCCTGGAAGCCGACGCGCAGATAGTCGGGGCGCAGCAGGAACTCCGCATCGTAAGCCCGCGCGTGGATGCGAAACCCTCCGGCGCTGTACTCGCTCACCATGGTCACCGGAATGCGAAACGACGGAAAGAGCTGCGCCGGCAGCCGCACCGTGATGCCGGATTTGAGCAGGCCGAGCAGGCGATCGAGCGTCGTGTCGGCGTCCATGGCCAGACCGCAGCGCGCGAAACGATCCTGGTCCTCGAGAACTTTGCGCATGCGCGCGCGCGACGTCAGCGTGGGGGCGGTCGGCACGCGAATGCGATCGCGGACCACGGTGCTCTTGCCCACCAGGAACGAATCGGCGAGCGCCAGCTTCACCGTGCCGCGCAGCGTGGCGTGAAACGGCAGCGCCACGCCGTCCAGCGTGTCGCTATATTCGAATCCCTTGCACACGAGGCCGCTCAGGAACGCCGGATCCCAATCGATGAAGCATGCGATGCGTCCGCGTCCGGAGATGGCCTCGATGGGGACCTTGCACACCAGAAGATCGGGCGGGCGCAGGTCGAGATCGATGGTCCCGGTCGGCCGCAGACGGCCGATCAAGCGCAGCACGCGGAACTTGCCCTGGATGCGGCCGACGCCGACGTCCTTGCCGAGCACGCGCGTCTTCACCTGGGTGTCGATCTTGGCGTCGATGTCGGTGCCCACGTCGAGATCGGTCTCCCGCAGATAGGTGCTCACGAATTGCTGCGCGATCCGCTCCAGGTACTCGTCCGGGATCACGGCGCAGACGTCGCGATCGCTGGTGCTGAGAGCGCGCCACAGCGTGTCGCGCTGCGCCTGGTCGTGCACGCGGGCGAACAGACGCTGGCGCTCGTCGAGCAACTCGTCGCTGCTCACGGGCACGTCGTGGCGGGCGGCCGCGCGCACGGTTTTCTCGAACGCACGGGTCCATGCCGACTCGCCGTGGAACACCGAGTCGACCGGGAGATCCTCCTGCCCGCGCAGCCGCGGCGCGAATTCAAAGCTCACGGCCAGGCGCTGCTCGAACACCGTGACCGCGGAGGCGCGCACGGCCAGCGGCACTTTGACGCCGGGAATCGCGATCTCCCCGCGAATCGCCGGCAGCGCGATCGCCTGATCGATGCGCACCGGGATCTCGATCACGTGCTGGCTCTCGTTCCAGTCCTCGGCGCGCAGGCTGGCGAAATAATGCGAGGCGGGGCGAATCCAGTTGCGCACCATCTCCGGGCCGGCGCTCACCGAGCGCACGTCGGTCACGATGAGGCCCAGGTCAAGGGTGCCGGTCTGCGGCCGGATGCGCTCGGCGCTGAGATAGCCCTCCACGGTCAGCGCGACCTGCCCGCTGGGGCTCAGCTCGCCGCGCTTGTGGCCGTGACCCATGAGCTCGACCGACGCCGAGCCGTCCTCCATGCGCAGCACGGCCGAGTCGAGCACGGCTTCGTATTGGCCGTTCTTGAACTCCTGGCGAATGGGCAGCGAGAGATCGAGGGCGCGCTGCACGAAATCCTCGCGCAACGACACCACTGCGTCGGTCGGTGGCAGGAAGCCCGCCAGGCTCTCGCGCTCGGCGTACGAGCGCAGCGTGATCACCTGGTGATACAGGCGGCTGGCTTCGAATTGCCGGAGCGGCACGCGGGCGAAGAAGTGGTGCGCCCAGAAGAACAAGAACGTCGCCGCCGCGAGCGCGGCGACGACGCCGAGGAGCCAGACCCAGATCCGTTGCACGCGCGAAGCGCGCCCCGCTAGCGCGCTCCTGCCGTTTGGCCGAGCGCGGGCGCGGCACCCTCCGGAAGCGGTCGGTGCACGAGAACGGCCTTCACGTGCTGGTCGACGAGCGCTTTGGTGCCGCGCACGTGGAGCTTGTCGAACAGGAATTCCATCTTGCTCTGCAGGGCCGCGCAGTAACGCTCCTTCTCCTCGGTGAGCTCCCACAGGCGGCGCTTGAAAGGTCCATACGCCTTCTTGCGCGTCTTGTAGAGGAACTGTTCCTCGGTCTGGCCGGCCGTGCGCTCGTCGGCGCAGTTCTGGCGGAGCCAATCGAACATGTCGTTGAGCAGATCCGGTGGCAGGAAACCGCCGTCATAGAGCAGATTCTGGAAGCCGGTGGCGAGGTGGATCTCGGCGGTTCCCCTCTGCGGAAAATGGTGGAAGAGATCGTCGGGCAGGGTGGAGGCGCCATGCTGCACCGCGCCCGCCATTCCATACTGCTCACGCGCCACGCGCGACAGGTCCTCGAGCACCTGGAAGTCGAGCTTCACCTCGGCCACCTGGCCGTCGGCGGTTGGGATGCCGCCATGCGACGTGCCCGTCTGCACGCTGACCTTGGAGATGGGCGCCAGAGCGGCGCCGGCGCCGCTCAGCACGCGGTTGTAGCCATCCATGTAGGCCTTCAGCTCTTCGACCGTCGAGTTCTTGTGGCCGACCTCGCCGATCTCGCCGCCCACCGAGATGGTCATGCCTTGGGGCTCGTGCTTGCGCACCCAGGCGGTCATCTCGGCCGCGCGCTCGTAGTTGTGCTTCTGCTGCTCGTCGAGGGTCGGAAACGAGAGGTCGACCAAGGTCGAGGAGTCGATGTCGATGTTGTAGAAGCCGGCGGCGATCGCCTCGACAACGAGGTCGCGGATGCCCTGGGCTTCCTTCTCCGGGTCGGTGCCGTAGTTCTTGGCGTTGAACTGGAAGTGGTCGCCCTGGATGAACACCGGGCCGTGGTGACGCTCCTTGATGGCGGCGGCCATGATGCAAGTCGCGTACTCGGCCGGGCGCTGGTCCGTGTAGCCCATCTCGGACTTGGCGATCTCGAAGACGAAGGGGCCGACGTCGAGCGTGTGCGCGGCGCGGAAGAGGGCGCGCGCGAAGTCGTAGGTCTGGCCGCGGATGTTGACCGCCGGCACGGTGAAATCGTTGGGCGTCTTGCCGCGGCCGCGCGCGGCGTAGAGACCCTGGATCGACGCCGAGTGCGCGCCCAGCGCGTGCGCGGCTTCCCAGATGAGCCAGCGCGCGGTGTCCTGGGCGGCCTGGTCCTTCGAGAACACCGCGGTGGCGATGAGGAGATCGATGATCTCGTTGCGGAAGCGCTCGGGATCGGCGATGGCCAGGGTGCGATCGGCATTGAGGCGGACCGCCCCGTTCACGCGCTCGAAGAGGTCGCGAGAAGAATCGCAAACCGTCAGCATGGAAGACTCCGGGACAAGGGTTTTCGACCTTCTGCAATGCGGGAATTGGGATGACCGGACCTTAGCACATCCGGCAGGACGAGCCACCCACGTGGCAGGCCTACATGGCGCGGCCTACGTGCTCTTGCGCGGCGCCCACTCCACTTCCGCCGCGCCCTGGGCGTGCGCGGCCGCGCGTGCCAGGACGAACAGCAAGTCGGCCAGACGGTTGAGATAGCGCAGCGGCACGGCGCCGACGTCCGGCTGCCGTTGCGCGAGGAAGACAGCGGCGCGCTCGGCGCGGCGGCACACCGTGCGCGCATGGTGCAGGTGCGCGGCCGGCGCGGGACCCCCCGGCAGGATGAAGTTGCGCAGCGCCGGCAGGCCCTTCTCGGCTTCGTCGATCGCGCGCTCGAGAACGGCCACGTGTTCGTCTTGCAGGCGCGGCAAGTAGCTCGATTCCTCGCCCCGCGGCGTGGCGAGGTCGGCGCCGAGCACGAAGAGATCGTTCCGGATGGCGACCAGGAGCTCGCGCAGCCAGGCGAGCGCCGGGCTCGCGTCTGCGGCAAGCGCGACCCCGAGAAGCGCGTTCAGCTCATCCACGGAGCCATAGGCTTCCACGCGCGCGTCCGTTTTCGAGACGCGCCGGCCGCCGAAGAGCCCCGTCGTGCCGTCGTCCCCCGTCCGCGTGTAGATCTTCATGGGGCCGGAGTCTAGGACCTGCCCGCCCGCGCGTCCAGGAAGGTGCTCCAGGAAGGCGCTCCAGAAAGGCGCTCCAATCGCGGTCCCCATGAGGGTTCGCGCCGGGGCCGATCCTTGATAGCATTAAGGGCAGCACTCGCCACGTCTGGCCCGGCGTCACACGCCGGGGAAGGATCCCCCCGGAGGCACCATGCGACTCCCT
>DASYSL010000027.1:0-23404 GCA_036003365.1 Candidatus Eiseniibacteriota bacterium
ACGACGCCTACAAGAGCCTGACCGAGGCGTTCGTGCACGCCGGCGCCCACCACGACGCGAAGGTGGAGCTGGCGTGGGTGGAGAGCTCGGATCTCGAGACCGGCGACGCCGAAGCCCTGCTCGGCACGGCCGACGGTATCCTGGTGCCGGGCGGCTTCGGCGAGCGTGGCATCGAGGGCAAGATCAAGGCGGCGCGTTTCGCGCGCCAGCGCGACGTGCCGTACTTCGGCATCTGCCTCGGCATGCAGGCGGCGGTGATCGAGTTCGCGCGCGACGTCGTGGGCTGGCCGGACGCGCACTCCTCCGAGTTCGACACGCGCTCCGGTCATAAAGTGATCGACCTGCTGGCCGAGCAGCAGCTGGTGAGCGACAAGGGTGGCACCATGCGCCTCGGGCTCTACAAGTGCGCCCTGGCCGCAGGCTCGCGCGCGCGCGAAGCCTACGGCGCCGACGTGGTCGAGGAGCGCCACCGCCACCGCTACGAGTTCAACAACAAGCTCGGCCAGAATCTGGTGTCACGCGGGCTCGCCATCACCGGGCGCAATCCCGGCCGCGACCTGGTCGAGGTGGTCGAGATCCCGGAGCATCCGTGGTTCGTGGGCGTGCAGTTCCATCCCGAGCTGCGCTCGCGCCCCGACCGGCCGCATCCGCTGTTCATCGCCTTCGTCGAGGCGGCGCTGGCGCGCGCCGGCTCCTCGCGCGGGCGGCACGTGGGCGCGGGGACCTAGCGTGGGCGTGAAGACGGTCGCTGTTGGCACGGCATCTTTCGGAGGCGCGGCCCTGGCCATCATCGCCGGACCGTGCGCCATCGAGTCGCCGGATTTGGTGCTGCGCACCGCCACCAAGCTCGCCGCCCTGTGCCAGGCGCGCCGGCTGCCGTTCGTGTTCAAGTCTTCCTACAAGAAAGCCAACCGCTCGTCGCTCGGCTCCTACACCGGGCCGGGGCTCGACGAGGGCTTGGCCGCGCTGGCGCGCGTGCGCAAGGAAGTCGGCGTGCCGGTGCTCACCGACGTGCACGAAGCGGGCGAGGCGAGCACGGTGGCCGAGGTCGTCGACTGCCTGCAGATTCCGGCCTTCCTGTCGCGCCAGACCGACCTGCTCGCGGCCTGCGCGCGCACCGGCAAGGTCGTGAACGTGAAGAAGGGCCAGTTCCTGGCGCCCGACGACATGCAGCAAGTGGTGGAGAAGCTCGAGGGCTCGGGGGCGAGCGGCATCCTGCTCACCGAGCGCGGCACCACGTTCGGGCATCACGATCTGGTGGTCGACTTCCGCGGCCTCGTGGTCATGCGCGACACCGGGTGGCCGGTGGTCTACGATGCCACGCACTCGCTCCAGCATCCGGGTGGCGGGGTGACGGGCGGAGACCGGCGCTTCGCAGCCCCGCTCGCGCTCGCGGCGGTGGCGGCGGGGGTGGACGCGCTCTTCTTCGAGACCCATCCCGATCCCGCGCGCGCTCTCTCCGACGCGGCGACGCAGATCCCGCTCGATCAGGTCGAGCAGCTTCTCGATCAGGCGATGCGCGTGCGCGACGCGGTGGCGGAACGGGTGAGCGCCAAGGCGTGAGCCCGAAGACCTCGAAGGCGCCGCTTCTCTTCGCGCGCTTTCCGGCGCGCCTGCGCGCGCGCGCGGCCAAGATTGCGGTGTGCGGCTTCGACTCCGACGGCACGCTCACCGATCGCGGCATGTTCCACGACGCGGAGGGCAAGGACCTGCGCCGCTTCGACGTGCGCGACGGCATCGCCATGAAGTGGGCGGCCGAGCGCGGTCTTGGCATCGTGGTGGTCAGCGGACGCGCCAGCCGAGCCCTCGACTACCGCATGGAGGATCTCGGTCTGCCCGTGTTCCAGAGCGTGAAGGACAAGGTCGCGATCCTCGAGCCATTCGCGCGCGAGCGCGGCGCCAGCGCCGCTCAGGTCGCCTTCCTGGGCGACGATCTGCCGGATCTCGCGGCCCTCCGGTGGTGCGGCCTGCCCATGGCCGTGGCCGACGCGCATCCCGAGATCAAGCGCGCGGCGGCCTGGGTCACGCCCTCGCCCGGCGGCAAGGGCGCGGTGCGCGAAGCGCTCGAAGCGCTCCTCGACGCGAGCGGGCGCTGGCCGGACGTGCTCGCGCACTATCGGGGAGGCAAGCGATGACGCCCGAAGTCGACACCGACGCCCTCGCCGTGGCGCGCGCTCTGCTCGAGCACACCGCGGCAGCGCTCAACGACCAGGCCGACCGCCTGGGCGACGCCTTCGCGCGTGCCGCCGATCTTCTCTACGGCTGCCGCGGCAAGGTGGTGACCTCGGGCGTGGGCAAGTCGGGCCTCGTGGCCCAGCGCCTCGCGGCCACGCTCACCAGCACCGGCACGCCGGCTTTCTTCTTGCACCCGACCGAAGCCGCGCACGGCGACGCCGGCATCTTGCAGAGCGGCGACGTGGCGCTCTTCGTCTCCAAGAGCGGCGGCTCGGACGAGCTCACGCCGCTCACCGAGTTCCTGCGCCGCCTCGAGATCCCGCTGATCGCCATCACCGCCCGCGCCGACAGCGCCCTGGGCCGCGCGGCAAACGTCGTGCTCGAGACCGGCGAGGTGCGCGAGGCCGCACCCCTCGACTTCGTGCCCACGACCAGCGCCACCGTGGCCCAGGTCCTGGGTGATGCGCTCGCCATGGCGCTGGTGGCGCGCCGCGGATTCAAGGATCAGGACTTCGCCTTCCTGCACCCGGGCGGCGTGCTCGGGCGCGCCATGCGGCTCACCGCGGGGGACCTCATGCACGGCGGCACGGCGCTGCCGCGGGTCAGCGAGGACACGCCGCTCAAGCGCGTGCTGGTCGAGATCTTGGAGAAGCGCCTCGGCATCACCACCGTGGTCGACGCGCAGGGCCGCCTCGCCGGCGTGGTCACCGACGGCGATCTCAAGCGCATCCTGCTCTCGCACGCCGAGACCCAGGACACCCTGTGGTCGCTCGGCGCCCAGGAGATCATGTCGCGCCATCCCGCGACCGCGCCCATCGAGCTCCGCATCGCCTCGGCCGTGCGCCAGATGGAAGAGCACTCCGGCGGCCCCATCACGGCGCTCATCATCGTCGACGAAGCCCAGCGCCCGCTCGGGGTCCTGCACCTGCACGACTGCCTGCGCGCCGGGGCGCGCTAGATCCGCGGCGGTTGCGCCGTGAGTCCCCGAGGCGCAAGCTGGTTGCCATGAAATCCGCCGCTCGGCTCTCTCTCGCCGTCACGCTCCTGACCGTTCTGGGCGCTTCCTCGCCTGCCTCCGCGGCCGGTCAGTTCGAGAAATCGCGCGAAGAAGCGATCCGGGTCCTCCTCAAGACCGAAGTGTTCGCGGACAACTTCGTGGGGTTCGTCGGAAGGCCTTCGGACGAAGTGTGCTCGTTTCGCACCGTGCTCGCTCAGCCCGACGCCGACGCCCTCTTCAAGGAGATCTTGACCAAAGGCCGCCTGGCGGGCCGGCTCTATGCGCTCTGCGGCCTCTATTTCACGGATCACGAGCGTTTCGCTCACGAGATCCAGCCCTACCGCAAGAGCGCGGACTCGGTGGCGATGTCTGCGGGCTGCATCATGGGCCGCGAGCGCGTCGCGCGTCTGGTGGAGCGGGCGGATCCCCGCGTCATCCGCCTGAAGGATCCGTCGGAGACCACGAAAGCGTGGCTCGACCGTCATCCGGATCCCACTGGATCGCGGGATTACAGCATGGACATCCTCGGCGGTGGCTGGCCGGCGCACTTCAAGGAGATGAAGGGCTGCGATCGCTGAACGGCGAGCGAGAAGATTTCACCTCACGCCTCAGTGATTCGCGCCGATAACTCTCGTTGTGATGGGCGCATGCTCTCGCTGGCACCCTCTATGCTTGACCCCCCTCCGACCCCTTGCTAGCGTGCCAGTGAGAGCCCACGCCAAGAGGTGGAGTGCCTCGTGGCCGCGGCTCGAGAGCTCTTTCACGGAGGACTCGATGCGCCTCGGTCTCGGGATGGCCGCTTTGGCCGCCGTCCTGGCCATGGCGGGGTGTGGCGACGGCGACGTGCCGTCGCAGATGGCGCCCGCGAGCAACGCTCCCGATCAGGAGGTGCGCGGCTTCACCCTGACCGAGAGCGTGGGCAGCCAGATGCGCTGGCGGCTCACCGCGCGCTCGGCGGCCACCTATCGCAACAAGGGAGTCATCGTGGCGCAGACGGTGGCCATCGACTTCTTCGACGCGGCAGGGAAGCCGTATTCCCATCTCACGGCGGATCAGGGAGAGATCCATCCTTCGACCAACGACATGGTGGCCAGCGGCCACGTGGCCATCGTGACCAACGCCGGCACGCGCGTCGACACGCCTTCGCTCAAGTTCCTGAACAAGGAGCAGAAGGTGCAGTCGGATCAGCGGGTGACCGTGCGCCGTGGCGGCGACGTGCTGAGCGGGGTGGGTTTCGAGAGTGATCCGAGCCTCGACCACTTCGTGTTCAAGAGCAAGATCACGGCCCAGGTGAAATCGGCGAGCGGGCGCATCCGCGTGCACCAGCGGGGGACGCCGTGAGCTTGAGCGCGACCGCCTCCGTGGCGTCGCAGCGCGGGCCGGCCGCGGTCGCCGAGCGTGGCGGCATCGTCGCCGAGGGCTTGGTGCAGGCCTACGGCAAGCACCGCGTGGTCGACGGCGTGTCGTTGCACGTGGGGCGCGGCGAGGTGGTCGGGCTCCTCGGTCCCAACGGCGCCGGCAAGACGACGACGTTCTATTTGATCGTCGGCCTCCTGCACGCGCACTCGGGGACCATCCGCCTCGACGACGAGGACCTGACCCGCCTGCCCGTGCACCTGCGGGCGCGGCGCGGTATCGGCTACCTGGCCCAGGAGCCGAGCATCTTCCGCAAGCTGAGCGTGAAGGACAACGTGATGGCGGTGCTCGAGACCTTGCCGCTGAGCCACAAGGAGCGCGAGGAGAAGCTGCACGCGCTGCTCGACGAGCTGCATCTGACGCCGCTCGCCGACCGGCCCGGCACCAAGCTCTCGGGCGGCGAGCGCCGCCGCGTGGAGATCGCGCGGGCGCTCATCCGCGAGCCCAAGTTCCTGCTGCTCGACGAGCCCTTCGTGGGCATCGATCCGATCGCCGTGGCGGAGATCCAGGAGATCGTGGCCCGGCTGCGCGAGCGCGGCCTCGGCATCCTGATCACCGACCACAACGTGAGGGAGACCCTGCGCGTGACCAGCCGCGCCTACATCATGTATCAGGGAAAGATCCTGGTGGAGGGCACGTCGGACGAGCTGGCGACCGACCCCCAGGCACGACGCTTCTATCTCGGGGAGCAATTCAGCCTGTGAGCGCGCGAGGATTCCAGCCATGGAGATGAAACAGAGTCTCTCGCAGCGGCTCACCACGCAGCTGATCATGACGCCGCGCCTGCAGCAGGCGCTCAAGCTCCTGCAGGTGCCGACGCTCGAGCTGCAGCAGATCCTCAAGCAGGAGCTGATGCAGAACCCGCTGCTCGAAGAAGTGGACGAGGTGGTCGAGGACCAGGACACGCACGAGGCCGAGGCCGACTCGGGCGAGCTCAGCGAGGAGCCGGAGTCGGAGAAGGACGGCGAAGAGGACATCGACTGGTCGGAGTTCATGCAGGAAGGGCTCGACCGCACCTACGTCCCGGCCCAGGAGCAGCAGACCGAGTTCTACGAGAAGGTGCCGGTCACGCGCATGAGCCTGGCCGAGCACATGACCCTGCAGCTCAGACTCATGGAGCTGCCCCCGGACGTGATCGCGCTCGGCGAGTTCCTCATCGGCTCGGTCGACGACCGCGGTTACCTGGTCACGCCCGTCGAAGACATCGCCGAATCCACCGGCCGCTCGGTGGCCGAGATCGAGCATGCGCTCAAGATCGTGCAAAGCCTCGAGCCCGCCGGCGTCGGCGCCCGCGACCTGCGCGAATGCCTGCTCATGCAGCTGGCGGCCCGCAAGCAGGAGGGCACGCTCGCCTGGCGCGTCGTCGACGAGCACTTCGACCGCCTGGTCAACAACAAGAAGGCGGAGATCGCGCGCGCCCTGCGCGTCACCCCGGAGGAAGTGCAGGAAGCCACCGACGCGCTTTCCCAGCTCTCGCCCAAGCCCGGCCTCGAGATCACGACCGACGAAGACCGCTACGTCGTGCCCGATCTCATCGTCGAGCGCGTGGGCGAGGACTATGTCGTGCTCCTGAACGACCGCAACGTGCCGCGCCTGCGCATCACCCAGGCCTATGAGAAGGTGCTGCGCGAGGCCAAGAAGCCGGGCGGCCGCGACTCGACGCGCGACTACATCCAGTCCAAGCTCAACTCGGCGCGCTGGCTCATCCAGACCATCGAGCAGCGCCGCCGCACCATGATCAAGGTGATGAACTGCATCATCCAGGAGCAGCGCGAGTTCTTCGACAGGGGCATCCAGTTCTTGCGCCCGCTCACGCTGCAGCAGGTGGCGCGGCAGATCGACATGCACGAGTCCACGGTCAGTCGCGTGACCACGAACAAATACGTGCAGACGCCGCGTGGCGTCTTCGAGCTCAAGTTCTTCTTCTCCAGCGGCATCACCACGCAGGACGGGGAGGACGTGTCTTCGAAGACCGCCCGCGAGGCCATCCGGCAATTCATCGAGGAAGAGGAGAAGCGCGATCCGCACTCGGACCAGAAGATCGCGGAGATGCTCCAGGCGCGCGGCATGAACATCGCGCGCCGCACGGTGGCCAAGTACCGCGAGCAGCTCAACATCCTACCGGCGCGCTTCCGGCGCCGGATCTAGACGATTGCTCCATTCGTTGCTCCGGAGGTCGCGATGAAGATCCAGATGACGGGACGGCACGTCACCGTGCCGGCGACCGTCAAGCGGCGGCTCGCCGAGCGCCTCGAGAAGCTGACCCGCTACTTGCCCGATCTGTCCGAAGCCCAGGTCAAGCTGTCGGCCCAGAAGTACCGCCACACGGCCGAGATCCTGATCCACGTGCGCCACGAGGACCACGTCTCGCGCGGCGAGGCGGGGGACCTCGAGTCGGCCATCGACACGGCGGCCGACCGTCTCGAAGCCCAGGTGCGCAAGCTCAAGGAAAAGCGCATGAAGCGCGTGGCCGCGCACAAGGCGCCCGACGGTCCGCTGCGCCGCTCGGCGGTGCGCGCCGCGCTCGAAGTGGCGCCGGCCCCCAAGCCCGCGCGCGGCAACGGGCGCGAGGATGGCGTGAGCCTCGGGCGTGTCCGTGTGGTGCGCGACCGCCAGGCCGACGCCAAGCCCATCTCGTTGGCGCAGGCGGCCGCGCAGCTCGCGGAATCGGAGGCCGGGTTCATCGTGTTCGTCGACGCGGAGAGCGGACGTCCGTGCGTGCTCTATCGGCGCGAGGACGGCCAGCTCGCCCTGGTCGAAGCGCGCGCCTAAGGGCTGCGCGCGGCCGCCGGCGGGAAAGGAGCGCATCGGTGGAGAGCCTGACCATGGCTCGCCTGTTCGAGGATCAGCGCCAGGAGCTGGGGCTCGAGCTCCTGACCGAGTCGCTGGCCTCCAAGCGCGACATCACGGTGAGCGACATCCATCGCCCCGGGATGTGCCTCATGGGCTTCGTCGAGAACTTCCTGCCCGAGCGCCTGCAGATCATCGGCCAGACCGAGAGCATCTACCTCTCGCAGCTCTCGGAAGACGACTGCCGCCGCTCCATCGACCGCCTGTTCCAGTTCGAGGTTCCGGGCGTCATGGTGGCCAAGTCGCTCGAGCTGCCCGCCTACTTCACCGAGCGCGCCAACCAGTGTCAGGTGCCGATTCTGCGCACGGCGATGAGCACCACGCCGTTCATCCACCAGCTGACGTCGTATCTCGACGCCATGTTCTCGCCGCAGACCAACGTGCACGGCTCGCTCGTCGACGTGTACGGCGTCGGCCTTCTGTTCACCGGCCGGAGCGCCATCGGCAAGAGCGAGACGGCGCTCGATCTCGTGGAGCGCGGCCACCGGCTGGTGGCCGACGACGTGGTCACCATCACGCGGCGCCACGGCGACATCCTGATCGGCACCGGCAACCAGCTCCTGCGCCACCACATGGAGATCCGCGGCCTGGGCATCATCGACGTGCAGAGCGTGTTCGGCATCCGCTCGATTCGCGTGCAGAAGCGCGTCGAGGTCCAGGTCGAGCTGCGCGAGTGGAGCGCCGACGAGGACTACGACCGCACCGGCCTCGACCGGCGCAAGAACGAGATCCTGGGCATCCCGATTCCCTCCGTGGTCATCCCCATCGTGCCCGGCAAGAACGTCACCGTGATCGCCGAGGTGATCGCGCTCGACTACCTGCTCAAAGCCTACGGCTACAACGCCGCCGAGCGCTTGAACGCGCATCTCATGGAGATGATGAAGCGGCGCAGCCAGGCCAAGGCCTGGGTGCGCGAGGACACGGAGTAAAGGGGGGCGGGCGGCCATGCTGCGCGGACTGCTCATCACCCATGGCGACCTCGGCGCCTCGCTGCTCGAGACCGCGATCGGCATCGTCGGCCCGGCACCGGGCGTCGAGGCCATCTCCAACCGCGGGCAATCGCGCGAGGGCCTGACGCGCCTCATCGAAGCCCGGTTGGCGGCGTGGGACGGGGAAGAGGGCGTGGTGCTCACCGACATCCACGGCGGCTCGTGCGCGCAGGCGGCGATGTCGGGCGCGCTCGCCGGTCGCGGCGCGCCCGTGGTCACCGGCGTCAACCTGCCCATGCTGGTCGACTTCCTGGTCAATCGCGGCACCTATGCGGGCGTCGAGATGGCGGCGCGCCTGGTCGAGAAGGGCAAGGCCGGCGTGCGGCTCTTGGATTCCCCCGGAGCGACGAAGGGAAATCCGTGAGCCTGGCCCTGGCGCGGGTCGACGATCGGCTCGTGCACGGACAGGTCGTCTTGGCGTGGGCGGGGACGCTCAAAGCGGATCGCTTGCTGGTGGCCGACGACGCGTCGGCGCGCGCCGACTGGGAGCGCCAGCTCATGCAGGCCTCGGCCGGCGATCTCGAAGTCCAGGTCTTCGCCGTGGCCGAGACCGACGCGCGCCTGCGCGAGGAGAGTGCCCGGAGCGGGACGGCCATCCTGCTCTTCCGCTCGCCGCGCGCCGCGCTCGCCGCGGTGGAGGCCGGTGCCGCGATCGGCGAGCTCAATCTCGGCGGTCTCCATCACGCCCCCGGCCGCGAGCCGGTCCTCGACTACCTCTATTTAAACGATGACGACCGCGGCGCCCTGCGCGCTTTGGCGGAGCGCGGCGTCAAGCTCACGGCGCGCGATCTGCCGTCGTCGCGCCCGCTCCCGGCGGCGGAATGGCTCGAGCCGGGGAACGTGGCGTGAGCCGGTACGGGGCGCGGAGGCCCGGCTGAGCGCATCGCTGCTCCTCACCGGACTTCTCGGAGGCTGGCTCGCCGCCGACGCCACCGCATGCTTCCAGCTCCTCGTGAGCCAGCCGCTCGTGGGCGGCGCACTCGCGGGGGCCGTGTGGGGCGACGTCTACTCGGGCATGCAGGTGGGGGCGCTGCTCCAGCTCTTCGCGCTCGCCGGCCTGCCGCTCGGCGGCCGCACGCCCGAGGACTACGCGAGCGCCGGCGTGGTCGGTCCCACCGTGGCGCTCACGGTACGGAACACCCTGCCCACGTCCTCGTTCGCGGCACCGCTCGTGCTCGGCGTGGTCTCGGGATTGTTCGTGGCCCTGCTCGGGCGCGTGCTCGTGCGCTGGTTGCGCGCCCGCAACGTGGGGCTCGCGCATTGGGTCGATGGCGAGCTCGGGCGTGGCCACGCCGCCGCCTTGGACGGCGCGCAGTCGCTCGGCGTCTTCCATGCGTTCGCCATCGGCGCCGGCTTCACGCTCGCGAGCGCCGTCGTGCTCGCCGCCGCCACGCGCGCCGCGGTGCGCTTCGATGCGCTCGCGGTCGAGCGCGCGGCAACCCTGGCCGAGCCCGCGCTCTGGGGCATGGGCGCCGGCCTCGCCGTGCGCCAGCTCGTGGTCGGCGGCCGGCACACGCGCCTTCTCTTTCTTGCCGCGCTCGTCTTCTGGGTCGCGGTGCGCTGGCTCGGACGATGACGGCCCCCGCGCCGCGCGTCCGCGCTTCCGATCTCCTGCGCGTGATGGCGCGGAGCTTTCTGCTGCAGGCGATCTGGAATCCCGAGCGCCAGCAGGGGGCAGGCTTCGCCTTTGCGCTCAGGCCCGTGCTGACGCGACTCTTCGGCAAAGCCGGCGAGGCGCGCGCCCTGGCGCGGCACACCGGCTACTTCAACACGCATCCGGCGTTTGCCTCGTACGCACTGGGCGCGATCGGGCGTCTGGAATCCGATCGTGCCCAGGGGGCGGAGATCCCGGACGAGGCGGTGGACCGCGCCAAGGCGACGCTCGGGCCGGCGCTGGCCGCCCTGGGCGACTCCCTCATGTGGTCGACGCTCCGGCCGGTGGCCGCCGCACTGGGTGTCACCTGGGTCCTGGCCGGAAGCCTGTGGGGACCGCTTCTCTTCCTTCTCCTATACAATGCGCTCCATCTCTACGTGCGGGTGCGCGGGGTCATGGTCGGCTGGCGGATGGGACTCGGATTCTGGGAGGTGGGGATGCGACGCCGGCTGTCGCGTCTGCGCGTCGGCCTGCGCGTGGGCGCGGTGCTCGGCGCGGTGGCGCTCGCCGACGCCATGGTGCGCCATGTGGCGGCCGCACCCAGCCCCACCGCGCCGGGCGCGCTCGTCTTCGGCGCCGCCCTCGGCCTGGCGTGGGGCGAGGGACGGCGGCTCTCGGCGAGCCTGCTCGGACTCGGGCTCTTTTCGCTCGCCCTGGCGTGGGCGACCCTCGTACGTTGACGCGATGAAAGAAGCCGTCCTCACCATCACCAACCACGACGGCTTCCACATGCGGCCGGCGGGCGAGCTGGTCAAGGTGACCTCGCGCTTCCGCTCGCGCATCACGGTCGAGCGCGACGGGCTCGAGGTGGACGGCAAGAGCATCCTCGGCGTGCTCATGCTGGCCGCGGGCCAGAGCTCCGAGATCCGCGTGCGCGCCGAGGGTGTCGACGAAGAGGAAGCGATCGAGGCCGTGAGGAAGCTCCTGGAGGACAAGTTTGGCGAAGAGTAAGACGCTCACCGGCATCGCCGCCTCGCCCGGCTTCGGCGTGGCGCGCGCCCTCGTCCTCGCCACGCCGGAGACCGGCGAGAGCCGCCGCATCGCCCCGGCGCAGGCCGAGGCCGAGATCGCGCGCCTCGCCCAGGCCGTGGAGCGCGCGCGCGCCGAGCTGCGCCAGGCGCTGGTCGAGCTCGAGGAGCTGGGCGAGAAGACGGCGCGCTCGATGGTCGAGATCGAGCTCATGGTGCTCGAGGATCCGGCCACGCTCGCCGCCTTCGAGGAGCAGGTCACCCAGGAGCATCTCGCGGCCGAGGGCGCCGTGCAGGCGGTGGCCGCGCCCTTCGCCAAGCGCTACTCGCAGCACGAGAGCAAGCAGTATCAGGACCGCGCCTGGGAGCTGGCGGCGGCGTTCCGCGCCGTGGTCAATCATCTGCAGCGCCGCACCATGCCGCGCTTCGCCGACCTGACCGAGCCGGTGGTGGTGGTGGCGCGCGATCTCGCGCCCCACGAGACCATCCGCTTCGACGAGCATCGCGACAAGATCGCCGGCATCGCCACCGAGCGCGGCGGGCGCACCTCGCACTTCGCCATCCTGGCGCGCACCTTCGGCATCCCGTGCGTGGTGGCGTTGCCGCACCTCACCACCGAGACGGTGGATGGCGAGTGGATCACGGTCGACGGCTTCAGCGGCACGATCGAGATCCGCCCCTCGGCGCGCGCCCTCGACCGTCATCGCCGCCGCCAGAAGCTGCTCGCCGCGCAAGGCGAGCGCCTGACCGCGCTGCGCCAAGAGCCGTGCCGCACCAAGGACGGCAAGCCGGTCGAGCTCTCGGCCAACATCGAGCTGCCGGCCGAGGTCGAGCACGTGCTGCTCTCGGGCGCGGCGGGCATCGGCCTCTACCGCACCGAGTTCTTCTATCTCGACCGCCCGCACCTGCCCGGCGAGGAGGAGCAATTCGAGGCCTACGCCTCGGTGGCCGAGCGCTTGAGCCCGCGCCCGGTCATCATCCGCACCATGGATCTGGGCGGCGACAAGGTGGCCTCGTATCTCGGCGCCACCAAGGAAGCCAATCCCTTCCTCGGCTGGCGCGGCATCCGCTTCGCGCTCCAGCACCCGGCCATGTTCCGCACCCAGCTGCGCGCCATCTATCGCGCCGGCACGCGCGGCAACCTGCGCATGATGTTCCCCATGGTGACCACCTGCTCGGAGCTCGACGATGCGCTCGCGCTGGCGGCCGATGTGCGCGCGGAATTGCAGCGTGAGGGCGCGTCGTTCGATCCGGACCTCGAGATCGGCATGATGGTGGAGACCCCTTCGGCGGTGTTCGCCGCCGATCTCATGAGCCGCCGCGTGCGCTTCTTCTCCATCGGCTCGAACGATCTCATCCAGTACACGCTGGCGATGGACCGCGGCAACGAGCGCATCGCGCACCTCTACGAGCCGCTCGAGCCCGCGGTGCTGCGCGCGGTGGATCAGACGGTGCGCGCCGGACACGACGCCGACATCTGGGTCGGCCTGTGCGGCGAGATGGCGGGGGATCCGCGGGTCGCCGTCCTGCTCGTGGGCCTGGGCCTGGACGAGCTCAGCGTGAGCCCGTTCGATGTGCCGCGCGTCAAGGCGGCGCTGGCCGCCGTGGACTGCGGCCGCGCGCAGGCGATCGCGCGCCACTGCCTGACGCTCGCCTGCGCGCCCGACATCCGCGAGTACCTGCGCCGCGAGCTGAATCCACTCCTGCCCGGGTTCCTGCTCGGCGAGGCCGAGCGCGGCGAAGACGACGGTGATGCGTCCGCCGACGCCGACTCCGCACCCTCGCGAGCCGAGCCCCGATGAGCGATCGGCTCGGACCGGCCGCCCTTCGCACCCACGACTCTGGCGGCATGGAAGGGCTCGTGCGGGCATGGCCCGAGCAGATCCGAAGCCAACGCGCGGCCTTGGCGCAAGCGCCCTGGCCCAAGCTGGCGACCCCACGCCTCCTCGCCGTGGGCGCCCTCGGCGGCTCGGCCACCGCGGCCGAGCTCGTGCGCGGCCTCGAGGACGATCGCCTGCCCGTGCCCTTCCTCGTGGTGCGCGAGTACGAGTGGCCGGCCACCGTCGGGCCCGGCAGCCTCTGCGTTCTCTCCTCTTATTCGGGCAACACCGAGGAGACGCTCGCCCTCTACGACGACGCCGGAGCGCGCGGAGCGGCCCGCGCCGTGATCAGCTCCGGGGGCGAGATCACGCGCCGCGCTCGTGCCGACGGAGTCCCGTATGTTTCGGTGCCTTCGGGGCTTCCCCCTCGCGCGGCCCTCGGATATAGTCTGATTTCCTTGCTCGCGCTCCTGCCATCGCTGGGTTTCGGCGGTGAGGGCGAGGAGGCGCTGTCCGAGGCCGAAGCCGTACTCGCCGAGGGCAATCGCCGGCTCGCTCCCGAATCGCCGGAAGCCGAGAATCCTGCCAAGAGACTGGCTCTGGCTCTGCACGGCCGCGTCGTGGTGGCGTACACGGCGGCCCGCTTCCTGGCCGGGGCGGCGCTCAGGTGGAAGGGGCAGGTCAACGAGAACGCCAAGACCCCGGCCTTCTCGAACGCCCTGCCGGAGCTCAATCACAACGAGAGCGTGGGCTGGGAAGCGCTGCGCGCTTTCCACGATCGCTTCGGCGTCGTGTGTCTGCGCGATCTCGACGAGCACCCGCGCGCCGCCGCACAGATGGAGTGGACGCGGAGCATGCTCGAAAGCGAGGGGCTCACGGTGTGCGAGGCGCGCTCGAGCGGCAAAAGCCGGCTCGCGCGGCTCGTCTCGCTGGTGCAGCTCGGCGATTGGGTGTCCTTGTATTTGGCGGCGCTCGGGGGCGTGGATCCGACTCCCATCACCAAGATCGACGCTCTGAAGCGCACGTTGGAGACGACGCGTTGACGCCGGAACAGGCCAAGTCGCTCACCGCCATCGTGCCGGTCGCGGGCGTGGGGACGCGGCTCCGGCCGCACACGCACACGACGCCGAAGGCGCTCCTGTACGTCGCGGGCAAGCCCATCCTGGCGCACATCCTGGACGATCTGCTCGCCCTCGGCGTGCGCCACCTGGTGATGGTCGTCGGCCACATGGGCGAGCGCGTCCGCGAGTACGTGGACGCGCGCTACGCGAGCACCGAGCTCGTGGTCTCCTACGCCGAGCAGAAGGAGCCGCAGGGGCTGGGCCACGCCATCCATCTGGCCCAACCCTTGACGCCCGGCGGACCGATCCTGATCCTGCTCGGCGACACCATTTTTCGCGCCGACTTCAGCAAGCTGGTGAGCGGCACCAGCGCGATCGGCGTCAAGGCAGTGGAAGATCCGCGCCGCTTCGGCGTGGTCGAGGTGGAAGGCGGGCGCGTCAAGCGCCTGGTGGAGAAGCCCGACGTGCCGCCGTCGCATCTGGCGATCGTCGGCGTGTACTACCTGACGGAAGGGAAGCCGCTGTTCGATGCGCTGGACGAGCTGGTGCGGCGCGACCTGCGCACGCGCGGCGAGTACCAGCTCACCGACGCGCTCCAGCTGGTGATCGACCATGGTCACGAGCTCAAGACCTTTCCCGTCGAGGGCTGGTACGACTGCGGCAAGACGGAGACGCTGCTCGAGACCAATCGCCAGCTCCTGGAGCTGGCGGGCGGGGCGCCGACCGTGCCCGGCTCCGTGGTGCTGCCGCCGGTGGCCATCGAGCCCGGGGCCGAGATCGTGAACAGCGTCGTCGGCCCGCACGTCTCGATCGCCACCGGCACGGTGGTGAAGAACTGTGTGGTGCGCAACTCGATCATCAATCCCCACGCCCGCGTCGAGAACATCCTCCTCGAGGAGTCCTTGGTGGGAGAGAACGCGGTGGCACAGGGGGTGTTCCAGAGTCTCAACGTGGGAGATTCCTCGGAGGTGCGATTCCTGTGAGCTCGATGACTTCGAAGACCGAATCGCCGACGGCGCCCGCGCCGCGGCCTGCGAGCGGCCGCGAGACGGCGCGCGCGTACCTGTTCACCTCCGAGTCGGTGACCGAAGGCCACCCGGACAAGATCGCCGACCAGATCTCCGACGGCGTGCTCGACGCGCTCATCGCGCAGGACCCGATGAGCCGCGTGGCCTGCGAAGTGCTGGTCACCACCGGCCTCGCCTTCGTGGCCGGTGAGATCTCGAGCAAGGGCTATGTCGAGATCCCGCGCCTGGTGCGCCAGATCATCGGCGACATCGGCTACGACAGCGCCGAGTACGGCTTCGACAGCCACACCTGCGCGGTGATCACCGCCATCGACGACCAGTCGGGCGACATCGCCATGGGCGTCGACAAGGGGGGCGCCGGCGACCAGGGCTTGATGTTCGGCTACGCCTGCAGCGAAACCAAGGAGCTCATGCCGCTGCCCATCATGCTGGCGCACCGGCTGACCCGAAAGCTGTCCGAGGTGCGTCGCTCGGGCGCGCTTCCGTACCTGCGTCCTGACGGCAAGAGCCAGGTGACGGTGGAGTACGAAGGCACGAGGCCGGTGCGCATCGACACCGTCGTGCTCTCGACCCAGCACCACGCCGACGTCAAGCAGGAGCAGATCGCCGCCGACTTGAAGGAGCACGTGACGCGCTCGGTGCTGCCGGGCGAGCTGATCGATGCCAAGCGGCCGATCAAGTACTACATCAACCCGACCGGACAGTTCGTGAAGGGCGGCCCCATGGCCGATACTGGACTGACTGGACGGAAAATCATTGCCGACACCTACGGCGGCGTGGGCTCGCACGGCGGCGGCGCCTTCAGCGGCAAGGACCCCACCAAGGTCGACCGCTCGGCCTCGTACGCGGCGCGCTGGATCGCCAAGAATCTCGTGGCCGCCGAGCTGTGCGAGCGCTGCGAGATCCAGATCGCTTACGCCATCGGCGAGCCCGATCCGGTCAGTGTCATGGTCAACACCTGGGGCACCGGCCAGCTCCCGGATACCGAGCTGACGCGCCGCGTGCTCGCGGTCTTCGACTTGAAACCCCTGTCCATCATTCGTGACTTGAACCTTCGCCGCCCCATCTTCAAGAAGACGGCGGCCTACGGCCACTTCGGCCGCGAAGAAGACGGATTCACGTGGGAGAAGACCGACCGCGTGGACGATCTCAAGAGAGGATGAGCCTGATGACCGCCTCCGCCGTGAAGCCCGAGAAGCACGACGTCGCCCGCCTCGAACTCGCCCCCGAGGGCAAGCGCAAGATCGAGTGGGCCGGGCGCCAGATGCCGGTGCTGGCCGCGATCCGCGAGCGCTTCGAGAAGGAGAAGCCGCTCAAGGGCGCGCGCATCGCCGCCTGTTTGCACGTGACCTCGGAGACCGCGAACCTCATGCGCACGCTGGCGGCGGGTGGAGCCGACATCGCGCTCTGCGGCTCGAACCCGCTCTCGACCACGGATGAGGTGGCGGCCTCGCTGGTGGCCGATTACGGCATCGCCACCTTCGCCATCAAGGGCGAAGATCACGAGACCTACTACCGTCACATCGAGCAGGCGATCGCGTTCGCGCCCACCATCACCATGGACGACGGCTGCGATCTCGTGAGCACCCTGCACGCCAAGCACCAGGACCTGGTGAAGGCGGTGATCGGCGGCACCGAGGAGACCACGACCGGAGTCACGCGCCTGCGCGCGATGGCGGCCGACAAGGCGCTCCAGTATCCGGTGATCGCCATCAACGACGCCGACACCAAGCACCTGTTCGACAACCGCTACGGCACCGGCCAGAGCACGCTCGACGGCATTCTGCGTGCCACCAACATGCTGCTCGCCGGCTCGACCGTGGTGGTCGCGGGCTACGGCTGGTGCGGACGCGGCGTGGCCACGCGCGCCCGCGGCATGGGCGCCATCGTGCTGGTCACCGAGATCGATCCGGTGAAAGCCCTCGAGGCGGCGATGGACGGCTTCGAGGTCGTGACCATGGCGGAGGCGGCGCCGCGCGGCGACCTCTTCGTCACCCTCACCGGCAACCGCTCGGTCATCCGCCGCGAGCACTTCGATCGCATGAAGGATGGCGCGGTGGTGTGCAACTCGGGCCACTTCAACGTCGAGCTCGACCTGCCGGCACTCTCCGAGATGTCGAGCGAGAAGCGCCTGGCGCGTCCGTTCGTCGACGAGTACGCGCTGCCCAGCGGGCGCCGCGTGTTCGTGCTGGCCGAAGGCCGGCTCATCAACCTGGCCGCCGCCGAGGGCCATCCCGCCTCGGTCATGGACATGTCGTTCGCCAACCAGGCGCTGTCGGTGGAGTTCCTGAAGAAGAACGCGGGTGGGCTCGGGCGAGAGGTCATCCCGGTTCCGGTCGACGTCGACCGCGAAGTGGCCCGTCTCAAGCTCGCGGCCATGCGCATCACGATCGACACCCTCACGCCCGAGCAGAAGGCGTATCTCGCTTCGTGGAGCGAGGGCACCTAGAGTAAGCTCGTCGTTTCCGCGCCCCCGCAGGAGGCGGAGGTCCATGTCCTGGTTGCCCCAGCTGTCGGAGCGCCGACAGCGGCAGGTGCTGGGCGTTCTGCTCGTGGCGTTGACGGGATTGGTGGCGGCGAGCCTGTCGAGCTACCGCGCGCCCATCCTCGGTGCGCGCCCCTGGGCCGAGTCCAACGCATCCGGCCCGGTCGGCGCTTGGCTCGCACATCTCCTGGTCGGCTGGCTCGGCATCATGGCCGCGTGGGGCGTCGTCCTCGCCCTGGGCACTGCCGGCTGGAACCGTCTGCGCGGCTCCGCGCCCAAGCCGCTCGTGGTGCGCTCGGCCGCCCTCGCGCTCCTCACCCTCGAAGCATTGGCCCTGATCGGCCTCGCCGGCCCGCGCTCGCTCGCCTGGTCGGGATCGGTGGGGCAGGGGCTCGCCCATGGCGTGCGCTCGGCCCTGGGCGCCACCGGCGGCGCCATCGCGCTCGTCGCGCTCTTCGTGGTCACCCTCCTGGTCATGAGCGAGCTCGGCTTCTCGGCCATCTCCACTCTATGGTCGTGGTTCGTGAAGGAGCCGTCGCAGACCTTGTGGGACCGCATGCGCGGCAAGACCGAGGCCGAAGAGGTGGAAGCGACTCCCGCCGCGGCAGCGCCCGCGCGCGCGCGCAAAGCGACCGCCTCGGCCGGCGCGGGGGCCAACGGCGCGGCTGGGGCCGCGGTCCCGGCGGCTCCGGCGCGCGCACTCGTGGCCACCAATCCGCGCATCGTGACGCCGCAGGCCATCGAGACCTTGCCCGAGACGACCAAGGACAAAGACAAGTCGGCGAAGGACGAGAAGCGCGTGAGCGTGAAGGCGGCGACGGCCAAGAAGGAAGCGGCCGCGGCGCGCGACCACGAGAACGGCGCCAAGCCGGGGGCCACCGAGGTGGAGGAGAAGGCCGCCGCATCGCCCGCGCCATCGCCGCCGCGCGAAGCCAAGGTGGAGACGGCGCCGCCGATGTCGGGGGTGCCCTACACGGGCGAGCTTCCGCCCATCGACATCCTCGAGCCCATCACCGACGCCGCCGTGCGCATCTCCGAGACGGAGCTCAAGGCCGAGGCTCAGCTTCTCGGCCAGAAGCTCTCTGACTTCGGCATTCGCGGCGCGGTCACCGAGGTGCACCCGGGACCGGTCGTGACCACCTTCGAGTTCGAGCCGGCGCCGGGCATCAAGGTCAACCAGATCACCAGCCGCGAGGACGACCTGGCCCTGGCCATGAAGGCCCAACGCATCCGCATCATGGCCCCGATTCCGGGCAAGGGCACGGTGGGGGTCGAAATCCCGAACCGGACGCCGCGCAAGGTGTACCTGAGAGAGGTGCTCACCTCCGAGGGCTACCGCCGCCCGCAGGCCTATCTCAAATTCGCTCTGGGGGTGGACGTCAACGGCAACCCGGTGGGAGCCGACCTCACGCGCATGCCGCATCTTCTGGTGGCCGGCGCGACCGGGTCCGGAAAGAGCGTCTATTTGAACGTGCTCGTCACGAGCCTCCTGTTCGGCAAGGGTCCCGACGAGCTCCGCTTCCTCATGATCGACCCCAAGATGATCGAGCTGACCGCGTACAACGGCGTCCCGCACCTCTTGATGCCGGTGATCACGGAGGCCAAGAAGGCGGCCAAGTCGCTGCGCTGGGCGGTGGGCGAGATGGAGCGCCGCTACCGCCTGCTGGCCACGTGCGGGGCGCGTAACATCGAGGGCTTCAACGACAAGATCAACGGCCCGCGCCCGCCCACCGGGCAGGATGGCGAGCCCTTGGCCAAGCTGCCGTACATCGTGATCCTGGTCGACGAGCTGGCCGACCTCATGCTCACCATGCCGGTCGAGATGGAGGAGCCGATCGGCCGCCTGGCGCAGATGGCGCGCGCCGTCGGCATCCATCTCGTGCTGGCCACGCAGCGCCCGTCGGTGGACGTGCTCACCGGCGTCATCAAGGCGAACTTCCCGTCGCGGATCGCGTTCCAGGTGTCGTCGAAGACCGACAGCCGCACCATCCTGGACATGAACGGCGCCGAGAACCTCCTCGGCATGGGCGACATGCTCTATCTTCCCGCCGGCAAGGCTGAGCCTCTGCGCGTGCACGCGCCGTACGTCGCCGAGGGCGAGGTCGGCCACGTGGCCGACTTCTGGCGCGAGCAGGCGCCCCAGGCGCCGACGGTGGCGGGCGGCCTCGAGGAGGCGCTCGAGCGCGTGGCCGAGAGCGCGGACGACGAGGACGACGACGAGCTGGTGCCCGAGGCGGTGCGCCTCGTGGTGCTGCACCAGCAGGGCTCGACGTCGCTCCTGCAGCGCCGTCTCAAGGTGGGCTATTCGCGGGCCTCGCGACTCATGGACAAGCTCGAGTCCATGGGCGTGGTCGGCCCCTTCATGGGATCGAAGGCGAGGGAGGTGCTGGTGGACGAGACCTATCTCGAGGAGCACAACCTCCGATGAGAGGCAGGACCACGGCGCGTCACGCGGCTCTCGTTCTCGCGGCCCTCGCGTGCCTGGTCATGGGCGTGGGGAAGGCGCGGGCTGACAAGAAGCCGCTGCCGGAGAGCAATCTCGCGCTCCTCGATCACGCCATCACGGCCACCGCGCGCACGCTGGTCAAGCGCGCGCCCATCTCCTCCGGCGCCAAGATCGCGCTCGAGAAGATGCCCGAGGGCTCGATGCATCCGGTGGCCCAGCGCGCCATGCTGGGCGCGCTCACCGACCAGCGCATCGAGGTCACGGAAGTGGACGCTCCGGCGCCCGGCATCCATGCGCCGTCGAGCGCGGCTCCCTCGGCGGCCATGCCCGACAGCATCGCCAAGGGCACCATCGAGCAGCAGTTCGCGTGGCGCCGTGAGCACAAGAGCGACCCGGTGATCGACTCCACGCCCTCGGAAGGCACGGCGGCACTCACCGAGCAGGGTGACCTGCCACTGCTCGTCATCTCGCTCGACGAGTCGCGCGTCGACTACCCGCGCCTCTTCCGTTCCGGGCTCTTCGGCGGCATGCACGTCGAGCGCCGGGCCATCGTCACGCTCTCGGCCAAGCTCTTGCGCCCCGACACGCGCGCCGTCTACTGGGTGGGCCAGGCCGACACCTCGCTCGCCGATTACGTGCGCAAGTCCGAGGTGCCGCTGCTCGAGGACGCGGCCGTCCCCGAGACCAAGGGCACGGTGCCGCAGCAGAGCTGGCAGAAGATGGTCGAGCCGGTGCTCGTGGTCGGTCTCATCATCGGCCTGGTCAGCCTCTTCTATACCAATCGTCCGTGACCTGTTTGCGCATCCGCCCGGTTGCCTGCCTCTTCCTCGCCGTGGGTCTCATCGCCGGGCTCGCTGCCGGGTGCGCCCACGCGCCGCACAAGCCCAAGACCGAGATGCCGACGAGCGACATCCTGGCCTACGGCAGGCGGGCATTCGAGAACCACGAGTATCGCGACGCCATCGAGTTCCTGAAGGGCTACGTGACGCGCGAGCCGACGGGCGAGCAGGCGGACGAGGCGCACTATCTTCTCGGCCAGTGCTATTTCCACACCAGCGAGTGGCCGTCGGCGGCCACCGAGTTCCTGATCGTCACCAACGAGTTCGCGGGCAGCTCGCACGTGCCCGACGCTCATTATTACCTGGGGCTGTGCTACTGGAAGGAAGCGCGCGGCGCGCCGTACGACCAGGATTACACGCATCGAGCCCTCGACGAGTTCGAGCACTTCCTCGCGCTCTATCCCGACCACCCGCGCGCCGAGGAAGTGAAGCGCGCCCGCATCGAGGCCCGCACGCGCCTGGCCGAGAAGTCGTACAACAGCGGCAAGCTCTACTTGAAGCTCGGCTACTACTCGCCGGCGCGCGAGTACTTCCAGAAGGTGCAGAGCGATTTCGCGGACACCCCGTGGTACACGTGGGCGATCCTCGGCGAGGCGCAGTGCTGGGCGAAGCAGCACGAGTGGGAGCAGTCGAACGCCCTGCTCGAGAAGCTGTCGCTCGCCAACCCGCCGCCGCCCGACCATGTGGCGAGCGAGGCCAAGAAGCTGGCGAACTACGTGAAGGGCCGCCTCGTGGCCTCGCGCGGCGGAGCTTCGCCCGCGTCGGCGCCGTGAGGCGGATCGGCATCCTCGGCGGCACGTTCGATCCGCCGCATCTCGCGCACCTCGCCGCGGCCGAAGCGGCGCGCCAGGACCTCGACCTCGACGAAGTTTGGTTCGTGCCCGCCGGCGCACCGCCACACAAGCGCGCCCGGCGTGTGAGCCCGAAGCGCGTGCGCCTGGCACTCCTGCGTGCCGCCCTCGCGGGGACGCGCGGCTTCCGCACGCGCGTGGACGAGGTCGAGCGCCGCGGCACGTCCTACACGGTGGACACGCTGGAGCGATTGAACGGCGCGCATCCCGACGTGGAGTGGTGGCTCGTGATCGGAACCGACATGCTGGCCGACCTGCCCAACTGGCGCCGCCCCGAGCGTGTGCTCGAGCTGGCCGGCGTGGCCGCCGTGCCGCGCCCCGGCTTCGCCGCGCGCTGGCCGCGCCGCTTGAGACGGCGGCGCTTCCGCGTGGTCGACATGCCGGAGCTCTCGATCTCCTCGACCGACCTGCGTGCGCGCGCCCGCCGCGGCGCTTCGATCCGTTATCTCGTGCCGCTCGGGGTCGAGCGGCTGATTCGCCGCCGCAAACTCTATGGCGCGCACTCGGGAGGCAAGCGTGCCTGACCTTCCGCGCGAGACGAGCTATGACCCGGGAGCCTTCTGGCAGGGCGTGCTCTCGGCGCACCCCGATCTGCGCGGCACCGGCGAGCCCGGGCTTTCGCTGGGCTACAACCGCGCCATGTATCGCATCCGCGAGCTCGTGGTCACGCGCGAGCTGGCGCGCGAAGGCGTGCGCCTCGCGGGCGCTCAGGTCCTCGACGGCGGCTCGGGCGTGGGCTTCTGGGTGAACTATTATCTGCGGCGCGGCGCTCAGGTCACCGGCATCGAGCTGACCGAAGCGGGGGCCGCTCTTCTGGCCAAGCGCTTCCCCGAGGCGCGCATCCTGCGCGGCGATCTCGCCGAGACCGATCCGCAGGGCGCGTTCGACGTCGTGAACTGCTGCGACGTGCTCTACCACATCACCCACGACGCGCGCTGGGAGGCGGCGCTCCGCCGTCTGGCGCGCGCCGTGAAGCCGGGAGGCGTGCTCCTGGTGAGCGACGTGACCGGCCGCGTGCCGGGACCCCTGGCCGCGCACTGCCGCCCGCGCCCGAAAGTGCTGTACGACGCGGTGCTCACGAGCGAGGGCCTGACGGTGCCGCGCGCCGTGCCCACGCACTGGTGGCTCAATCGCGAGCTGGGGGCGTTGCGCGGATTGAACCGGCTGCCGTTTCTGCTCTACGCGCTCGACCGCACCGCGCTCGCGCTCTCGTGGCCGGCCTGGGAGCCGGGCGCCAACCACCTCCTCGTCTCCCGCCGCCCGCTGGCCGCGAGCTGAGGCGCGGCGTGTCCATGCGCGTGCCCAGAGTGTTCCTGCTCGATGGGCTGGCGCTCGCCTACCGCAGCCACTACGCCTTCATTCGCCGCCCGCTGGTCAACGCGCGCGGCGAGCACACGAGCGCGCTCTTCGCCTTCGCCAACACGGTGATCAAGCTGCGCACCGACGAGAAGCCCGACTACTGGGCGCTGGCCTGGGACGCCGCGGGGCCGACCCTGCGCTCGCAGGAGTTCGCCGCCTACAAGGCGACGCGCAAGCCGATGCCCGAGGAGCTGGCCGCGCAGCTCGAGCCCTTGAAGGAGCTGGCGTTGGCCATCGGCCTGCCGCTCCTCGAAGCCCAGGGATACGAGGCCGACGACGTGATGGCCACGCTGGCCAAGCGCGCGGTCGACGCCGGCATGGAAGCCGTGCTGGTGACCAGCGACAAGGATCTGCACCAGCTCGTGCGCCCCGGCGTGCGCGTGCTCTCGCCGCGCGGGCGCGCCAACGACGAGGACCTGTGGCTCGACGAGGCCGAGGTCGAGGCCAAGTGGGGAGTGAAGCCCGC
>DASYSL010000028.1:0-1966 GCA_036003365.1 Candidatus Eiseniibacteriota bacterium
CGATGCGCGCGAAGGACGAAGAAATTTCGGCGCTCAGAAAGCAACTCGCCGCGAAGGACGCGCCGAAGAAGTGACCACGCGCGCCCCGAAATTGGGCTCCTCCTCCCGTTGACGGAGAATGGTTGACGTGACCCGTGCGCAACAAGCCGAACGACCTCAGCCGCGTGAAGGCAGCCGAGCAGGCCGAGCTGGTCGAGTTGCGGCGTCGAGACCGGCGCGATCGGTGGAAGCGGCGCCTCTCTCGCTGGGAGGAGACGCTTCGGCGGTGGGAGCGAACAGCGAAGCGATGGGCGATCGTCGGAAGCATCCTCAGCGGCGCGGCAACCGGAGTGGCCAAGCTGCACGCCTACATCGAGGCGCGGCGGATTCCGGACGCTCAGCTGCCCGCGCCGACGGGCACCCCGACGACGGCGCCGGACTTCGTGCCCGAGCCCCAGCCCGCTGCCGAGCGGTCGAAAGACGGATCGAATACCTGAGCTTCGCCCATGAGAACCCCACCCGGAGATAGCGATGAGCCAAAGACGAATGGCCCTGCAGATGAGCGCGCCCGCACGCGGAAGGACACCCCGATCGTTTCCATCGGTGGCCCCGAAGGCGCCGCCAATCGAATCGCCCAGCTCCGTCGCACCCTCGGACGAACTGGGGACCTGTGCGAGCAGGTTGAACGACTGGTTCGATCGCGCGGATTCGATCCTCAAGCGCGCGCTGCCCTGATCGAGCTCGCGGACCACTTCGAGCAGAACCTCACCACGATCGCGGCCGGTACCGGACGCGTGCTCAGACGCCTGGCCGAGCTGGGCTGACCGACAACGAAAAGGACCGACCATGAAGTACTTCAAAGGCTTTCTCTCGATCGCGGGGGCCCTGGTGTTCCTGATCTCCGGCGCGGCCATGGCCGGCGTGGTCACCATCTCGGCGGCCGGGATCTCGTTCCTGCTGGCGCTCGCCGGCGCGGCGACGACGTTCGGCGCCCAGCTCGGAGTGACCTTCTTCCAGCTGACGCCTGCCCTGGCCCGCGCGCTGGGAGCCGTCTCGCTGCTCATCGCCGCCGGCCTGGGTGCGCACGGCCAATGGCTCGTCGCCTTCGCCGCCGCTCATCTCTGGGTCAACCCACTGCTGCACTGGATCGGCCTCGCGGGCGTGCTGATGGGCTTTGCGGCCACCCACCCGGCAGCCGCTCCCACGCCGGCGCCGGCGCTCGCCAAGCTCGACGCGCCCCCGTCGGTCGCGAAGTAGCAGCGCGCATGATGTCCGAGATCGAGGTCATCGCCTGGCGCGACGACCTGGCGCAATCCCTGTTCGACTGGAGAGAGCCGGACGGCGTCCTGTTGCCGACCGAGCCCGACCCCGAGGAGCGCGAGAAATGCAGGGGGCGGTTGCGGGTGGCGATCGAAGTCCTGGGGCGGGTGCTCGAGCGATGAGTCTCGTTCTCGGCCTCGACCCCGGAAGCGTGCGCTTGGGCTATGGCCTGATCTCGACGGACGGGGCTGCCGTCGAATGCATCGAGGCCGGGACGATCTCGGCGCCAGCGTCGAAACCGATCGGCACCCGACTCGCCGAGATCGGCGCCGATCTGGAAGCGTTGCTCCTGGAGCAGATGCCGGACGTCGTGGCGCTCGAGCACGGCTTCGTGGCGGTGATCCGGGGCAGCGTCCAGCAGGGGGCGCTCATCAGCTCCGAGGCGCGCGGCGTGGCGCGCTTTCTGGCAGCGCGGTCGGGGATCGAGATCGTGGAGCTGGCGCCGACCGCGATCAAGAAGGGAGTCACGGGCTCAGGGCGCGCCGACAAGCCGACCGTGGCTCGCATGGTCCAACGGCTGCTCGGACTCAAGAGGCGCCCCGATCCGGACGCCTCCGATGCTCTCGCGGCCGCCATCGTCGCCTCGCGCATCTGGAAGCCCCGTGCCCGATGATCCCGAAGACGGCGATCCGTTCAAGGAATGGGAGCGCGAGAACGCCGCCACCTC
>DASYSL010000029.1:0-10046 GCA_036003365.1 Candidatus Eiseniibacteriota bacterium
CAGCGCCGATCGAGTCGATCGCGGTGTGCCGCTTCGAGGTGATCCCGCAGCTTGGCGGAGTCTCCGAAGAAAATCGAGCGGTTGCCGACGTGGCCTATGTGTGCGCCTGTATGGCGGAGCCCGCGACCGCCCTGACGGACACGGTCCGCGCACAGTGGAACGCAACCATGGAGTCTTCGACCACTTCGGCTGGCGAGGTGGATCCAGCGACCGATTTGGGATCGGCATCTCCCAATCCGTTCCGCACCTCGACTCGCATCTCGTTCGCGCTCGGTGGGTCCGAGGGGAGTCATGTCCGGGTCCGCCTGTACGACCTGAGCGGTCGCCTGGTCCGCACCCTGATCGACGGTTCGCGCGTGCCCGGTCGGTACGATCTGACCTGGGACGGGCGTCGGGACGACGGCTCGGCGGCGGGTGGGGGAGTCTACTTTGCGCAGGCCTGGGTCGGTGAACGCCGTCTTGCCGTCTCGCGCCGCGTTCTGTACCTCCGGTGACATTCGGTCGCGAGCCCGATCACCGGTATTGAAATAGGGAGTGGGTCCAACTCGCCGCGGGCCCAATCGCCCGTTTTGAAACGGGGAAGTGGGTCCAACTTGCCGCGGGCCCAAATGCGGAACGTTACCAACGGCACTCTGTTAGGCTCCCGGTGATGGCCCGTGCCCCGGGGATCTACCACATCACGCCTGCCGCCGGCCCGCGGCTCGCCCGCTCGCGGCGCGCGGCGCTGGCCCGCACTCTCGCCCGCGTGGTGGGCGAGGAAGCCGTGCGCTGGCGCGAGCCCGAGCTCCTCGTCTACGACGCGGACGGGCTCGTGATCGAGAAGTTCTGGCCCGATCTCGTCGTTCTGCCGCGGACGGGCGAGGAAGTGCGCGAGGTCATGCGCTTCGCCGCGCGCGAGAAGCTGCCGGTCATGGCGCGCGGCGCCGGCACCGGGCTCTGCGGCGGGAGCCTGGCCGAGCGCGGCGGCATCGTGATCTCGGTGGCGCGGCTCGATCGCGTGCTCGCCATCGAGCCCGAAGACCGCCTGGCCGTGGTCGAGCCCGGCGTGGTGAATCTCGATCTCTCGCGCGCCGCGGCCGCGCACCGCCTTTACTACGCGCCCGATCCCTCGAGCCAGATGTCGTCCACGGTGGGCGGGAACTTGGCCACCAACGCCGGCGGCCCGCACTGTCTGAAGTACGGCCAGACGCATCGCCACATTCTGGCGTGCACGTTCGTGAGCGCCGAGGGCGAGATCGTGCGCGTGGGCGATCGCGCGCCCGGCGGTCCCGCCGCCGAGCTGCTCTCCGTGATGATTGGCTCCGAAGGCACGCTCGGCGTGGTCACCGAGCTCACGGTCAAGCTCCTGCGCGTGCCCGAGACGGTGCGCACGTTCCTGGCGAGCTTCGAGACCGTCGAGGCGGCGAGCCGCGCGGTGAGTGATCTCATCGCCGCCGGCATCGTGCCCGCCGCCCTCGAGATGATCGATCACTTGACCATCGTCGCCGTCGAGCCCTACGTGCATGTCGGCCTGCCCATGAATGCGGGCGCGGCGTTGCTCATCGAGCTCGACGGTCCGGCGGCCGGCATGGACCGGCGCGCGCGGCAGATCGAGAGCATGTGCACGGCGCGCGGGGCCATGAACTACCGGGAAGCCAAGGACGACGCCGAGCGCGCGCTCTTGTGGAAGGCGAGGAAGGGCGCCTTCGGCGCCATGGGTAGGATCGCCAACGGCTTCTATGTCATGGACGGCGTGGTGCCGCGCACCCGCTTGCCGGAGACGCTGGCGCGCGTGGGGCAGATCTGCGAGGAGCGCGGGTTGCGGGTGGCCAACGTGTTCCACGCCGGTGACGGCAATCTCCATCCCAACGTGCTCTTCGATCCCGACAATCCGGCCGAGGTGAGCGCGGCCCTCGAGGCGTCGTTCGAGATCCTGCGCACCTGCGTCGCCCTCGGCGGCTCCTTGTCGGGCGAGCACGGCATCGGCAACGAGAAGCGCGAGATGATGGGCCTGGTGTTCACGCCCGACGATCTCGAGGTCATGCGCGCGGTGAAGACGGCACTCGATCCTGGTGAAGCGCTCAATCCCGACAAGATCTTTCCCACGGGCCACGAGCCGTGGCGGCCGGTGCCGCTGCGCGCGGTGGCGTCGGGCGACGAAGGTGCATGGATATGAGCGCGCTCGACACGGGAGTCGCGCGCACGGTGCGGCCGGCGAGCGCCGCCGAGGTGGCGGTGGCGCTGGCGGCCTGTGCCGCCGCGGGTGAGCGCGTGCTGCCGGTCGGGGCCGGGACGGCGCTCGCGGCCGCGGGTGCGCCGGAGGCGTGCGACGTGGCGCTCGTCTTGGGCGCGCTCCAAGGCGTGGTCGACTACTCGCCCGAGGACATGACGCTCACCGTGCTCGCCGGCACCACGCTCGACACCATTCGGCAAACCCTCGCCTCGCGCGCCCAGCGCCTGCCCGGGTTGCCGGTGAACGCGGGCACCATCGGTGGCCTCCTGGCGTGCGGATGGACGGCGCCGGAGGAGCGTGAAGCGCAGGGGACGCTGCGCGAGCGTTTGATCGGCGCCCAGGTCGCCGACTCCACGGGGCGCGTCACGCGCTCGGGCGGTCGCGTGGTCAAGAACGTCACCGGCTACGACCTGCACCGCATGCACGTCGGCGCGGGCGGCGCGTTTGGCATCTTCACCGAGCTCACGTTCCGTCTCGAGCCCGAGCCCGAGCATCGCGCGCACGTCTCGCTCGAAGCGCCGAGTCTCGAAGCCGCGCGCGAGGCCTGGCGCTGGCTGCGCGCCGAGGGCCCCGAGGCGGCCTTCGTGTGTGTGCGGCCGGGACCCGTGCTCGCGGCCCGCGTCGAGGGCGATGAGGAACCGGCGCGCGAAGCGGCGCTTGCACTGGCGGCAGGGTGGGGGAGATGGGGATCGGTGTCGTCGCGTGAGCCCGTTTCCCCCGAGGCGCCCGCGCCGGGGCGTGCACGCTTGTCCGTGTCGCTGCGTGCCGCGCCCTCGCGCGTGCTCGATCTCTTCGAAGAGGTGAAGGGCGCGGTCGCCTACCCGCAATCGGGCGAGGTGTGGCTCGATCTCGCGGGCGATCCGGACGACCTGACGGCGCGCCTGCGCACCCTCGCGCGTGGCACGTATCGCGTCCACGACGAAGCTCCGGCCTTTCTGCCGCCCGAGCTGCCGCGCTGGTCGGCCGACCCGGGCGCGCTCGTCGCGCTCGCCAAGGTCAAGCGCGCGCTCGATCCGTCGGGCATCCTGCGCCCCGGTTCCTACTCCGCCGACGCTCTGGAGCGCGCGGCCGCATGGTTCGCTCGCCGATGAGCCCGCGCGAGCCCTTGGCCCTGGCCCGGACCGAGCTCGAGCGCTCGAGCCTGCTCTCGTGCGTGCACTGCGGGCTGTGCCTGAGCGCCTGCCCCACGTACCGCGTGCTCAAGTCGGAGCCCGACTCGCCGCGCGGCCGTATCTATCTCATGCGCGCGCTCGAGGAGGGCCGGCTCGAGCCCGACGCCGACGTGCTCCAGCACTTCTCTTTATGCTTGAACTGCCGCGCCTGCGAGACGGCGTGCCCGGCCGGCGTGCACTACGGCGATTTGATCGAGCGCACGCGCGCGCGCCTGCGCGAGAGCGGCCACTCGACGCCCGCGGGGCGCCTGACCGGATGGTTGCTCGAGCGCCTCTTCCATCCCTGGGAGCGCGTCGAGGCGGCGGCCGAGGGGCTCTCGTGGGCGGAGCGTCTCGGGCTTCTGCGTCTCGCCCGGACGCGCCCGGTGCGGGCACTTCTCCCGCCCGCGCTCCGCGCGGCCACCCAATTGTTGCCGCCCGTGCCGAGCGCGGCCGAGCGCGCCGTGCCGGTCGGCGTGCATCCGCCGTACCCGGGCGGCGCCGCCCCGCGGGCGCGCGTGGGCCTGCTCGTGACCTGCGTCGTGCAGCCGCTCTATCCCAACGTGAATCGCTCGCTTCTTCACTTGCTGCGTGTCGCCGGATGCGAAGTCGTGGTGCCGGCGGCGCAAGCCTGCTGCGGGGCGCTCCAGGTCCACGCCGGCCTGCGTGACCAGGCGCGGCGCCAGGCGCGCGCGGTGATCGACGCCATGCCCACCGATCTCGACTTCGTTGCCGTGGCCTCGGCGGGCTGCGGCGCTACGCTCAAGGAGTACGGCGAGCTGTTCGCGGAGTCCGCGGGCGAGGACCGCGAGCGCGCCCGGGCGCTGGCCGCGCGCGTCAAGGACGGGCTCGAGCTCCTGGCCGAGCTGGGGTTGCCGGCGCCGCCGCGCCGCGTGAGCGAGCGCGTGGCGGTGCACGATCCCTGTCACCTGGCGCACGCGCAGCGCGTGCGCGAAGCGCCGCGGCGCCTCCTGCGCCAGATTCCCGGCGCCGAGGTGAAGGATCTCGCGCACAGCGACTGGTGCTGCGGGTCGGCCGGGATCTACAACCTGCAGCATCCCGAGATGGCCGAAACGCTGCTCGAGCAGAAGCTCGAGACGGTGCGCGATGCCGATCCCACCGTGGTCGCAGTCGCCAATCCCGGCTGCCTCCTGCACATGGAAGCGGGCGCGCGCCGGCGCGGCATGAGCGTGCGCTTCCGCCATCCGCTCGAGATCCTGGCCGACGCCTACTCGCCGCCCGCGACCGGCCGGGGTCACGCGTGAGGGTCGCGGTTCTCTTCTTCGCCGCGCTGCGCGAGGCGGCGGGGACCTCGCGTCTCGAGATCGATCTTCCCGAGGGCGCCACGCTCGACGATCTGCGCGCCGCGCTCACGCGCGAGCGCCCGGCTTTGGCCAAGCCGCTGGCGCGCTTTCCGGCGCTGGTCGAGGGCCGCGTGCGTCCCGCCGCCCAAGCGCTCAAGGACGGCGACGAGGTGGCGTGGATCCCGCCCGTGGCCGGTGGCAGCGGTGCCGTCGTGCACGTGGCGCTCACGCGCGAGCCCATCGACATGGAAGCGGTGCGCCGCTCGGTGGAAGACCCAGGCGCGGGCGCGGTCGTCCTCTTCGTGGGCACGGTGCGCGATCACGAAGGCGAGCGCACGGTCGAAGCTCTCGAGTACGAGGCCTACGAGCGTGTGGCCGCCGAGCGGCTCCGCGCCCTGGCCGAGGAGGCGCTCGCGGCGTGGCCGGCGGCGCGCATCGCGATCGCCCACCGGCTGGGGCGGCTCGCTCTCGGCGAGGCCAGCGTGGCCGTGGCCGTGGCCACCGCCCACCGCGCGGAAGCGTTTGACTGCTGCCGCCATCTCATGGAACGCTTGAAGCTCTCGGTCCCCATCTGGAAGCGCTCGTTCGGTCCACAGGGGGCCATCTGGGTCGAGGGCAAAGGCTATGAAGAGTAGAGCGTCGATTCCCGTCGCGCTCCTGCTCGTCGTGATCGGCATGGCCTGCGCCACCGTGGCCCGGTCGGAGCCCGACCCCGTGCGCATCACGCACGCCTGCGTGGTGAGCCCCGATGGCCGGCCGCGCGCTTTGAGCCCCCAAGCACTCGCGCCGCGCCTCAAGCCCGCGCTCTCCGACACCAACCACTTGCACCTCGCGTTCGACTCACCCGACGATCCCTGGACCCCGACCGAGCTCGTTCATCTTCGGTCGTACGTGGAAACGCTCCTCCCGATCCTCGAAGAAGTCTGCGGTCCGCCGTCGGCTCCCGACGCCATCGAGATCATCAAGGACCGCTCGCTCGCCGACCAAGGCATCGCCGGCACGTACACGCCCACCGAGCACGCCATCCGTCTCGTGCAGGCCGATCGCGCCACCCTCTGTCACGAGCTGGCGCACGCCTTCCACGGCGACGACGTGGTGTACTGGGACCCGTTCGAGGAAGGCATGGCGGTGGCCGTGACGGTGCAGGTGCTCGAGCGCCTTCACGTCTACGCTCAGCCCTACGGCGATTCGGACGACGCGTCCTACGATCTTCTCAATCAGCCTGCGATCTCGCCGCATCGCGGATTCTTCTGGAGCGGGCTGCCGGCCGTGGTCCTGCGCTACGAGCTGGCGGGCTACGTGTGGCGCAAGGCGGCGCTCGAGCACCCCGGATTCCAGCGTGAGTTCAACCGCCGCTACTACGAAGCGCTCGCCGCCTCCGATACGCTGCGCCACTCGATCGGCGGGCTCATCGCCATCGCCGCCGAGGTGGCGCCCGAGATGGAGGGCATGCCGTTTCGCGCCTGGGCCGACCGCCAGTACGTGCTCGGCACCACGCCCCAGCTCGGCGTGCAGATCTACCAGTTCGGCTTCTCGCCTTTGGTGGTGCTCTTCTTCCGTCACGCCGACGGATACGAGGAGCCTTTGCCGGGCGAGGACCTCGCGTGGCGAGCCACCGATGGCGAGGACGTGGCGGCGGGAGCGGGCGTGTGGCCGACCGATTTCGGCGGTGGCGTCTTTCTCTACCCGCAGGTGCCGGCCTTGTCGCGCGGCAGCCTGACGGTCGAAACCAGCGCCAGCACGCGCTACGGCTCGCAGTCGAGCGCCATGACGCGCCCGCTCGGCGGCGGGAAGGGGTTGTACGGCGTGGTGCGCGGCGCGCACGAAGGTACTCTCACCATCACGCCGCTCGGCCAGCCGCTACCGCCGCCGGAGACGGTGCCGGTGCGCTGGGGGGCGTTCGACGCGCCGGGCTGGAGAGGCTACGCGGGGCGGCTCGAGCTTGCCTTCACCGACCTCGATGGTCGCCGCACCGGGCGCATCGTCACCAAGGACTCGACGAGCTATCTCGCCATCCTCGACGCGCCGGTAGGCCCCGTATCCCAGCCGGCGGCCGTGTTCACGGCGCGCCCGAGCATCGCCACCGTGGGCTGCCGCTTCGCGCTCAACCACGCCGTCGAGGGCCCGTCTGTGATCACGCTCTACGCCGTGAACGGGCGGGCGCTCCGCGCGATCTCGGTCCCGGCGGGTGCGCGCGCCGTGGATTGGGATGGGCTCGGATCGGACGGACTCTTCGTCTCGGCCGGCGTCTACGTGGCGCGCCTCACCGGCCCGGGCGTGGACGCGCGCACGCGCTTCGTGGTCACCCACTGAGCCCGTGCGGGCTCAGGGAGTCGCCACCCGGTCGGGATCGCCCATCGCCCACACCGGCTGTTTGGGCGGGTTCTCCACCCACTTGCGGATGTACCAGGAGTCGGCCGAGCCGTCCTCGTCCGGCGTGAGCACCGCGGCGTCGCCGCGCACCACGTAGTAATCGTGCTCCTGGCGCTCGATGAAGTAATCCCCGGTCGCGGTCCATACCTGTAGCGTCACCGACGGCACGATGTAGCACTGGTAGTAAGCCGTGGAGTCGGTGTGCTCGGGGTCGGCTTCCACGCGGTAGGGCGAGAGCTCGAGCGAGATCTTCGTCGCGGGCGCCCGGTAGATTCCCGTGGCGTCGGTGAAGCCGTGGAAGAGATGGTCGGCCGAGGCGATCTCGTCGTCACGCCGCCAGCCGTTCGGACAGCGCGCGGCCACTGTGGGATCGGACGGATAGAAACGATAGTCGGCGGTGAACAGGCCGGCGTATGCCTCGAGGTCACGCCCCTCGTACGCCTGCTCGAAGCGGTGCAGGAGACCGACGGGACTGTCGGCGGCCGCGTCGGGAGTGGCCGGGCCGGCGGCGCTGCGAGTCCAGGCGGCGGCGGAAAGAAGCGCTGCGGCAGAAACCCACTTGGAAGATACGTGCATGCTCCACCTCCATGTTTTTCTCGGACGATGGCCGGCGCCGGGGGATAGCGCCGACTCGATCAGGCGACGAGGGGGAGCCGAACGGGAAGCTTCCATCGCATGTTCCGTGCCCATGAGGTTGTGCTTGGGAGAATGCGGTGGCAAGTCCTGTGGGACGAAGCGTGGAAACGTTTCCAGGACGCGAGCTTGGGCGCGCGCAGCTCCCCGCGTGAGGCCGCTGGGCGGGTGGATAGGGGGAAACAAGTGTTTCCTCGTGTGTGGTGACGAAAGACATTTGATGCCCACGGGGCTAAATCGCGACGGCAACGAGTGTTCGGACAGAAGTGGGCGGTGAGGACAGGTGGCCCGGTCACAGGTCCATGGACCTGTAAGTGGTCCACTCGGCGAAGCTGACCATTCGCCCGTTCCGGAACCGCTGCCTAGCTGCCCTCGTGCCCTTCCACCCTGAAGTCGGCCAGCTTGCCCGGCGCGAACGCCGCCCGGAGCGCGTTGAAGATGGCGGCCAGGTCGATCAGCTCCTGCGTGATGGCTCCGGCCACGGGCGGCAGGCCGCCGGTGGCCGCGAAGGCCATGCCGACGAGGCTCAGGGCCATGCCGCCGATCGCGCTCTGAAGCGCAATGGTGCGCAGCCGGCGGCCGATGTGGAAGAAGTCGTCGAGGCGCTCGATCGAGGATTCCATGATCACGGCCCCGGCGGCCTCGGTCGTGATGTCGCTGTTGTGCCCGAAGGCCACGCCCACCGTGGCCGCCATCAAAGCCGGCGCGTCGTTGATGCCGTCGCCGATGAAGAGGGTCTTGGCGCGCTGGGTCTCGGCGACCACGATCGCCACCTTCTCCTCGGGTTTCTGCTCGGCGTGGATCTCGTGGATGCCCACACGCTCGGCCAGGTAGCGCACCTCGGAGTCGCGGTCGCCGGAGACCAGCAGCACGCGCTCGAAGCCGTGCTTGGGCTGCAAGTGCTGGACGAACGAGAAGCTCTCGGCGCGCGGGCTGTCGTGGAAGCGATACGTGGCAGCGTAGCGGCCGTCGACCAGCACCACGCACTCGAGGCCGCCCTCGGCCGCGGGCAGAAGAGAGGCGGCCTGGGGCTCGGTGCGCAAGAGGTGCGCGCGTCCCGTGACCTGGAGGCGGCGGCCATCCACCACGCCCGCGAGTCCCTCGCCGGCGCGCTCGGAGATCTGACCGGCTTCGGCGAGCGTGAGCCGGTCGCGCCGCGCCCCCTCGCGGATGGCGTGTGCCAGCGGGTGCTTCGAATACTGCTCGAGGCTCGCCACCAGACGCAGCACGTCGCGCCGGTCGAAGCCCGGGGCCAGGTGCTGGTCGGTGAGGTCGGGCTCCCCGTAGGTCAGGGTCCCGGTCTTGTCGAGGATGATGGTGCGGCAGGTGTCGACCTCCTCGAGCACGGCCGGGTTCTTGATGATGATGCTGCGCTTCGCGGCCAGGGAGATCGAGCCGATGATGGCGACCGGGATGGCGATCAAGAGCGGGCACGGCGTGGCCACCACGAGCACGGCGAGGAAGCGCACGGGGTCACCGCTCACCAGCCAGGAGCCGAGCGCGATGGCGAGGGAGAGCGGCGTGTACATCGCCCCCAGCTGGTCGGCGAGACGGCGCATGCGCGGTCGCTTCTGCTCGGTCTCGCGCATCACGTCCATGATCTTGGCGTAGCGCGAGTCGACGGCGCGGCGCACGGCGCGAATGGTGAGCGCGCTCTCGCCGTTGATGGCGCCCGAGAGCACGTCGGAGCCGGGGGCTTTCGACATGAGGTAGGGCTCGCCCGTGAGATAGCTCTCGTCCATCACGCCGTGGCCCTCGACCACCTCGCCGTCGACCGGACAGATCTCGTGCGGGAAGACGACGAGGGCGTCGCCGATGGCGACGGCATCGAGCGGCCGGTCGAAGAGCCCGGCCTCGGAGCGCACGTGCGCCACCGAAGGCATGCGGCGCGCGAGTGCTGCGAGCACGGAGTTGGCGCGGCCCACGGCGAAGCTCTCGATCGTGCGCCCGCCCGAGAGCATGAGCACGACGAGAGCGCCGGCGAGGAACTGTCCGAAGAACACCGACGAGATGATGGCGATGGCAGCCAGCAGATCGGAGCCGAACTCGCGGTGCGCGATCTGGACCAGGATGTCCCAGACGAGCGGCGGGCCGCCGATCAGGAGCACGGCGTAGAGCGGCGCCAGATAGACAGGCGCGGCCGAGCCGAGCGCGTAGCGCAGGACCAGATGGAGGAGGATGCCGACCACCGACAGGCCGGCGAGCCACGCCTCCTTGGGGATGCGAGACAGCCGAAGGTTCTTCATGGAGCGGCGCGGCCTCCGCTCCCCGGCGCGACTACGTTCCGGCTCCCCGGTTCAGCCAGGCCTCGAACGCCTTGAAGTTGTACGGGCGCCCGAGGAAGTTCTTCACCAGGTCGGCCGCGTCCTGCGT
>DASYSL010000030.1:0-3146 GCA_036003365.1 Candidatus Eiseniibacteriota bacterium
ACCAGGAAGTGATCGAGATGCTGGAGCGGATCGCCGCCCAGGAGGGAAGCGCCGAAAAGTTCGTCGAGCGCGCCAAGAACAAGCAGGATTCGGCGCGCCTCATGGGCTTCGGCCACCGCGTCTACAAGAGCTACGACCCGCGCGCCACCATCCTCAAGAAGATGTGCCGCGAGGTCATCGGCCGCGTGCCCGGCGCCAAGTCCAATCGCCTGCTGGATATCGCGCTCAAGCTCGAGGAGATCGCCCTGCACGACGAGTACTTCGTGAGCCGCAATCTCTACCCCAACGTCGACTTCTACTCCGGCCTCATCTACAACGTGATCGGCGTGCCCACCAACATGTTCACCGTGCTCTTCGCCATGGGCCGCATGCCGGGGTGGATCTCGCACTGGCTCGAGATGCGGCACGATCCGGCCACGCGCATCGGTCGCCCGCGCCAGGTGTACGTGGGCGCCACGGAGCGCAACTACAAGGCTCTCGCCGAGCGCGGGTAGGGGGATGGCCGAGCCCACGCCCGTGGCCGAGGATCAAGAGCGGGTCCAGTATGTCGACAAGCGCGGCCTCGCGCTGATCCTGGATCCGCTGCTCAACAAGGGGACCTGCTTCAGCGAGGAAGAGCGGAATCTCTTTGGCTTGCACGGCCTCCTGCCGCCCGGCGTTTCGACGGCCGAGCAGCAGGAAGAACGCTCGTATGGCAACTATCTGCGCGCCGGCGGCGAGATCCTGCGTTACCTTTATTTGCAGGCCTTGCGCGACCGCAACGAGACCCTGTTCTTCCGCCTGCTCGTGAACCATCTCGAAGAGATGGCGCCCATCGTGTATACGCCGACCGTGGGCACGGTGTGCGAGCAGTACAGCCAGCTCTACCGCCAGACGCGCGGTCTCTACATCTCGGCGCGCGACCGTGGGCGGGTGATCCAACTTCTACGCAATCTCCCCCGCGACGATTATCGCGTGCTCGTGGTCACCGACAACGAGGCCGTGCTCGGCTTGGGCGACCTCGGCGTGGGCGGCATGGGCATCTCCATCGGCAAGCTGGCGCTCTACACCGCCGGGGCCGGCGTCCACCCGGCGCTGACCCTCCCGGTCACGCTCGATGTGGGCACCAACAACCAGCGCCTGCTCGACGACCCCATCTATCTGGGCATGCGCCATCCGCGCCTGCGGGGCGAGGACTACGACACGCTGCTCGACGAGCTGGTGGATGCGGTGTCCAAGGTGTTTCCGCGCGCTCTGGTGCAGTGGGAAGACTTCGCGAGCGCCAACGCGTTCAGGGTCTACGAGCGCTATCGCAACCGCATCTTGTCGTTCAACGACGATATCCAGGGGACGGCCTGCGTGTTCGTGGCCGGCGTGCGCTCGGCGCTGGCCCAGGTGGGCCGGCGGCTGGAAAACGAGCGCGTGGTGTTCTACGGCGCGGGTGCGGCGGGCGGCGGCTGCGCGCTGGCGCTGAAGCGCGCCATGACCGCAGCGGGTGTCAGCGACGCCGAGTTCCACCGCCAAGTGCTGCTGCTCGATTCGCACGGGCTGGTGCTCGCCGATCGTCCGAACCTACACTCGTTCCAGCGCGAGATCGCCGGCGATCCGGCCCTGCTCGCGCAGTGGAAGGTCGAGGGCGCGAAGCCCCTGGGCTTGGGCGAGGTCGTGCGCCTGCACAAGCCGACCATCTTGGTGGGGGCCTCGGGCCAGCCGGCCTCGTTCAGCGAGGAGATCGTGCGCACGATGCTCGCCTCGTGCCCGCGGCCGATCTTCTTCCCCTTGTCGAATCCAACGAGCCGCATCGAAGCGCTGCCCGAAGACCTCATCCGCTGGACCGACGGCGCGGCCGTCGTGGGTACGGGAAGCCCGTTTGCGGCCATCGAATGGAAGGGCGTGCGCCACGAGATCGGCCAGGGCAACAACGCTTTGATCTTCCCCGGTCTCGGTCTCGGCGCCGTCGCCGTGGGCGCGCGCACGCTCCCCGACGAAGCCTTCTTGGCCGCGGCGCAGGCCCTGTACGAATTGAACGCGAAGAATCGCGGGCCCGGCGCGTCCATCTATCCGTCGCTCACGCGGCTCCGCGAAGTGTCGTTCGCCGTGGCCTGCGCGGTGGGCAAGGCGCTGGTGGAAAGCGGCGCCGCCCCCGGCGTCGCCGTGGCCGATGTGCCCTCGCGCGTCCGCGCCATGACCTGGGAGCCCGAGTACCCGAGATACTTGCCGGCGCGCTAGGTGGGCCCCACCCGAATTCTCGCATCCAGCGCCACCGCACCCTGACCGGGCGCCAGAAGGCGCACCGGATTCAGATCCATCTCAAGGATCTCGGGCGCAATCTCGGTCAAAGCAGAAATCCGACGGATAACTTCGATGAGCGCCGCCCGGTCTCCCGCCGGAGCGCCCCGATAGCCGGCCAAGAGCGGCGAGAGCCGTAGCTTGTCGATCATCTCGCCGGCGTCGACGTCGGTGACCGGCGGCAAGCGAAACGAGGCGTCGCGCAGCAGCTCCACCTGCACCCCGCCGAAGGCGCACACGACGAGTGGCCCGAACTGGGGATCGGTGGTCATGCCCACCATCATGTCGATGCCCGGGCCGATCTCACGCTGCAATAAGACGCCATCGAGCTTGGTTCCCGCGGCGCGCATGCGCTCTTCGAGCTGCTGCACCGCGCGCGCCACATCGGCGCGAGAGTGCAGGCCCAGAATGACTCCGCCGGCGTCGCTCTTGTGCACGAGGCCCTTGGCTACGGCTTTTGCCACCAGTGGATAACCGAGGCGCTCGGCTTCCTGCTCGGCGTGGGCCGACTCGATCTGAATGGTCATCGCGGCTGGGATGCCTGCGGCCTTCAAGAGAACGTTCACGTCGGCCGCCGGCATCCAACGATGCTCCGTCGTGACGGCGGTGACGCGATCGACGAGGGCGCGAATGGCTTTCGTCGCCGCGGGGTCGAACCTCGCAGGCGTTCCGCGCGGTCGCGCCAGCCAGCTTCCGTAACCGACCGCGGCCGAAAGCGCCTGAGCTGTGTTCTCGGGAAAAGGGAACGAAGGCAGATCGCCGCGCGGCCCGGAGCGCAGCTCGGTGGGCACGCCACGTGCCGAGAGAAACACCGTGAGCACCGGCTTTTCAGGCGGCACGCCGGCCGCTCCTTCGGCGATGGCGGCGGCGATCTCTTC
>DASYSL010000031.1:0-25967 GCA_036003365.1 Candidatus Eiseniibacteriota bacterium
AATAGAAATGGTTGGGCTCGCCGGGAACGCCCGAAACCGCGAGCACGCGGCCTCCCCGAAACGGCCCGATGAGCCGCCAAGAGAGTTCTTGAAACTGCGTCGGGTTCACCGGACTGGCGAAGGCGCATGGAGCGAGCAAGAGAAGCGGAGCGGCAAGCAGAGCGCGGCGCATGGGGACTCCCAGCGGACAGTGTCTCGCCAATGAGGGATAGGCCCGCCGCATCTTAGTCGCTCGGACGGGGTACGGCGTAGACCCCTTCGCCCACGATCAGAACGACGCCGGATTCGTTTACTTGCTTTGTGATCCGCTCATGGACACGCCGCGTCGCGATCCGCAGTGGAAGGTTGTGCTGAAGGAATTGGGGATCGGCTAGATCACAGCTTTGGAACCAACGCGAAATGTGAGCGGTACTTCCAGGCTGCAAGCTTCTTGCACGCCAGGAAAAGGCCGCCCATGAGAAAACTTCCGAAATCCCTTTTGTGCTTGGTCGCGTTGACTCTTGCGGGATGCAGCGGCTGGCCCACGCAGCCGCGGGCCAAAGCGTTCGCTCAACCGCGCTTTGGCCCCATGGACAGCGTGTTCACGGACTCACAACTCCGCGATGCATGCTTTTCGAACTATCTGGGACCTGCCGGGTTCTACCGGGAGGATGTCAATCCTGTCTTCACCTTCTACATGACGACCTGGAGCATTCATGAAGACAACGTTTCGCGCCCACTCCAGGAACTCTCCACCGACGATGTGCGCCAAGCTCGCGCATGGGCCGATTCGACCCACGCCTACGTCTATGAGTCTTCCCCGTTCGATACCACGGGCCCAATCGTCACCAACCGATTTTTCGAATTCGAGCCTCTGCCAACGGCGGGAAAGTACAGTCATCGGTTTCGTGTTCATCGCTCGAGCTACGTCATGCGGTCACCGGAAGGCTGGCCGAATTGGGATTGGTCGTATGGAACGTTTCAGGTTCGACCGATCAATGACGTAGCCGTGCGTGGTTTGGCAGAGTATGCGTGGTTCCAGCGCAGCGGAGGAGATTCAGAGACGAAACCACTGACTTCGTTCTCGCGAGACGAGGGCAACGAAATCGCTCACATCATCTATTGGGCGACCGCCTACTACATGTACGCGGAACCACCTAAAGTGATCACTCTTCTACGCACCGAGTACGACGTGGACGTTTCGAGCGGCGCCGTTACGGGTCACGACAGAGAGATTCGAACCATCCCAGCGGACACGAGAACGATTCTCAACACGAAGCCTTACACGGCAGCTTTGCGCTCGCCCATGCCAGCGACCGCGGCAACGGCCGGCCGCGCCTTGAACATGCGGTAGAAGAGGACGGCCGCGCTGCCGTACAAGATGGCCGTCAAGTAATAGGGATAGTCGTAGCCGTAGCGCATCATCAGAACGCCGGACAGAGAAGTGCTCGCGGCCCAGCCCAATTGCCACAAAGAGTTTGTGAGTCCCGTCGTGCGGGCGCGCAGGTCGGCGGGCACCGATTCCATCGTGAAATGATTCATCAGTGGCGAGGCGGTCTGCATGAGGCAGGCGCGCGCCCAGAAACACGCTACGGCCACGCCGAGCGTCTTCTCGAACCCAAGAGTGACCAAGAAGGGAAGCGAGGCGAGCTGCAGCCAGGTCACGGAGCGCAGAGCGCCGAAGCGCTTGGCCAGGAAGGGTCCGGCCAAGGCCACCAGCGCCGTCAGCACCTGACTGCCGGAATAGAAAACGCCGATCTGGCCGCTCGTGCAGTTGAAGCGGCGCGCGAAGTATAGATTGAAGAACGGGATCACGAGCCCGGCGCCAGTGCCGATCAGCATGTAGATCACGCCGAACTTGGCCAGAAGCGGCGCGGCCTCGCGGTACGACGTGCGCGGCGTCGAACCGTCACCGATCTCCGGTGGCACCTCGCGCACCGAGAGCAGCGGCCACACCGCCATGACGGTGGTTACGCCGCTGGCCAGGAGCGTCCAGCGATAAGCGGACAATAACGACGGGAATAATCCCGGCGCGTGGTGCAGCAGGAGCTCGGGAATGCGCCCGCCGAGCAGATTGCCCACCACGCCCGCGGTCAACGTCGTCACGAAGTGCGCGCTGAAGAGATGGCTGCGCACGTGCGTCTCGGAATTCTCGGTCAGGAACGGTGACGTCGAGATGGTCACCAGCGAGAAAAAGGCGCCGGCGCAAAAGTTGGCGGTGAGCAGTACGGCAGGGTCCAAAGAAAGAGCCCGGACGCAGTAGCTGGCGCCCAGGCCCAAGCTGCCGATCAAGAGACACATCCGCCGCCCGATCCGGTCCGAGAGAAATCCGGCCGGAACGGCTGCCAGGCCCATGCCGAGGCCGACCATGGACAGGCAGCGACCGATGAACGCTTCGCGATACGCGCCCTCGGTCAGATAGAGATTGAAGAGGACCTGATTGACCGCGTACCCGGCCCACGACAGGAACGTCGAGACCAGGAACAGGCGTGCGTTGTCCGAGAACTCCCGGGCGGTGTAGTACGTGTCGCGCAGGAAGTGGCGGACCACAGCAGGCCGGCTCAGCCCTCCCCGTGGCTCGCCGACATGGCGGCGGCGCATAGCGCCGCGAGCACGATCTTCGCGGGCTCGGCGCCCAGGTTCGCGACCGTGATCCCGGAGCAATCACTCCAGTGGCCGGTGTCGCCCGGACCAAGATCGGTCTGCGCGCTTCCGCTGGTCACTCGCACACGGCCGGCGAGAACGTGCGCCGCCTGCTCACCGGAGTCATCGAGGGGCTGACCCTCGATGGCACCGCCGGGCGCGATCTCGACCAGGTACAAGTCGAGCGAGCGCTGCGGCAGGTCGGAGAGCAACGTGGCGCTCGCGCCACGCGGCGACGTCGCACCGCGGCCGTTGGCGCGCGTCACGTGCGTGCCCGCCGAGTTTCCGTTGGCGACGAGAAAAGCAGGAGAGACGCTGAGCACGCGGGCAAGATCGACCAATGTGCTGAGCGAGGGTGAAGTACGGCCGTTCTCGACCTGACTGATGAATCCCTTCGACAGACCACAAGCTGTTGCCAATCCCTGGACCGTCAGGCCGCGACGACGCCGGAGCGTACGGATTCTTTCCCCGAGGGACATCGTGAGCCTCTTCGCAAAGTTGTGTGGGCGCCCCAGGAAGGCCGCAGTGTTGGGAATGCGGCGGACGCGGGTTTTAGGTGCCATTAACTTTAGAATTCCTACTAGAGGGGTGTCAATCGCGCTTCTGGGCCTCGCTCTGGCGGGAAAGGGCGCGCTCCCGTAGACTGGCAGCGAACCGAATGAAAAAGGGCTGAAAATAGCCCATTCCGGGTCGCTTCCCGGTCCTGAAAGGCCCGTCGCGAGGAGTCCTCTTTTGGCCACCATCCCTTTGAATCTGACCCGCGCCAGTGCCGAAGGCGACGTGTGCTGCTCGGCGCCGGCGGCGGGAGCTCTGGCGGGCACGGGCTTCGCCGATCCGCCGGGGGAGAGGCGTCCGGAGTGGCTCAAGGTGAAGCTCCGCGACGTCAATGCGATCTCGCGCATGAAGCCCGTGCTCGCGGGTCTTCACACCGTGTGCGAGAGCGCGCGCTGCCCCAACATTGGCGAGTGCTGGGGGCGCGGCACGGCCACGTTCATGATTCTCGGCAACCTGTGCACGCGGCGCTGCACGTTCTGCGCCGTGCCGCAGGGCACGCCCGAGGCGCCGGATCGCGCCGAGCCCACGCGGCTGGCCGAAGCGGTGCGCGATCTCGGCCTGCGCCACACGGTGATCACGTCGGTGACGCGCGACGATCTTCCGGACCAGGGCGCGGCCCAGTTCGCCGACTGCATCCGCGAGGTGCGGCGCATCAATCCCGGCTGCTCGATCGAGGTGCTCATCCCGGACTTCCAGGGTGACTGGAACGCGCTCGATGTCGTCATGCAGGTCCATCCCGAGGTCCTGAATCACAACATCGAGACGGTGCCCCGGCTCTACCGCCGCGTGCGCCCGGGTGCGGTGTACAAGCGCACGCTCGAGCTGCTCGAGCGCGCCCACGCCTACGGCACCTCCAAGACCAAGTCCGGGATCATGGTGGGCCTGGGCGAGACGGCCGAAGAGGTCATGGCCACGCTCCAGGACCTGCGCGCGCACCAGGTGCAGATCGTGACCATCGGCCAGTATCTGAAGCCGCGCCAGCAGCGCATCCCGATGTTCCGCTACGTGCACCCCGACGAATTCGCCGCCTACAAGCGCTACGCGCTCGATCTCGGCTTCGAGCACTGCGAGTCGGGTCCGCTCGTCCGCTCCTCGTATCACGCCGAGGAGCACGTGGGCGCCACGCTCAAATAGTCGTTCTTGAAAGCCCGAGGCGAAGAGCGCAGACTGGCTGCCCAGATGCTGCCGGGGCAGGCCCGTGTTCCGGCCCGTTCGCCCGAACGCCCCCCTTCGGGCCCGTCCTCTTTCAGAGGAGACGGTCATGCGGCTCGTTGTCACGTGTGTCGCTCTCGGGCTCGCTCTACCCGCGCTCGCCTTGGCCCAGCCTCAAGGATCCACCGTCACCGTCGTCCAGGCCGAGGTCCCGCTCGATCAGCCAGAGGTCGCCGTTTCCGGACCGATCCCCGGGCCGCTCGACATCTCGGCGTGCTCGTTCGCGTATCGCAATCAGCTCAACTACCTCACGTTCTATCCGCAGAATGGCTTCGAGCTCATGGACGACCTGCACACCAACGCGCTGGGGATGGAGCCGCTCTGCGCCTACGAGATCGGCTTCTACAATCTCAGCGGGTTCGAGACGAGCGTCACGGTGACCATTTACGAGAACGACGCTCAGGACGATCCGCCGGGCAAGGTCCTGGCTGGACCGTTCCACGTCGACGGCTTGCCGGTGGGGCTGGTGCGGGTCACGTATTACCCGCTGGCCGGCGTGGTGACGCCGGATGTCTGGATGGGCGTGAAGTTCAGCGCGTTCAGGGGATGCGGACTGCAACTGGCCGATCCGGTCCAGATCGGTGAGTCCCACGACATCGCGTACAGCAAGCGCTTCGGTTACGTCAATTTCGGCGGTGTGGAGAACGGGTTCCTGCCGGCGAACTTCGTGCTCGCGCTCACCTCGACCTCGCCGCCGGTGCCCACCGCGGACCCGACGTGGGGAGCGCTCAAGGCGCGCTACCGCTAGGAACTACTCCGCCATCGCGCGCTGCGCGGCCGAAGCGCCGATTCTTTCCTGCGCCTGATATTGCAGCTCGTACAGCCGATAATAGATGCCGCGCTGGGCGAGGAGCTCCTGGTGCGTGCCGCTCTCGCGCACCTGCCCCTTGTGCAGGACCACGATGCGGTCCACGTCCTGAATGGTAGAGAGTCGATGCGCGATGACCACCGACGTGCGGCCGGCCATCAGCTTGTGCAGCGCGTCCTGAATGAGGATCTCGGTGTCGGTGTCGACCGATGAGGTAGCCTCGTCGAGCACCAGGATGTGCGGGTCGAAGGCGAGACAGCGGGCGAAGGAGAGCAACTGCTTCTCACCCACGGAAAAGCCGGCGCCACGCTCGCGCACCTCGGCGCCGTACGCGAGCGGGAGCCGCTCGATGAAGGCGTCCGCGTGCACCTGGCGCGCTGCCGCCACGACGCGCTCGTGCGAGATCGATTCGTCGCCCAAGCGCAGGTTGTCTTCGATCGTCCCCGAGAAGAGGAACACGTCCTGCAGCACGACGCCGATCGAGCGCCTGAGTGCCTTCACGTCCCAGTCGCGCACGTCGATGCCGTCGACCAGGATGCGCCCGCCGCTCACGTCGTAGAAGCGTGACAAGAGATTGATGATCGTGGTCTTGCCGGCGCCGGTGGCGCCCACGATCGCCACCTTCTCGCCCGGAGCCACGGTGAGCGACACGTCGCGCAGCACCGGCTCGCCCGCCTTGTAGGAGAACTCGACATTCTCGAAGCGGATCTCGCCGGCCAGCTTGGCCGGGCGCCGCGGCGACTCGGGCTCGGGCATCTCGAGCGGCGAGTCGAGCAGGTCGAAGACGCGCTCCGAAGAGGCCATCGCCGCCTGCAGGATGTTGTACTTCTCCGAGATGTCGGCGATGGGACGGAAGAAGCGCTGCGTGTATTGCAGGAACGCCACCAGCGAGCCCAGCGTGAGGCCGGCCCACATCACCTGGCGGCCGCCGTACCAGATGATGAGCGCGGTGGCGAGCGCGCCGATCAGTTCGATCACCGGATAGAAGATGGCGTAGTAGAAGACCGAGCGCAGGTTGGCGTCGCGGTGGCCGGCGTTGATCTCCGAGAACTGGGCGTAATTGCGCGCCTCGCGGTTCATGATCTGGACCGTGCTCATGCCCGTCAGGTTCTCGTTGAGGTAGGAGTTCATGCGCGCGAGCCGCGTGCGCACGTCGCGATAGGTGGTGCGCACCTTGATGCGGAAGATCATGGTCACGACGAAGATGAGCGGCATGACGCTGAACGAGACGATGGCCAGCTCCCAGTTCATGGCCACCATGACGATGAGGATGCCGACCAGCGTGAAGACATCGCCGAAGATGGTGACCACGCCGGAGGTGAAGAGCTCGTTGAGCACGTCGACGTCGTTGGTGACGCGCGTCATGAGCCGGCCCACCGGCGTGCGGTCGTAATAGGAGAGAGGCAGCCGCTGCAGCTTCTTGAAGAGCCGCATGCGGATGTCGAACATGATCTCCTGGCCGGTGCTCTGCATGAGCGACATCTGGCCGTAGTCCACGGCCGCCTGGATGAGCATGACCAGGATGAGCCCGATGCCCACGAGCGAGAGCCCGCGCAGATCGTGGTGGGCGATGAAATCGTCGATGGCGATCTTGGTGAGATAGGGACCGGCGAGGGCGAGTGTGGCCGACACGAGCACGAGCCCGAGCGCCGCCGCGGCTTCCTTCCAGTACGGCCCCAGGAAGCCCATGAGCCGCCGCATGAGGCGGTGGTCGTACGCCTTGCCGAGCGCTTCCTCCTCGTGGAAGTCGTGCGCGCTCACGAGGCCTCGAGCTCCTCTTCGAGCTGCTGCTGGCGGTGCAGCTCGGCGTAGAGGCCGCCGCGCGTGAGGAGCTCGTCGTGCGTGCCGCGCTCGGCCACGCGGCCTTCCTCGAGCACCACGATCTGGTCGGCGTGGCGCACCGTCGATACCCGGTGCGACACGATCACCGACGTGCGGCTCTTCATGACCTGCTTCAGCTCGCGCAGGATCGCTTCCTCGGTGTACGTGTCGACGCTCGACAGGCAGTCGTCGAGGAGCAGGATCGCCGGCTGGCGAATGACCGCGCGCGCAATGGCCGTGCGCTGCTTCTGGCCGCCCGAGAGCGTGATGCCCCGCTCGCCGACGAGCGTCTCGTAGCCGGCCGGGAAGTTCGCGACGTCGACGTCGAGGTGGGCGACGTGCGCCGCCGCCTGCGCTTCCGTGAGGTCGGCACGGTCGACGCCGTAGCTGATGTTCTCGAGCACGGTGGCGCTGAAGAGAAACGTCTCCTGCGGCACGAGCCCGATCTGCCGCCTGAGGCTTTCGGTCTGGTAGCGGTTCAGGTCCACGCCGTCGATGAGAACGGTGCCGGCCGCCGGCTCGTACATGCGGCACAGGAGCTGGAGGAGCGTGGACTTGCCCGACCCGGTGTGGCCGACGAGCGCGAGCGTGCTGCCCGCCGGAACGGAAATGCTCACGTCCTCGAGCGACGGACGCGCCGCGCCCGGATACGTGAACGTGAGATGGCGCACCTCGATGGCGCCGCGGATCCCGGCCGCGTCGCCGGCATTCGGCGCGTCCTGAATCGCGGGCACCGCGTCCATGATCTCGCGCAGTCGCCCGTACGACGCCGAGCCGCGCTGGAACAGGTTCACCACCCAGCCGAGCGCGATCATGGGCCAGGTGAGCATCGAGAGATACACGTTGAACGCCACGAACGCGCCGATCGTGATCTTGCCGCGGATGACGAGCGTGCCGCCGAGCCACAGCACGACCACCGCACCCAAGCCAGCCAGGAAGCCCATCGCCGGATAGAACAGGGACCACAGGCGGATGAGCCCGCGGTTCTTGCCCACGTATTCGCGGTTCATGCGCGCGAAGCGCTCGATCTCGTGATCCTCACGCGCGTAGGCGCGCACCACGCGCACGCCGCTCAGATCCTCCTGCACCAGTGCGGAGATCTTGGCGAAGTGCGCCTGAATCTCCTCGAAGCGGTGATGGATGCGCTGGCCGAAATAACCCACCGAGAACGAGAGCACGGGCAGCGGCAGGAGCGCGATGAGCGTGAGCAGCGGGGAGAGGTAGAGCATGAGACCCACGGCCGCCACCCCGAGCACGATGGTGTTGAGGCCCTGCATGATGCCCGGGCCGAGCAGCATGCGCACCGCGCTCATGTCGTTCGTGGCGCGCGACATGAGCTCGCCCGTTTGGCGCTGCTGATAGAACTGCACGGGTTGTTTCTGGAGATGGGCGAAGAAGTCGTTGCGGAGATCGAATTCGACGTCGCGCGAGACGCCGATCAGGATCTTCCGCATCATGTAGCGGAAGACGCCGGAGGCGAGCGCGACGGCCACCACCCAGATCGCGAAGCGTCCGAGCTTGGCCGCGTTGACGCCCTGCTTGAGGTCGTCGATCGCGTGCCGCAGCACCCATGGCGCCGCGAGCGCGAAAGCGTTGGAGAGGAGGAGACACACCGTGCCCCACGTCAGGCGCCCGCGGTAGCGCGCGAGGTAGGGCAGAAGCTCCTTCAGCGTCTTCGTGTGAAACCTCCCGCGTCCCGCCGCGACTGCCGCGGACGGGCCGAGCCTGCGATGCTTTGTCTAGTGCTTCGTCGTGTCCGGCTGGGCGGGTGCTTCCGGAGCGGCCGGAGGCAGAATACGAACTTTGGTCGTGTCCGCGGTGGCCGCGGGCGCCGGGGCGGGCGCCACGGCCGCCTTCTTCTTCGGCGGCTCGGGCAGCGGCGTCTCCGAGAGATTGGCGGCCAGCGGTCCTTCGAACTTGCCCAAGCGGTTGCCTCGGTACGTCAATCCAAGGAAGACTTGCGTACCAGCGGGCACGTTGGCTCCGCCGAAAATGTGGAAGATGCCGGCGAGGGCGTCGAACGAACGCCATCCGCGGTAGCGCCCGGACACGCCGCCCTGCATCCGGTTGGAGCGCGTTCCGTCCCCTGTGTACTTCTCGTACTCCCAGTGCGCCTCGGCGAGAAACTTGGTCGCGAGCCACGCGCCGCCATCGGCGTTGAACAAGAGCTGGTTCGCCGGATCGCCGGAGCGCGCGCGATAGCCGCCGGCGGCGAGCGCGTAGCCGTTGATGTCCGGGAACGTCTTGCCCAGGAGGAGGCGGCCCGTGAAGTCGGCCTGGCCCTCGCCGAGCGGGAGCTGCTGCACCTCGGCATTGTAGCCCGTCGGCAGCTTGATCTCGCCCTGGAGGCTCGCCACCACCGGATCCGTCTTCAAGCGCCAGCGGCCGCCCAGCGTGAGATCGCCGATGCCCCACTCGACGGCGTCGGGCGGCGCCGGTTGCTCCTGCTTCATGTCCCGCACCGGAACGTGGAGCAGAAGGCCGATCGAATTGCGCAGGCCGTACTCGAGGTGCAGGTTGGTCGTGAACTCCTTGTAGTTGAGCGAAGATTCCTGCTTGAAGCCCTCGTTGTCATAGGCGCTGGAGCTCGACAGAAAGCTCGCCGTCGTCTGGAAGAAATAGCCGGCGCGCGAAAGCGTCCAGGGCGAGAGGAGCGTCCAGGGACTCTCTCCCGTCGCGTGCGCGGGCGCGACCACGGCGACGGCAAGGGCGAGCGCGAAGAATGCGGCCTTGGGGCTCACGGACACAGAGTTCCTCCCGCAGGAGTCGGGTACGGCGACGGGTCCAAATCAACGAGGCGGCAGATGATCCGCGCTAGGCTACCCGAGCCGCCCCCGAGCGGGCAAGACATGGCATACTGCCGTCGCCGTGAGAACCCTCCTCGTGCACATCCATCATCCCGAAATGACGTTGTGGAACGCGCCCGCCGACCTGATCGGCGCGTGGCAGCAGCGCTTCGGCGCGCGCGGGCTCCGCGTGCTGGCTGCACCCCACGAGATCGGGTTCGCCGACGGCATGCGCGAAGCCGAGGTGCTCGTGGGCCACGGCGTGACCCCGGAGATCTTTCGTTCGGCGTCTCAGCTCCGATGGATTCAGGCGCCTTCGGCCGGCGTCGGTCACCTGTTGTTTCCGGAACTGGTCGCGAGCCCGGTGATCCTGACCAACGCCCGCGGCGTGCACGCCGAGCCCATGGCCGAGCACGTGATGGCAATGATGCTCGCCTTGGTGCGCAAGATTCATCGCGCGCGTGACTATCAGGGCGCGGGCCAGTGGGCGCAGGACGAGCTGTGGAAGGAAGTGCCGCTGCTCGACGAGATCGGCGGGCGGACTCTGGGGATTGTCGGGCTCGGAGCCATTGGCCAAGCCCTGGCCTTTCGCGCCCACGCCTTCGGCATGCGCGTGATCGGCTTGCGGCGCCACATGGGCGGCGAGCTGCCCCTTGGCGTCCACCAGGCGCGCGGACCGGATCAGCTCGCCTGGCTCTTGTCGCAGAGCGACTTCGTGGCCAACTGTTTGCCGTCGACGCCCAAGACGAAGCACCTGTTCGATCGCGCGGCGTTCGCCGCCATGAAGCCGGGTGCGTATCTGTTCAACGTGGGGCGAGGGACCACGATCGACGAGGATGCGCTCATTGCGGCCTTGCAGGCCGGGCGCTTGGCCGGCGCCGGGCTCGACGTCACCGACGAGGAGCCGTTGCCGGCTTCGTCGCCTCTGTATCGGATGCCGCAGGTGCTGCTGACCTTCCATATCGCGGGCGCCTCGCGCCGGTTCTGGGATCGCGCCGCGCACTTGTTCGAAGACAACGTCGAGCGCTATCTCGACGGGCGGCCTTTGTTGAACCTCGTGGATAAGAAGGAAGGCTATTGAGCGCGGAGATTCAGCGCGTGGCGATCGTGCTCGCCGGCGGGCAAGGCATGCGGCTCGGCGGCGACGTGCCGAAGGCGCTGCGGCCCTTCGGGTCTTCTACTTTGCTCGACGTCGCCTTGGCGAACGCGCGCGGCTGGGCGGACGATGTGCGCGTGAGCGCACCCCCTGAGATGGCGCTCCCCATCGACGAAAGTCTCGTGCTCCGCGACCTGCGCGCCTTCGGACCGCGCGCCGGTCCGCTCGTGGCGCTTGCGTCCTCTTTGGGCGCGATCGCGTCCGAGTGGGCGCTCGTCCTGGCCGTCGACCTGCCGTTTGCCCGGCGCGAACTCTTCGATCTCTTGTGGGCGGCGCGTGACCGGCCGACCACCCCTCACCCGCAGGTTCCTCAGCACGCCGCCCCGTTGGCCGTGGTGCCGTGGACGGCGCGCGGACCCGAGCCTTTGCTCGCGGTGTATCGGCAGGAGGTGGCCGCGATCCTTCTCGCCGCCGCCTCGGACGGGGAGCGCGCCGTGCATCGTGTCATTGCCTCCTTGCCTGCGGTTCGCGTGGGCGAGGACGAGCTGCGCACGGCCGATCCCGAGCTGATCTCGTTCCAGAACGTCAACACGCCGGACGACTGGCAACAAGCGGAGGTCCGCTTCCGGTCGCGTTGATCGTTTGCTTCTCGAGGGATCGATGCGTCGTACGGCCGCGGTTGCTGTCTTTCTTCTCTGCGTTCCCGCTTTGGCGAAAGCCGCTTCAGCTCCTCAACTCGTGTTGCAGCTCGGCGCATCCGGCAGAGCAAGTCGTGGGCTGAGCGAGCCCACGATGAATCTCGAGTGCGTGTACAAGCCGTTCTCGATGGGTGGGGGGTGGCTCGAATTTGGAGTTCTAGGGCGTGCGGGCTTCGAACCTCGGACTCCTCTCGGGCCGCCGAATCCTCCGTCAACGACCATCGCGACGCGAACTCCAAGTCTCTCGGGCTCTCAACAGATTCTAGAAGTGTCCACGGGCATCGTCTTGGGCCCGCCGCGGTCGGCCTCTCTGTTTCCTTACATCAAAGGCGGAATCGGGGCTTATCGAGACGTGGACTTCGTGGCCGTGCCGGTGTCTCCAGCCGACGACTACCCTCGATACGACGAACGAACCAGATGGGACATTGGAATGTCTTTCGGCCCGGGTGTCCGCATGGGTCCGCCCGGGGGTACTTCACCGATGATCGAGGGGCGATACCATCTCACCCGATTGGATGGAAATGACTTCCATCAACTCTTCAGCGTCTCGGGCGGAGTCTGGTTCCGATGAGATGGCGTGCCGTTCTCGTGCCGACCTTGTCGTTAGTCGTCTTCTGCACAGCTCACGCTGAAGGGACCGCAGACTCGTCGAACGTGCGCATCGCCATTCAGGGTGGAGTAGTGAGCGGATTCGGGCTCGACGATCGCGGACCCGTCGGCATGATCGATCTGTCCTGGATCCCATGGCCGGAAGGCGGCTTGTGGTGGGAGGTCGGGGTTCTCGAGCAGCCAATCTCCGAGGATCTGCTGGTCTCCCCGGCGACATTGAACACGAGGAGCTCGGAAGATGGCTCGATCCAGCATCTCGAAGCTTCGGCAGGCTTCCTCCTGCAGGGATCGGACGAGACCGCCGTCACGCCCTACCTCCGCGCGGGTTTGGGCGCATATCGTATCGAGCCTGACATCATGTTCGCGCGGATCTATCAATTCGAGCCTCCCACAGCGAAGTGGAGTCTTGGCGGATCGGTTGCTGCGGGCGCGAGGATTGGATCGCCCAAGATGCATGTAGGTCCCGTCCTCGAGGGTCGCTGTCACTTCACGCGGCCGCCTGGAGGGGAATCGCGTGTTCTCCTCACGCTCACGGGCGGGTTGTGGTTCCGCTGACTTCAGTCCGGGATTTCGCGGCGTTGATGCTGATCCTCGCGACGGTCACCACTCGCGTTTGGGCGGATGAGGCCGCCCCAGCATCGCCTGTCCAGATTGCCTTTCAACTGGGCACCGTTCTCGAGGCAGCCTCACAGGAGACCGGGCCTGCCGGAACCATGGATCTCATCTGGTTTCCTTGGAGTTTCGGGGGAATCTGGTCGGAGATCGGAGTGCTCGAGCCGAAAGGTGAGGAGTCTCATTTGCTTCTCGCGGAGCCTCTCGCGAGCGGGGGCACCGCCACTCTTGCCGTTCCTTATCCGGTGGGCGTGCCTTTGACCGAACAACATCTAGAGGGTTCGATTGGATTCATCTGGGGAGGCACGACCAAGAATGCCGGATACTTGAGAGGTGGAATTGGGGCCTACCGAATCGAGAAAGGCATCGTATCAGCCAAAGGGCTGTCGAACGCTGCGGCCGTGCCCGGATATGCGAATGTCAGCTGGACCATGGGGGCGAACTTGGCGGGCGGAGCGCGATTCGCTCAGCCCACTTGGCATGCACAGCCCATGTTCGAGTTGCGTGTCCACGTCCTGCCGCGTGGCGACTACGACGAACACGCGAACGTGCTGCTGTCCGCCTCCGCCGGGCTCTGGTTCCGCTGATCCCCTAGATCCGCGACTTTCCGCCAACTGACACGGGCCTCGCGCGGGACTTGATCGACACCGGTCCGCCCCCCGTGGACACGCGGACGAGCACGGGGCCCTTGCCGATGACGACGCTGCGGTCGCCCGCCCAGCCATCCGACGCGTCGATGTTGCCTCGGCCTTCCCAGCTCCACGGCGAGCCTTGCGACGACGCGACCTGCACGCCGGTCTCGAGGCGGTCGGGGGTGAAGACCGAGATGGGTCCACCCCGGGTGTTGGCGGAGAGGCCTCTGCCGATCCATCTGGGATTGTTGAGATTGACCGAAACCGGGCCGCCCAGAGCCTCGAGATCGATGTCGCCTTCGTGACCGACGAAGCTGATCGGCCCGCCGGCGGAGTGCGCCGTCACCTTGCCGCCCACGTGCGCGATGGCGATCGGGCCGCCTTGATTCCGCATCGTGAAAGTCCCCGAGACGCCACGGAGGTCGAGGCCGCCGTTATCGGCTTCCATGTCGATCGACACGCCGTTCGGAGCCGAAACGATGAGGTAGGAGCTCCAGTCGCCCAAGGGCCCTCTCACGCGCAGCTCACCGCCTTCATTCACGATCCGAAGCTGATCGAGCATCGCGGCGGCCGCGCTCCGTGTCTCGGCTCCCGCGGCCGTGCAGATGGTGGCGGAGAGCGCGCCGTCGGAGGCCGCCTGTACCCATACGCCGCCGTTGGGCGAAGCCACCAGATGGAGCGTTCCCGAGCGAGGCACGCTCAATGCCACGTTCTGGTCGCGGCGGACCGTGACGATGTCGTCCCTATGGGGGCTATCTCTCCAGAAACACATGTCGATATCCGAGCACGTGATCACGTCTCGGTTGCCGTCCAAATTCGCAGTGAAGCTCAGGTCGTGGCCACTCCGGGCGCACGCCAGGACGCCGGAGAGCGACAGCCCAAGAACGAGGACGGCTCCGACGGAGATTTGCGATCTCATGGCATCACTCCTGGTAGGAGATCGGAAGCTCGGCGATTGTTCCTTATCCTTTAGATCCGCGATTTTCCGCCCGTTGACGACGGCGCCGAAGAGGACTTGATCGACACCGGGCCGTTCACCGTGGACACGCGCACCAGAACGGGGCCCTTGCCGAGAACGATCGTGGGATTGTCACGCCAGTCCGAGGTCATGGAGACGCCGTGGCCCTTCCAGCTCAGCGGCGAGTTCTCCGAAGCCTCGATGCGCACGCCGGTCTTGAGTCCGTCGGGAGTGAAGACCGAGATGGGGCCGTTCGCCGTGCTCGCGTCGAGGCCTTTGCCGGTCCAGGTCGGATCGTTGAGCTTGACCGAGACGGGTCCGTTGTCCGCCTTGAGATCGATGTCGCCCTCGTGGCCCTTGAAGCTGATGGGCCCGTTGGTGGCGCGCGCCACCACCTTGCCGCCCACGTGCGCGACCCCGATCGGGCCGTTCTCCGTGCGCAGCGAGAAGGTGCCGGTCACGCCGCGCACGTCGAGGGCTCCGTTCTCGGCCTCCATGTCGATCGACATCCCATTGGGAACCGAGAGAATGATGTAGGCGCCCCAGTCGCCATCCGGCCCCTTCACGCGCAGCTCGCCGCCCTCGTTCACGATCCGCAGCTGATCGAGGATCGCGTTGCCCTCGCTCTGCGACTCGGCGCCTGCCGCCAGGCAGACGGTGGCCGAGACGGTGCCACTCGAAGAGCGCTGCACCCACACGCCTCCCTCAGGGGAGGCGACGAGCCGAAGCGTGCCCGTCCGCGAAGCATTCACGGCGACGCTCTGATCGCGGCGCACGGTCACGATGTCGTCCTTCGAGTGACTGTTCTTCCAGAAGCTCATCTCGATGTCCGAGCATGTGATCACGTCCTGTTCGCCCTTCACGTTCAGGTTGAAGCTCGCGTTGTGGCCACCGGCGTACGCCAGGACGCCGGGAAGCGAGAGGGCGAGGACGAGGACGGCTCCGCGGGCGCAACGCGATCTCATGGCATCACTCCTAGAAGGGGAAAGAGGAAGGCTGACCGGAAGCGTCGTGGCCTCCGTGATGGTCAAATCCGTGACTTCCCGCCCGTCGAGGACGCTGGCGAAGACGATTTGATCGACACAGGACCGTTCACCGTCGACACGCGCACCAAGATGGGACCTTTCCCCAGAACGATCGTGCGGTTGCTCGACCAGTCCGACGTCACCATGGTGCTGTGGCCCTTCCAGCTCAGAGGCGAGTTGTCCGAGCCCTCGATGCGCACGCCGGTCTTGAGCCCGTCGGGGGCCACGACCGTGATAGGACCATTCTCCGTGCTCGCGTCGAGGCCTTTGCCGCTCCAAATCGGATTGTTGATCTTGACCGAGACGGGACCGTTCTCTGCCTTGAGGTCGATGTCGCCTTCGTGACCTTTGAAACTGATGGGCCCATTGGCGGCGCGGGCCGTCACCTTGCCGCTCACGTTCGTCATGGCGATCGGGCCATTTTGAGTGCGCAGCGAGAAGGTTCCCGTGACGCCGCGGGCCTCCAGAGCTCCGTTCTGCGCCTCCATGTCGAGCGAGGTTTCGTTGGGTACGGAAAGAATGACGTAGGCGCCCCAGTAACCCTGTTCCGGGCCTTCCACGCGCAGCTCGCCGTTTTCATTCACGATCCGGAGCTGGTCGAGCAACGCGTTGGACGCGCTCTGCGATTCGGCGGCCGCCACCGTGCAGATGGTCGCCGAGAGGGAGCCATTCGACGAAGGCTGGACCCACACGGCACCCTGGCTGGAGGCCGCCACCCGAAGAGCGCCCGAGCGCGGGGCGCTCACGCTCACGGTCTGGTCGCGCCGCACGTTCACCATGTCGTCGTTCATGCGCCTGCCCGACCAGAACTTCATGTCGACGTCCGAGCACGTGATGACGTCCTGGTCGCCCTTCACGTTCATCGTGAAGCTGATGTCACGGTCGTCATGGGCACACGCCAGGGCGCCGGGAAGGGCCAAGGCCAAGGCGAGGACGGCTCCGAGGGCGAAACGCGATCTCATGGCATCACTCCTGGATGGGAAAAGGGGCTGCCGCCGGAAGGGTCGGCAGCTCGCGCCCCGCAGGTTGGACGGACCGAGACGCAAAAAGGTTGCGATCCGGCGCTGCCGGCGGGCGTCTTTCCTTGAGAAAGCCGCGCTCCCGTCATAACTTGGCGCGCGAGGGAAGGCTATCGGATCGCTGTCGCCCGGGCGGCCGGTCCGACGGGCACTTGGGTCGCCGGGGCGCCGTTCAGGACCCAATTCACCACCGTGCTGGAATCCGCCGGGCTCAGGAAGGGCGGTCCATCCAAGGGCATCCGCGAGCCGGCGATGCCGGCGTCGCCCCTGATCTTCTTCACGAGATAGGAAGAATCGGGCACGAAAGGCCGAATACGCATGAACGCCGGCCTCTCGCCCGAGGGCACGTTGACGGTCGCCGCGTACGACTTGCCGGCCTCGAGCACCTCGTCGAAGGCGGCCGTGCCGGTCACGTGGCAGCCCGCCTTGGCGCATCGGGCCGTGAAAATGGCCTGCACGCTGTCGGGAGTTTCGGATGTGGTCACAACGACGGGAGCGGCAGGCGGCGGGACTTTGTCCGTGCAGCCGGCCAGCAGTAGCAGCGGGACGAGCGCGCTCGCGGGGAGCAGCGCTCGGTACGACGGGATGACTCGCATTCGCCCTCCTGAAGGGGATGTGCGAGAGCCGGGCCGGCAATCGGGAATGCTAGGAGGGAGAACTTGAAAGTGTCAACTCGTCCGGAGAAGGCGGTGGCGGAGAAGGTGAAACCGGAGACGGCGGAAACCCACAGCGTCCCGGGAGCCCCCACGTTCGTCTACCGCGACGGCCTTCTCCACGTCGAAGACGTTTCGCTCGAAGATCTCTACCGCACCATCGGTCCCGCCTACGTCTATTCCGCCAAGCGCCTGGCCGAAAACGCCGGCCGCGTGCGCAAGGCGTTCTCACGCGCGCAAACTTTGATCGCGTATGCCGTCAAGGCGAACACCAATCCCATTCTGCTGCGCCATTTCTATGAGCTGGGGCTGGGCTTCGAGGTCAGCTCGGGCTCCGAGCTGTCGGTGGCGCTCGCCGGCGGGGCGTCGCCGGAGCGCGTGGTCGTGAACGGCAACGCGCGCACCGACGACGAGCTGGTGCAGGTGGCCGAATCGGGCGCCTATCTCATCTCCGTGGATTCCGAAGAAGAGGCCGTCCGCCTCGAGGCCGCGGCTGGTTGGCTCGAGAAGCAGGGCCGGTTGTCGGCGCCCGTGCGGGCGGCGTTGCGCGTCAACCCCGACGTCGACGCGCACGTGCATCCGGACCTCGCTACGGGAATTGCCGAGAGCAAGTTTGGCTTGCCGCCCGATCGCGTGCTCGCGTGGTACGCGCATCCGGAGTGGGCGCCGCACTTGAATTGGGTGGGGCTGCACGTGCACGTGGGCTCGCAGATCCTGACCGTCGAGCCCCTGCTCGACACTTTGGGCGAGTGCGTGGATTTGATCGAGCGCGTGCGCTCGCGCGGCACGCGCATCGAGGTGCTCAATCTGGGCGGCGGCTTCGGGATCGATTACGAGGGCAAGGGTGAGCTGGCGCTCGAGCGCTTCGCCGACGCCGCGTGCATGGTTGCCAACAATCAAAAGGTGCAATTGGTCGTGGAGCCGGGGCGCTATTTGGTCGCTGACACGTGCGCTCTGGTGGGCCAGGTGCTGTTCGTCAAGCGCGGGAAGAAGTCGTTCGCGGTCACCGAGCTGGGCATGAACGATCTCATCCGTCCTTCGTTGTACGACGCGTATCACGCGATCGTACCCGTGCGTCAGCCGGCGCCGCGCTCCGAGCGCGTCGAGATGGACGTCGTGGGGCCGGTGTGCGAAAGCGGCGATTACCTGGCCAAGGGGCGCAAGATGCCGCCGCTCGAGCCCGGCGATCTCGTGGCCGTGACCGCCGCGGGCGCGTACGGCTACACGATGGCTTCCAATTACAACGGGCGCGGGCGCCTGCCCGAGGCCCTGGTGAGCGGCAAGGGCATTCGCTTGATCCGTCGCGGCGAGACCTGGAAGGACTTGATCCGCATGGCGAGCGACCTGCCGATTCGCATTTCCGATGAGATGCCGGTGGAGAGCGAGGCGCCGGCGGCCGCGACACACGCGGCGCAAGCTGCCACGCCCGCGCGTCCCCCGGCCAACATTCCGGTCTTCCGCCCGCGCGCCATGGCGGCCGCGGTGGCCGAAGGGCTGCGCCGGCGCAAGCACGGGCGTGAGGGGAGTGCGGAGGAAACGCTCGCGCCCGCACAGCCAGCCAAGCCGGAGATCAGAAAACCCAAGCGGAAGCGCTAAGCGTCTTGCGATCCGAAGAGGGGCAGGGTTCTTTCGCGATCTGGCTTGAAATCGGAGACTCAATTTCAAACGGTTTGAAACAAGACAATAAATTTCAAACGGAAGCGCGAAACTTACCCCCCTCGTCCGCCCAAACAAGTGCTCAGGCGGCGGCCTGTCCGTTTTCGACGATTCCGGCCGGCGTGGCTGGGGATGGCGTGGCGCTCTCCGCGGGCGCGGAGGCGGTTTCCATCTTGGGCAGCGGCACCTCGAAGGCGAAGACCGTATGGCCGTTGGAGGAGCACTCCGCCCAGATGCGGCCGCCGTGCAGCTCGACCACGCGCTTCAACAAGTGAAGGCCGAGCTCGAGGCCGAGCAGGTTGCGATTCGGCGCCGTGGGGCCGTCCTCGCCCAGCTCGATCGCGCGCGCGAGGTCCTTGGGCTGCACGCTCATGCGCGAGCCCTCGATCTGCACGGTGAGGTGCGAGTCGCGCATTCCGGTCGCGACACGAAGCGTGCTGTTGGTCTCGGAGAGCTGGATCGCCTTGCCGAGAAGCGCTTTCACGCCCTGGCGAAGCCGCGGCGAATCGAGCGACGCGGCGGGCAGCCCCGGCTCGACGAGCGCCACGAGCTGGATGCCGGCCGCTTCGGCCGCCGGGCGCGTGTCGTTGACCGTCGCGGTCACCACGTCGTTCAGGGACGCCGGCGCCAAGTCGAGCTTGGCCTCACGGCCATCGAGGCGCAGGAGCATCGCCGATTGCGCGACCACATCGGCCAGACGCCGCGCCTGATCGTTCAGGATGCGCCCGAACGACGCGCGCTTCTCGCCGTCGAGATCGCAGTCTTCGCGCGACAGGAACTCACCGTACGCGAGAATGCAGGTGAGCGGGCCGCGCAAGTCTTCGTTGGCAGCCTCGAGGAACACTTCCTTGGCGCGGTTGCGCGCCGCGATCTCGCGCGCGTCGCGGTCGAGCGTGCGGCGCACGCGATCGATGGCGGCGAGGTCCTCGATACGCTGGATGGCAGCCGCGATGTGCTCGGCGAACGTGGTGAGCAGGCGCGAGTCGGCGGCCGTGAAGGGGCGCGCGGCGCTCTCGCGGCTCACGTTGATGACGCCAATGGCGTGGCCGCGCGTGCTGAGCGGGATGCACATCGCCGTCTTGATCTCGCTGCCGGGCTTGGTCTCGCCGGCGAAGCGGCGCAGCGTGTCTTCGTCGTTCAGGATGAGGGGCTCGTTGTTCTGCGCCACCCAGCCGGCGATGCCGTCGCCGAACGGCAGGGTGACCTCGCGGTTCGCGCCGGCGCCGTCTCCAGCCGCGGCGCGGAACGTGAGCTCTCGCGACTCGCCGCGGGCGAGCAGCACCGACGTGCGATCGGCTTCCAGGCAGGTGAGCAGTCTGCGACACACGGTTTCGAGCAGGGGATCGACGTCCTCTTCGAGATGGGCCTCGCCGGCCACGTCGAAGAGCGAGGTCAGCTCGAACATGCGCGCGCGCAGCGAGTCCTCGTGCAGGCGCGCCTCGAACAGCTGACGGGTGAGCCGGTTGTTGGCGCGCTGGCGCGAATACGTGATCAGGCAGAAGAGCGCGGTCATGCCGCACAGGCCGGCGCCGATCGGCACCTGCGTGCCCGGGGCGATGAGGCTGAACATGCCGCTCAGCTCCCTCAAGCCCATGATGTAGAAGACGAGCAGGGTGCAGGCGAGGGCCAGCATCAGGAACGCACTCAACGCCCAGATCCACGTCGTGCGACGCTCGATCTGGCCGAGCTGACTCTCGAGCTGGCTTTCCGTCCGATCCATGCGGGGGCTCTCCGTGGCCAGGCTCGGCGACAGGGCGGTGGCCCGGGACGTCCGGCGGACGCCCGTGACCCTTGGACGGGTTTTCGGCAGGAAAGCTCTGGAAGATTAGGACCTTACGGCGGTTCTCGCTGGCTCTAGGACTCGTCGTACAGGGGCGGTAGGTCGATCCGGTAATGGTTCACGGGGTGGGAGCGAAGGCCGGCCGCGGCGAGCAGGGAAGCCACCCTAGCGTCCTCCGGGCGGGCCTCGAAGACCACGTGATTGAGCCCGTAGTAGCGCGCGAATTCCAGGGCTTCCCCGAGCAGCCACTTGCCGACGCCGTGATGACGCATCTCGGGGATGACGTAGAGGCACGAAAGTCGCGCCGCCCACCCGTGCTCGGCCGTGGCCGAAGCCTCGAAGACCGCGACGCCGACGGCATGACGGGGGCTGTCGGCGGGCGGTGGCGCCCCGCCGTTCGCCGGCTTGTCGGCCAGAACGCAAAGGCCGCGCAGCGGATCGTGCAGCACTGCCTGCACCACCCAGTCCACGAGGTCGGCGCGGTGCGGCCGGCGCGCTTCCTTGAGGGCTGCGACGTAGAGATCGACGAGGTTACGGGCGTCTTCGATGGCGCCCACGCGGGCCTGGGCGCCGAGTGGGCCGGGGAGCGGCTCGCGTGGCAATGGGCTGGTCGCGTTCATGAGCCCGAGGCTAGCGTCCGCGAGCCGCCGTGAGAAGGGCCGAGGCGGTGGCGACGCGGCGCCCGCGCCGCCTGCCGGGACCCAAGCCAAAACATAGCCAGCGTGGCACTTGACGCTCTTCGAGGCGTCAAGCAATATGCCGCCTCGGGCGGCCGATCCCTCGGCCGCCGTTTCTCCGTCTTGCCGGGGGACCCTCTTGAAGATCGCCGTCTGCCTGAAGCAGGTGCCCAGCACCGATACGCGCATCAAGATCGGAGCGGACGGCAAGCACATCGATCCCGCGGGCGTCACCTTCGTCACCAACCCCTACGACGAGTTCGCGCTGGAAGAGGCCATCCGCCTGAAGGAAGCCAAAGGCGGCGAGGTGGTCGTCTTTTCGGTCGGCGGGGCGGGAGCCGTCGCCGCGTTGCGCAACGCCCTGGCCGTGGGCGGCGATGCGGCCGTCCTCCTCAAGACCGATGCCGACCCGGATTCGCTGGCGGTGGCGCGTCTTCTCGCCGCGGAGATCGAGGGCAAGGGCTTCGATCTCGTGCTCTGCGGCAAGCAGGCGGTGGACGATGACGCGGCCCAGGTCGGTCCCATGCTGGCCGAGATCCTCGATCTGCCCTGCGCCACGGTGGTCGTGAAGCTGGAGCTGGGCGAGGGCAAGGCGCGCGCCACGCGCGAGATCGAAGGCGGCGTCGAGGTGCTCGAGCTGCCGCTGCCCGCGGTCGTCGCCACGCAGAAAGGCCTGAACGAGCCGCGCTACGCGTCGCTCAAGGGAATCATGGCGGCCAAGAAGAAGCTCGTCGAAGAGAAGCCGGTCACGCCGCCGGCTGCCGCCGTGGAGATCGTGTCGCTCGCGCTTCCCGCGGCCCGGCAAGCCGGGAAGATCGTCGGCGAGGGTGCGGCGGCCGTGCCCGAATTGGTGCGCCTGCTGCGCGAGGAAGCGAAGGTTCTGTGAGCGTCCTCGTCTTCGTCGAAGCGCGCGATGGGCAGATCAAGAGCACTTCGCTGGAGGCGGTGAGCGAGGCGCGCCGGCTCGCCGACCAGGGTTCGCTCGGCGAGGTGTGCGCCGTCATTCCGGGCTCCAAGGTCGAGGGTGCCGCCGGCCTGGGCGCCTACGGCGCCGACCGCGCGTGGACGGTCGACGATGAGCTGGTCGCGCATTACCAGCCCGAGTCCTACGTGGCTTGCGTGGCGGAGGCGGTGAAGAAGGCCGGTGCGAATCTGATCTTGTTCCCGGCTTCCGCGATGGGCCGCGATCTGGCGCCCCGCGTGGCCGCGCGCCTTGGCGCCGGGCTCGCCAGCGACTGCACGGCGCTCGACTGGCAGGGGGGCGCGTTGGTGGCCACCCGCCCCGTGTACGCCGGCAAGGCGATCTCGACCGTGAAGATTGCAGGCAGTCCCGCGCTCGCGAGCCTTCGGCCGCGCGCCTTCGCAGCCACCGAGCGGCGCCCCGGCGCCAGCTGCGCCGTCGAGCCCCTCGGCATCACGCTCGATCCGGCGCGCGCGCGCGTGCGCACGGTCGAAGTGGGGGCCGGCGAAGGCGGCCGCGTCGATCTCACCGAGGCCGAGGTCATCGTGAGCGGCGGACGCGGGCTCCGCGGTCCCGAGCACTTTCATCTGATCGAAGAGCTGGCCGAAGCGCTGGGCGGCACCGTGGGCGCGTCGCGCGCTGTGGTCGACGCCGGCTGGCGGCCTCACGCCGAGCAAGTGGGCCAGACCGGCAAGACGGTCTCGCCCAAGCTCTATGTCGCGGTGGGCATCTCGGGCGCCATCCAGCACCTCGCCGGCATGTCCTCGGCGCGCTGCATCGTGGCCATCAACAAGGATCCGGAAGCACCCATCTTCAAGATCGCCGACTACGGCATCGTGGGCGACGCGTTCGAGGTGGTTCCGGCGCTCACCGAGGCCCTGAAGGGTCTCAAGGTGGGTTCGTAGCCATGCTGCGCGACTATCTTCCCATTCTCCTCACCACGGTGATCGCGCTCGCCATCGGCGGCGGGCTGGTGCTCGCGTCGACGTTCCTGGGGCGCGTGCGCGGGTCGCGCACCGCGCGCACCACGTACGAGAGCGGCGCTCCGCCGCTCGGCAATGCGCGCGAGCGCTTCTCGATCAAGTTCTATCTGGTCGCGGTGCTGTTCATCCTGTTCGACGTCGAAGTCGTGTTCCTCTTCCCGTGGGCCGCGGCTTTCCGCTCGCTCGGCATGGTCGGCCTGGTCGAAATGATCATCTTCGTGGTCGTCCTCGTGCTCGGACTGGCGTACGCGTGGCGCAAGGGAGCGTTCGAATGGGAGTGACCGGCAGCCGCGCCACGGTCGGCGTCAAGCTCGAGACGCTCGGCAAGCCGCTCGTCTTCGCGCCCGAAGACCGCGAGGCCATCGCCGCCATGGCGGCGCGCTATCCGGATCGGCGCTCGGCGGTCATGCCCGCGCTGTGGCTCGCGCAGAAGCGCTTCGGATTTCTGTCGAAGGAAGCGGTCGCGGCCGTCGCCCAGGCGTTGCAGATCGAAGAGCCCGAGGTCGCGGGCGTGGCCACCTTCTACTCGATGTACAACCTCACGCCGACCGGCCGCCACATCCTGCAGGTGTGCATGACGCTCTCGTGCTCGATCCTGGGCGCCGACGCGCTCATGGCGCACCTGGAGAAGAAGCTCGGCATCGAGTCGGGCGAGACCACGCCCGACGGCCGCTTCACGCTGCGCAGGGTCGAGTGCCTGGCTTCGTGCGGCACCGGACCCTGCCTGCAGGTGAACGAAGACGTCTTCCGCGAGCAGCTCGACCCCGCGTCGGTCGACAAGCTCCTGGATTCGCTGCCATGAGCCCGACGTCTTCGAGCCCGAGCCATCCGCTCGGCCACTACGGCCCGGTGGTCACGCCTGCGGGCATGAAGGAGCCGATCCTCTTCGGCGACTTCGCGCTCGACGCGGTCGAGACGCTCGATGGCTTCCGCGGCGCGGGCGGCTATCAGACGGCACTCGACGCGTTCAAGAATGGTAAGCCCGACGAAATCACCGAGATCGTGAAGGCGTCGGGCCTGCGCGGCCGCGGCGGGGCCGGCTTCCCGACCGGCATGAAGTGGAGCTTCGTGCCCAAGGGCTCGCTCAAGCCCAAGTATCTCGTGGTCAACGCCGACGAGTCGGAGCCGGGCACGTTCAAGGACCGCGAGCTCCTGTCGCGCAGCCCGCATCGCTTGCTCGAGGGCATCCTGCTCGCCGCCTATGCCATCGACTCGCACCACGCGTTCATCTATCTGCGCGGAGAGTTCGCGTTCCTCGAGCCCTTGCTCGGCGGTGCCTTGGCCGACGCACGCAAAGCCGGCCTCTTCGGCAAGAACATCGCCGGCTCGGGCTTCGATCTCGAGATCACGCTGCACGTGGGCGCGGGCGCCTACATCTGTGGCGAAGAGACGGCACTCCTCGACTCGCTCGAGGGCAAGCGCGGACAGCCGCGCACCAAGCCGCCGTTCCCCGCGGTCGAGGGCCTCTATCGCTGCCCGACCGTGGTCAACAACGTCGAGACCATCCAGTCCGTGCCCTTCATCGTGAAGAACGGCACCGACTGGTTCCGCAAGTGGGGCACCGAGAAGAGCCCCGGCACCAAGGTCTTCTCGGTGAGCGGGCTCGTGAACAAGCCGGGCAACTACGAGATCGAGATGGGCCTGCCGCTCTCGCAGCTGCTCGACCAGTACGCGGGCGGCATGCGCGCCGGCCACAAGCTCAAGGCCGTGATCCCGGGCGGCTCGTCGGTGCCCTGGCTCACGCCCGATCAGATGGAGACGAAACTCGACTTCGAGTCGGTGGCGGCGGCGGGATCGCTGCTCGGCTCGGGCGGCGCCATCTTCATCGACGAGGGCGTGTGCGTGGTGGACGCGCTGCTCAACCTTACGCACTTCTACCGGCACGAGTCCTGCGGCAAGTGCACGCCCTGCCGCGAGGGCACGCACTGGATGGAGATGCTGCTGCACAAGATCGAAGACGGCGAGGGCTCGGACCTTGACCTGCGCACGCTCAAGACCGTGGCCGAGCAGATTCTCGGGCGCTCGCTGTGCGCGCTCGGCGACGCCGCCGCCATGCCGATCCTGAGCGTGCTGCAGAAATTCCCAGAAGAAGTGCAGCACCACATCACGGCCAAGCGCTGCCAGGTGAACACGCGGCGCGAGTCGGTTGAGCGCGTGCGCGGCGGGCGCGCCGCTGCCGCCGCGGTGTAGCGAGAGGGCAAGGAGGCCGCAAAGGTGGACTGGAGTTTCGGACTGTCGCCGGACATGGCCTGGCTGGTGTGGACCGTCATCAAGACCTTGGTCCTGATCGGCGGCGTGCTGGGCGTGCTCCCCATCATGATCTGGGGCGAGCGCAAGATCGCCGGCCACGTACAATTCCGTCCCGGCCCCAACCGCGTCGGTCCCTTCGGCCTTCTCCAGCCCGCGGCCGACGTGCTCAAGCTCGTGTTCAAGGAAGACGTGATGCCCGAGGGCGCCAACCGCGTCGTGTTCTTCCTGGCGCCCGTGCTCGCGCTCGTGCCCGCGTTCGTCGTCCTCACCGTGATTCCCGTCGGCCCGCAGTTCGTGGTCACCGACGTCAACGTCGGACTGCTCGTCTTCTTCGCCATGTCGTCGCTCGGCGTCTACGCCATCACGCTCGCCGGCTGGGCGGGGAACAACAAGTACGGGCTCATGGGCGGTCTGCGCTCGTCGGCGCAGATGATCTCCTACGAGCTGGCGATGGGCCTCTCGGTGGTCGGCGTCATCCTGCTCACCGGCTCGCTCTCGCTCGTCGACATCGTGAAGGCGCAGTCGGGCACCATGCTCGGCTTCCTGCCCAGGTG
>DASYSL010000032.1:0-14766 GCA_036003365.1 Candidatus Eiseniibacteriota bacterium
CGCTTTCTTCCGCTCCCTGGCTCGCGACTCGCAGTCACGCGCCATCGCCGTGGTCCTCTCCGGCAGCGGCTCCGACGGCACGCTCGGCATCGTCGAGGTCAAAGCTGTCGGTGGCATCACCTACGCGCAGGATGAGCGGACGGCCACGCACAACGCCATGCCGCGTAGCGCCATCGACTCCGGATCCGTCGACTTCGTGCTGCCCCCGGCGGAGATTGCGCATTCGATCGCGCGCATCAAGAGCCATCCCTATCTGGTCGCCAGCGAGCCCGAGCAGGCGCCGCTGCGCGCGCCAAACGACGACTACCAGCGCGTGCTCGCGCTCGTGCGCCGGTCGACGGGTGTCGACTTCACTCACTACCGTGACACGACGATCCGGCGGCGCATTCACCGGCGCATGATGCTGCGCACCAAGAACAGCCTGGTCGACTACTCCGATCTGCTGGCGACCGACAGCGCGGAGATCGAGTCCCTCTATCGCGATCTGCTCATCGGCGTCACGGGCTTCTTCCGCGATCCCGAGGTCTTCGAGGCGCTCAAGAAGTCGGTCTTCCCCGAAATCCTCCGCGGCAAATCCGGCAGTGAGCCGATTCGCATCTGGGTGCCCGGCTGCTCGACCGGGCAGGAGGCGTACTCGCTGGCGATCGTCCTGCTCGAGTTCCTCTCCGACATGGTGCTGCGGCCCACCATCCAGATCTTCGCCACCGATCTGAGCGACGCGGTGTCGCTCGAGAAGGCGCGTGCCGGCCTCTATCCCGAGAATATCGAGAGCGAGGTGAGCCCGGAGCGGCTGCGTCGTTTCTTCAAGAAGGAGCAACATGCCTACCGGATCGACAGGGCGATCCGAGACATGTGCATCTTTGCGCGACAGAACGTTGCGGGCGACCCACCGTTCTCGCACGTCGATCTGATCAGCTGCCGCAATGTTTTCATCTACATGGCGCCGGCGCTGCAGCGCCGCGTCCTGCCGACATTCCACTACGCGCTCAACACGCCGGGCTTCCTGGTGCTCGGCAACTCCGAGGGCGTGGGCCCGCACACGGACCTCTTCGATCTGGTCGACCGCTCGGCCAAGATCTACGCCAAGAAGGTCTCGTCGGGGCGAGCCCCGCACTTCGCGCACGATGAAGCGCCAGGCTTCCGCCTTGCGCCGGGCCGCCTGCCCATCCCGGCGGGTGTGCCGGACTACCAAAAGGAAGCCGATCGCATCCTGCTCGGGCGTTACAGTCCGCCCGCGGTCCTGGTGGACGAAAATCTCAACATCCTCCAGTTTCGCGGCAAGACGAGCGAGTTTCTCGAGCCGCCCACCGGCGAGCCGTCCAGCAGCTTGCTCAAGACGGCGCGTGAGGGGCTCTTTCTCGAGCTGCACTCGGCGTTTCGCGAGGCCAAGAAGCTGCGCCGTCCGGTGCGGCGTGAAGGCATTCGGATCCAGCACGCGCGCCGCGTCGTCACAGCGAACATCGAGATCGTGCCCATCTCGATGCCGGGAACGGACGAGGCGCGCTACCTGGTCCTGTTCGACGACGGCCAGACTCCTCCGGCGCCCGGAAGCGAAGAAGAGTCCATCGCTCAAACGCGTCCGCCCGCCGCTGCCATGGCTCCGTCGCCGAGCGACGTGCCGCCGGGTGACGGAAACGGCCAAGCCGCTGCCGGCTCGGAAGAGGAGCTGAGACAGCTTCGCCAGGACCTCACGGCGACCAAGGAGTATTTGCAGTCGCTGCTCGAGCAGCAGGATGCGGTCAACGAGGAGCTGCGCTCGGCCAACGAGGAGATCCTCTCGAGCAACGAGGAGCTGCAGAGCACCAACGAGGAGCTCGAGACGGCCAAGGAGGAGCTGCAGAGCACCAATGAGGAATTGACCACGGTCAACGAGCAGCTCCACCATCGCAACTTGGAGCTGTCGCAGGTCAACAACGACCTCACGAACCTGCTCTCCAGCACCATGATCCCGGTCGTGATGGTCTCAGGTGACATGCGCATTCGCCGCTTCACCCCGCAGGCCAAGCGCCTGATGAATCTGCTTCCCGCCGATGTCGGGCGTCCGATCAGCGACATCAAGCCAAACGTCCAAGTGGCCGATCTCGACCAGTTGATCGGCGAAGTGGTCGAGACCGTTCGCCCGATCGAGCGCGAAGTGGTGGATCGCGATGGCAAGTGGTGCATGCTGCGCGTTCATCCCTACCGCACCACCGACAACAAGATCGACGGTGCGGTCATCGTCCTGCTCGACATCGACCAGAGCAAGCGCACGCAGCACGACCTGGAGTCGCAATCGGCCGATTTGCGCACCCAGGCGAGCTTGGTGGAACACTCGAACGACGCGATCATCGTGATGGACGGAGCCCGGCGCATTCGCAGCTGGAATCGCGGCGCGGAGCAGATTTACGGATGGCAAAGAGAAGAGGCCCTCGGCAAGGTCACGCACGATTTCCTACGCACGGGAGGGCCACCCATCTCCGAGCTCGACGCCAAGCTGCAGCACACCGGGAGCTGGGTGGGCGAGCTGCGACACACGCGCAAGGACGGCCAGGAGATCGTGGTCTCGAGCTGCCAGGTGCTCGTGCGCGGTCCCGGCGGCAGGCCCGACGCCATTCTCGAGATCAACCGCGACATCACCGACCGCCTGCGCGCCGAGCGAATCCTGCGCGAGCAGGCCGAGGCCCTGCGGCAGGCCGACCGGCGCAAGGACGAATTCCTCGCCATGCTGGCCCACGAGCTGCGCAATCCACTGGCTCCGGTCAAGAACGCGGTGCGTGTTCTCAAGCTCTCCGAGAACAACGAGGACGTAGCGCTCCAGGCCCGCGACGTGCTGGAGCGCCAGGTCGAGCAGCTTTCGCGCATCGTCGGCGACCTGCTCGACATGACGCGCATCGCCGAGGGCAAGATCGATCTGCGCAAGGAGCGCGTGAAGCTTTCGGCCATCGTGCAGACCGCCGTCGAGGCTTCACGCTCCGTCATCGAGGCGCACGGCCACAAACTGGCCATCAATTTCCCGGCCAAGCCGCTGTACCTCGAGGCAGACCCGGCGCGCCTCGCCCAGGTGGTGACCAATCTCCTCAACAACGCCGCCAAGTTCACCGACGAGCGAGGCGAGATCGTGCTCACCATCGAGCGCGACCCGACGGGCAAGGGGAGCGCGGGCACGGTGATGATTTCGGTCAAGGACTCGGGCATCGGCATCGCCCCCGAGCTGCAGCCGCACGTCTTCGAGATGTTCTTCCAAGGCGACAAGTCGCTGGAGCGGGTGCGCAGCGGCCTGGGCGTGGGGCTGACCCTGGTGAACAGCCTGGTGCGCGCGCACGGCGGCACGGTCGAAGTCAAGAGCGAGGGCGTGGGCAAGGGGGCCGAGTTCATCGTGCACCTCCCGCTCTCCTCGCCGCCCTCCCTCGCCAAGGAGGAGGCCGCCCGTCCGGCGGCGAAGAAGCGGCGCACAGCGCGCCGCATCCTCGTGGTCGACGACAACCGCGACCAGGCGGAGAGTCTCGGCATGCTGCTCGAGATCTTCGGCCATCAGGTGCGCGTCGCCTTCGACGGCACGCAGGCGCTCGAAATCGCCGACACATTCAAACCGCAGATGGTCCTGCTCGACATCGGGCTGCCCGGAATGAGCGGGTACGACGTGGCGCGGCGCATGCGCGAGATGCCGGCGCTCAAGAGCGCGGTGCTGGTGGCCCAGACGGGGTGGGGCGAAGAGGCCGACCGCCGGCGCTCGGTCGAAGCCGGCATCGACCGCCACCTGGTGAAGCCGGTCGACATCCAGGTCCTCGAAGAGATCCTCGAAGGATTGAAGAGCTGATCCGGGGGCGTTTCCCGGGGCGACGAGGGTCGCTTCGGGACCGCCCCTTGACACCGGCTGATTAATGAGTGATGACTCACTCACGTCAGGAGGAACGCAGAGACCCCATGGCACGTCCGGCCACCATCACGACCGAGCAGATCCTCGACGCGGCGCGCGCGGTCTTTCTCGAGCGCGGCATTCGCGCCACCACGGCCCAGGTGGCCCGGCGCGCGGGCGTGGCCGAAGGCTCGCTGTTCAAGCGCTTCTCCACCAAACACGAGCTGTTCTTCTCCGCCATGCAGCCGGCGATCCAGGACCCGCCGTTCCTGCGCGCCATCGAGGGTCGTGTGGGCAAGGGGGACGTGCGCGGCAACATGATGGAGCTGGGCACGCAGCTCATGGAGTTCCTGCGCGGCATGCTGCCCCTGCTCATGATGTCGTGGTCGCAGCGGGCAGGGGAATTGCCCCCACATCTCGCGGTCAAGGATCCGCCGCCCACGCGGGCGCTCCGCCGCACGGCCGAGTACTTCGCCGCCGAGATGAAGCTCGGGCGCATGCGCAAGCAGGATCCCGAGGTGGTGGCGCGGGCGCTTTTCGGCGGCGTGCAGAACTACGTCTTCCACGAATTGATCCGCAAGAGTCGCGCCGGCCGCAGGTCTCCGGAGAGCTACGTGCGCGACCTGGTCGCGCTCCTGTGGGCGGGTGCGGCACCGGTACGCCGGAGCGCCGCGCCGGTCCGCCGACGCCGAGAAGGAGGAAGGGGATGAGTCGGGCAACCTGGACGGCCTGGGCGCTCGCGATGGCCACGGCGCTGGGGCCACGGGCCGCCGAAGCGGTGAGCCTCGATCGCTGTCTCGAGCTGGCCCGTCAGCATGCGCCGGCCCTGGCGCAAGCCGAGGCGGAAGTCACGCGCGCGCACGGCGCCATCCGCGAGGCCCATGCGGCGCGCCTGCCGACCCTTCGCTTCGACGCCTCGTACGTGCAGAACAGCGAGATCCCGGTGCAGGCGTTCGACATTCCCGGGTTGCCGCCCGCCCAGCAGCATCAGGTGATCAAGCTCGGCTCGGCGCTGACGCTGGACGCCAAGGCGACGGGCAATTACACCGTCTTCTCGAGCGGGCTCGATCCGGCGCGCGTGCACGCCGCCGAAGCCGGTGAGCGCGCCCAGATGAGCGCGCGCGAGCAGGCCGATGCCGACCTCGCGCTGCGCGTGTCGCAGGCGTATTACCAGGAGCTGGGCTACGCGCGGCTCGTGCTCGCCGCCAACGAGGCGCTGACTTCGGCCACCTCGCATCTGCGGGTGTCGCGGGCGCGGGTGAACGCGGGTGTATCGCCCAAGCTCGATGCACTGCGCGCCGAGGTCGACGCTTCGGCCCGCGAGGTGACGCTCGCGCAAGTCGAGGAGCAGCGCCGGCTGGCGCGCGCCGATCTCGAAGCGGCCATGGGCGTGACGCTGGCGCCCGGCGATACCCTCGACGCGCCGAGCATGCCGAGCGACGGCGCGCCCGATTCGGCGCAGGCGCTCGCGCAGGCGCTGGCGGCGCGTCCGGAGATCGCCAACCTGGGCCACCAGATCGAGCAGGCGCATCAGCAGGCAGTGGCCGCACACGCCGCGCGGCTGCCGCAGGTGAATCTCTCGGGCACGGCGGAGTATCGCGGGCCCAACAAGAACGATGTCTTCTGGGACGTAAACAATCCCGGTCTCAAGACCTACAACCTCTTCGCCGGCGTTGCCATGAGCTTGCCCATCTTCGACGGCGGCTTGAGCGGCGCGCGGGTGGCGCAATTCGAGGCCCAGCAGGCTGCACTCGAGGCGCGGCGGCAAAGCCAAATGTTGCAAGTGCAGCGCGAGCTGGCGGGAGCATTCTCCGACTTGCGCGTGGCCAACGTGCGCTGGCGCACGACCGAAGCGCGCTTGCGCTCGGCCAGCGAGGCCGTGCGTCTCGCCGAAGAAACCTACAAGGGTGGCACCGGCACGGCGACCGACGTGCTCGACGCCGTGACCGATCTTGCCGATGCGCGCGCGCAGGAGGCACAAGCTCTCATGGGCTATTGGCTGGCGCGAGCCGAGCTGAACCACGCGATGGGGAAGGAGCGCTAGAGAACATGGCCGAGACGGCAAGAGAGACGAGTCCCGCGAGCGCTGCTCCGGCGAACCCTGCTCCGGCGAACCCTGCTCCAGCGAAGCCTGCTCCAGCGAACCCCGCCGCCGCCGAGACCGCCGCTCCCGCGCCTTCGCGCCGCGGTGGCGCGCGCAAGATCATCCGGCCCATCGTGATGCTCCTGGTGGTGGGCGGGATCGCCTACGCGTGGTGGACCTACAAGCATCGCAACGAGGGCTACAAGGGCGGCGACATCATGACCACCGGGACGATCGAGGCGGTGAGCACGGACCTCGGCTTCAAGGTAGCCGGGCGCCTCGCCGACGTGCCGGTGTCCGAAGGCGATCGCGTTGAGCCCGGCCAGGTGGTGGCGCGCCTCGAGACCCAGGACCTGGACGTGGCGTTGCAATCGGCCGAGACCTCGCTGCTCGCGGCGCGCGCCAACCTGATGTCGGCGCAAGCCACGCGCGGCAAGGCGGCGCGCGACTGGTCGCGCCAGCGCACGCTGATCGCGAGCGACGCCACCACGCAGCAGCAGGTCGACGCCGCCCGCGCCGCGTCCGAGGTCGCCAGCGCCCAGGTGGCCGCGGCGCAAGCGCAGGTGAAACAGGCGCAGAACGCGCTCGAGCAGGCGCGCCTGCAGCGCTCGTACGCCGATCTCCATGCGGCTGCGTCTGGCCAGGTGCTGGAGAAGATCCATCGCCCCGGCGAGATGGTGATGGTCGGCGTGCCCGTGGTCTCGATCGCCGATCTCGACACCGTGAAGGTGCACGCCGCAGTCGACGAGACGAGGGTGGGTGCCGTGCGCGTGGGCGACCGCGTCACCGTGCGTGTCTACTCCTTCGACAAGCGCACCTTCGACGGTACGGTCTCGGACATCCAGGCGGCTGGCGACTTCGCCACCCGCAAGGATTGGGGGGCGCGCCGCCGCGACATCCGCACCTTCACCGTGACCGCGCATGTCTCCAATCCCGAGCACGTGCTCAAGGACGGCATGACGGCCGAGGTCACGCTGCATGTGAATCCCGCCGTGCAGGGCGTGGGGGCGGGCAAGTGACGCCGGGCGCGAAGGACACCGTCACGATGCCGGTGAACGCCGCCGGCAAGCAGGTCGCGATCTCGGTCGAGCACCTGACCAAGAAATTCGGAGAGTTCACCGCCGACGACGATCTCAGCTTCCAGGTCGAGCGCGACGAGATCTTCGGCATTCTCGGCCCCAACGGCGCCGGCAAGAGCACGCTCATCCGCATGCTCACGACCTTGATCAAGCCCACGGCCGGGCGCGCGCTCGTCATGGGCCACGACGTGGAGCACGACACCAACCGCGTGCGCCACGAAATCGGCGTCATCCCGCAGGCCAACACGGTGGACGGCGATCTGTCGGCCTGGGAAAGCCTCGATCTGTACGGGCGCTTCTACCAGATGCCGAAGAAAGACCGCCGCCAGCGCTCGGAGGAGTTGCTCAAGGCGGTGGGCCTCTGGGAGTGGCGCGACAAGGCGGCGGGCACCTATTCGGGCGGCATGCGCCGGCGCCTCGAGATCGCGCGCGGCCTCATCCACCGCCCGCGCGTGTTCTTCCTCGACGAGCCGACCACCGGTCTCGACCCGCAGAGCCGCCGCACCATCTGGGAGCTGCTCGAGAAGCTGCGCGACGAGGGCGATCTCACCATTCTCATCTGCACGCACTACATGGACGAAGCCGACCGCCTGTGCGACCGGCTGGCGATCGTCGATCACGGCAAGATCGCCGCCCTCGGCACGCCGCGCGAGCTCAAGGACAGCGTGCCGGGCCAGGACATTCTCACGGTCGAGTACTTCCGGGAAGTGACCGACGAGCTCGTGGCGGCGTTTGCGGCATTGCCCGAGGTGCGTGAGGCGGCGCGCGAGGGGCCGCATACCGCCAGGCTCATCCTGGCCGGTGACGTCGTGCCGATCGACGGCATCACGGAAAGGGCGCGCGCGGCAGGAAACAAGGTGAAGAGTCTTTCGCTCCTCGAGCCCACGCTCGAGGACGTCTTCATTCACTACACGGGGCGCGGGCTGCGCGACCAAGCGGCGGGCGAGTACCAGTACGCCATGCCCACGATCATGCGGTAGGAGAGGAAGCCATGTTCGAGTTCAACATCCAGCGCATCCTCGCCGTGGCCGAGCGCGACCTGCGCCGCTTCCGCCGCAACACCAAGCTCATGATCCCGATGGCGCTCATGCCCATCATCTATCTCGTGATCCTGGGCAAGTCGATGGGCGGCGACTTGCATGATCTGCCGATGGCAGTGGTCGTGCAGGATCACGGACGCGCGGCCGAGGCGGTCACCGACCGGCTGCTGACCATGGAAGAGAGCCGGCGGCTCTTCAAGCTGTCGACGGAGCCGGACCCGGAGACCGCGGTGGAGAAGCTCCGGCAGGGGCGCTACAAGGCGGTGGTCATCGTGCCACCGTCGTTCAGCGAAGATCTCGCGCGCGGCGACGCCGGCGAGCTGGGCGTGGTCGTCGACAACACCGACAACACGTCGGCCAACATCATCGAGGCCGAGGTGCGCCGCGCCTTCGGAAGCTTATCGGGCAACACGACGGCGTCGAATTCGAAGAAGGTCGGCGTGCAGGTGCAGCGCGTGGACGTCTACGGGCACAAGGAGTTCATGCAATACCTGGTGCCGGCGGTGATCGCGCTCGCCTTGTTCTTCGTCGCCATGCTGGCAGGCGGGATCATCTTGGTGGACGACCGCGCGCGCGGCATCCACGAGGGCTATTTCGTCACGCCGCTCACCGCGCTGGATCTCGTGGGTGGGCTCACGCTCTCGGCCACCACGCTGGCCATGATCATCGGCACCACGGTGCTGATCTCGGCTCTGGTCATCGCGCAATTGCCATTGCTCAATCCTGTGCGCACGGTGCTGCTCACCGGAACGGCCATCCTGTTGCTGGCGGTGGGCCTCATCCTCTTCATGTTCACGCTCATGGCGCGGGTCTCGAACCCGCTCACGCCGCGCGCCCTCTTCGGCATCCTGAACGTGCTGACGTTCTTCCCGAGCGGCGCTCTCTATCCCACGGAAAGCTACCCGGCGTGGCTCAACGCGATCTCGGTCGTGTTTCCCATGCGCTACGCGGTGCACGCGCTGCGCAACCTGCTGCTCAAAGGGGTAGGCTTCGGCGCCGTGGCGCCGGACTTCCTGGCGATGGGCGTGTTCGCGGCGGTGATGCTCGTGCTCGCCTGCACGCTGTTCAAGCGGACGCTCTAGAACGTGAGGCTGACCCCCGCGTAGGGAACGGCGCGCACATCGAGGCCGCAGACAGGCGAGAAGTGCGGCGCCGCGCTCGTCGCTTGTGCGGGACGGCCGTGGTGCGAAAGCGAGACCACGGACGTCACCATCGAAGTGGCGCCCAGTGCCACATTGGTCCAACCGAGCACATTCGAGTGGTTGGGACTGACCAGGTGCCCGGCACCCAACCCGATGCCGATGAGTCCGCTCATCACGCCGATGCTGCTCACCGCCGGCGATGGATCACCAAACGCTCCTGCGTTGGCCACGACCGAGAGCACGTTGAGCGTCCCGAAGCCGGCCGACGCGGCCGCGTATTCCGGTGAGATATAGACATATTCGTACGACGGGCCGTCGTATCCATAGCTCGGCTGGATAGCCTGGGCCTCGGCGAGGTTGATCCCTTGCTGCTCGAGCCAACGGGCGAGCGCGGGACCGACAACGGGATCGGCCGCCATCTCGGTCACGGTCGCGAAATTCATCCGTCGTGCGACCGCGGCCACGAGATCGCCACGCCCCGTGCTCTGGATGAGAAAGGCCATGGCGCACAAAGCTCCTTGGCCGTCGCGGAAGCAGGGGACCTGACGTGAGGGGAACTCGTGATTGTGAGGAAACACGCCGGCGCGGCGGTAGCTCTCGACGATCGCGAGATCCCGGGCTCGGGCTCGGCGCTGTGCTTGAGTAAGCGTTGCCAGGTCTCGCCGGGCGGCCAGGCGCTCGGCCCGCGCGATGTGAGCGCGCACTCGGGCCACTTCTCCATCTCGAGCGTGGGGGGTCAACCAGAAGAAGGGGACGAACACAAGGATAGCGAGAAGAAACAGAATCGAGCTTTGCGGCCGCATGGGGGGTCCTTTCGCGGAGTGACTTTGGTAGCCGCGCTACCCCCATGAGCCTCGGCACGCGGAGTCAAACCCCACGTACCCTCACTTGTCGATGCGAGTTCCCTAGATCGTCCAGAAGCTCGAATGCACCTGCGCCAGGCGCGTGGCCGCGCCGGCGCGCACGGCGTCATCCAAAATGCGCCGTAGCTCCGCTTCCGCTTTGCGCGAGGCTTCGCGCTGGCGCTCGCCGAGCTCGCGTTGCTTGGCGCCCAGCTCGCGCTGGCGGTCGCCGAGATCGCGCTGCCGGTCTCCCATCTGGTGTTGAAGTTCCTTCATCTCGTGTTCGATCGAGGCACGCTCGTCGGCGATCTCACGGGCATCGCTGCCATCGAGTCCCAGCAGGGCCTGTCGGGCGGCCAGCGCGCCGAGACGGGCGCCGAGCACACCCATGCGAGCGCCAATCCGGCCTTGCTCCGCGCCGAGCCGGCCTTGCTCGGCTCCCACCTTGCCCTGCTGGCGCCCCAGGTCCATGACGGGCTTGAGCGCGGTACGCGCGCGGCTCGTGTAGGCCGGTCCGCGCACGACGTACTCGTCGCCATCGCGCTGAAACCAGAGCATGGGCTCCTTGGTGTCCCGGGCCAGGTCCGCGACCCTCTTGGAGAAGTCGCCGGAGATCACCTGGTCCCCGTCCTCGCCGGGCTCGATGTACCCGTATTTGAAGTTGCCGTTATTGCCGAAGGAAATGGACGTGCTGGCGTGGGCGTTGCCTGCCGCGGCGAGGCCGAGGATGGCCACGAGCCCGAGCAGGGCGGTAAGCCAAAGGGCGCGCATGAGCTTCATCGACGTACTCCTCCCGATTGGGAATCTGCATGGATTCGACGAGAGGAAGGAAGAAAAGGTTGCCGGGGTGGCGATCGGGCCCGTGCGCGGGGGCAACTCACAGTCTCAATGCATGTGAGTGAGTCACTCAGTTGCGACGGCTTGACCGGTTAGGCCTCTGAAACAGGGGGTCAACCCGTCTTGAAACGGGTGCGCCTACTAAAGCACTTCGGATTGCCGCCCTATCTGCACCGCCAGCATGGACACGGATCCACCGTCGATGCCCTCGACCGGAAAGATCACGGCATCGCCCCCTTGGCGGGCGCCCAACACATAGAGCAGCGGCAAGTAGTGATCGGGGGTCGGGACCGAGAGGAGCGCGTCGCGGCCCAGGGATTCGTAGTCCACCAGCGGACCCGCGTCGCCCGTGACCAGAAGCCCACGGGCCTCCTTCTCGAAACGCACCGCCCAGTCGTAGGGCTCGGGGGTGTGCGCCCCCCACGCATAGGCGTGCAGGTTGTGCACGAGGTTGCCACTGCCCACGATCAGCACGCCTTCGGCGCGCAGCGCGGCAAGCCGGCGCCCGATGTCGTAATGAAACGCGGCGGGCTGGCGCTCGTCGATGCTGAGCTGCACCACCGGCACATCGGCCTCGGGATAGAGGTGGCAGAGAACCGACCACGTGCCGTGGTCGAGTCCCCACGAGTTGTCGAGCACGACGGGCACAGGAGCGAGCATCTCCTGCACGCGTCGGGCGAGCGCGGGATCGCCCGGCGCCGGATAGCGCACGGCGTACAGCTCGCGCGGAAATCCGCCGAAGTCGTGGATCGTGCGCGGCGCCGTGCTCACCGTCACTCCGGTGCCGGGCACATACCAGTGAGCCGAAATCGCAAGGATGGCGCGCGGACGCGGCGCGCTCTTCCCGAGGTCGCGCCATGCTTCCGTATAGCGGTTGGTCGCGATGGCGTTCATCGGATTGCCGTGGCCGAAGAAGAACGCCGGCAGAATCTCACTCATGGTCACGTCCCCGGCGCGGTCGGCAGCCGCCAGCCGCGGCGAATGGCCGTCATGCGCAGGCCGAAGCACAGCAGTGCCCCGATGGGTGCGGCGACGAACGACGGCAGCTGGAGCTCGAGACCGACAACCGTGACCGCCGCACCGACCAGGGCAGCCACCGCATAGAGGTCGGCGCGCAGCACGATGGGCACTTCGCCGACCAGGAGATCGCGGGCCATGCCGCCGCCGATTCCCGTGAGCATGCCGAGGAGACAGGCCGAGACGGGATGCAATCCGGACGCCACCGCCTTGAGCGCTCCGGCCACGGCGAACAGCGCGAGTCCCGCCGCGTCGAAGATCAAGACCGAGTTGTGCATGCGGTCGACGGTGGAATGGAAATAGAAAGTGAGAAGGCCTGCGGCAAGCGTCGTCACCAGATAGCGCCAGTCCGCCACGGCCGGAGGGGGTACCGCGCCGATCAGAAGATCGCGCACGATACCGCCCGCCGTCGCCGCGACGAACGCCACGCCAAGTACGCCGAAAAGATCCAGCTTGTGCCGCACGCCGGCGAGCGCTCCGCTCAAGGCGAAGACGAACGTCCCGGCGAGATCGAGGGCGAAGAGGAACTCGGCGACCAGGGCGTCGTTCAATGCCGGCCTACGAAACGTCCTTGGGGTCGCGGCGCAGGAAGCTTCCGTTCTGGAGCTCGCGCAGCGTTTGCTCGATCTCGGCCCGCGTGTTCATGACGAACGGACCGTAGCGCGCGATCGGCTCGTGCAGCGGGCGAGCCGCGGCGAGCAGGAAGCGGCCGCCTTCCGGGCCGGCCTCCGCCGTCACTTCTTCACCATCTTCGAAGATGACGAGCTGCGGACCCCGCGCCGCCGTGCGCTCGGGCCCGAAGTAGACCTCGCCATGATCCACGTAGGCGAACGCCGTGTGGCCGCCCGGCACCGTGTCGCGAAACGTGGTGCCCGGCGGAAGATCGACCTCGACGAACTTCGGCGCCACCGCGAGGCCCTCGACCGGGCCCTTCACCTTGCCGTCGGCCGACTCGCCGGCGATGACACGCACGCGCGCGCCGTCGTCCGTCGTAGTCTCGGGCAGGCTACCGCTCGTGAGGTCACGATACTTGGGGTGCGTCATCTTTTCGCGCGCCGGCAGGTTGAGCCAGATCTGGAGCCCGCCGATGCCTTCCGGGCGCACCTGCGGCATCTCCTCGTGAAGGATGCCGCTGCCCGACGTCATCCACTGGATGTCGCCGGCGCTGATCGACCCTTGATGCCCGAGCGAATCGCGGTGCTGCACCTCGCCCGTGCGCACGAGTGTCACGGTCTCGATACCGCGGTGTGGGTGAAACGGGAACCCCTCTTCATAGTCATGCGGATTCACCGACTCGAAATGATCGAGAAGGAGAAACGGATCCAGGTTGTCGAGCGTGCGCGTGCCGATGCTGCGCCCGAGATGCACTCCGGCTCCCTCGACGACCTTCTGCGGGGTCACGACGCGGGCCACGCGCCGTGGTGACAAAGACTTCACGATGACCTCCGGTCCGGGTTCAAAGCGCTCACTGATTGCGCTCTTTGGATGAACCCGGGTTCGAGTTGATTCCACTCCTTCTCGAAAGCCGGCGCCAGAGGGCGGAATCGGCCGCGATCTGGGCGGCCTGGACGAGTTTCGGAAACTCTTCGGTAACCGCGGAATCCCCGAGCGATTGCACCGCGATGCGACGGTACACCAGGGCGCTCTCCGGCTGCTGGGAGGCGGCGTATGCCGCTGCGGCGAAGAGCGCGTGCCCGGGGTCGCTCGGGTCGAAGCGCGCCAGGGCCGCATATTCCGTGGCCGCGCCGCCGGGATTGCCGGCATGGATGAACAAGGAGGCAAGGAGTCCGCGCGCCCTCTTCCAGCGAAAGTCCTCCAGCGATTGCGGTTGGCCTGGAGCCATTTCGTAGAGCGTCGTGAGAGAGTCGAAGAGGAAGAAGTGATCCTCGCCGCTGTCGGTCGCCGCCCGCGGCTCGTACGCCGACAAGTACATCGCGCGAAGCGTCGGGTCTCGGTACCACACACGAACCGCCGGTCCATCCCCGGCTAAAAAGCCGATGTTGTTCGGGATCTCAGCGAAGTACAGGCGAGAATGCGGCGTCAAGGTGGGATACATGCCGAAGAGACGTCCGCGGATGGAATCGAGAATCCTTCCGGCACGCACTTGATACCAAGTGGAACCCCAATCCCACGACATCGTTTCGGCTTCGGCCTCGCGAAAGAAGGCCAGCAAGACAACCGCCACCAGGGCGCACCGACGATGCCGATCGAGAATGTCTCCCATCGCGAGCCAGAACCCCATCGACCCAAGCGCGCCGTAGTACGCGTGCCAACCGATCGAGGGGAGCAAGAGAATCCACCAGCCCGCGACCGCCCAAACGAGCCCGAACGCCACGCCATTCGGAGAACGAGCCGTTGCGCGTCGTCGCGAGAGGAACCATACAGACAATCCCAGGATCGCGGCTGTCACGGCTCCGCGAAGAAGAACGTGTGCCCACCCGGCTTCGGGCGCGAAAGCGCTGTCGAGATTGAACTGAGCGAGGACTGTCTTGACCGCTGTTCCGGCCGCGCTCGGCCGGTGTTCGGTCTCCAACGAGGTTTGGAGACGGCCGAAGAGCCGTGCATGAAGTGTGGGATGAACAAGTGTCCACACCACGAGCAGGGTCCAGAGTCCAGCAGTCCTGCGAAGAGCCGCTCGCCACGTGAATCGGTCGATGATGCATAGCATGGCAAAGGCGATGGCCGGAATCGTTGCGGCCGTTTCCTTGCTCAACATTGCGAGGGCGAACGAAAGGAAACTCCAAGTCCAGCGCTTGCTCCGCACCGCGAGCAGCGTGAGCAACGCAAAGATCAGCATCCACAGCTCTTGGACGCCCGCGACCCAGAGGATCGGGCTACCCCAGAGAGCCAGAGAGCCAAGGCCGAGCGTGGCGACGACGGCACGTCCCTGG
>DASYSL010000033.1:0-18433 GCA_036003365.1 Candidatus Eiseniibacteriota bacterium
GGGGCCTTCGCGGGGATCGTGCAGCCTGTAGTTCAGCGTCGTGCAAACGCGGCCGGTCGCGGCCGTCTCAATCGGCGGGTTGGCCCCCCGCCAGGATGCGCGCGATGGCCTCCGGAGCGCGCACCGGCCGGCCTTCGCGCCCCAGGAAACAGTGCTCCGTGTGGCCTTCGGCGGCGAGCGTTCCGTCCTCTTTGAATAGACGGTAGTCGAACCTCACGATGGTGCGCCCCAGTTTGCCGATCCGCGTCACGATCCAAACCAGATCGTCGTAGCGCGAAGGCGCGAGATAGCGGCACGCGGCTTCCGTCACCGGCAGAAACACGCCTTCGGTCTCGAGCGCGCGATACGTGTAGCCGCGCGAGCGCAGCCACTCGGTGCGTCCGACCTCGAACCACACCAGGTAATTGGCGTAATACGCCACGCCCATCTGATCACTGTCTCCGTAACGCACGCGCACGGCGTGCGCATGCTCTTCGGGAGCGACCTGGAACGCGGGACTCGCGGCGGCGGGAGTCTTCTTTTCGGGAAAGGGCGAAGGCGGAAGCATGGGGCGCTGGTATCATGCGAAAAGAGAGAAGGTCAAGGGCGCGGAGCCCGGGGGCGCCATGACGAAAGCGACTCGAACTGTTTCCCTTCGCACAGGAGCCGAGATCGAAGTCTGGACGGACGGCGCGAACATCGACGAGCCGCCGCTCGTTCTCCTTCCCGGCGTCGGCGGCAGCAAAGAGCTCCTCGGCCGGGTGTTCGAGCTTTTCGCGCACGATCGGCGCGTCGTCGCCATGGACCTCTCGCCGCTATTCGAGCGCCGCGTCTCGGTTCTCGAGTCGTCGGTGCGCGACGTTCTCGAGGCCGTGGACGCGCTCGGGCTCGGCGAATTCGATCTGCTCGGCCAATCGTTCGGCGCCCTGGTCGCCACCCGTGTCACACGCGCCCGCCCGGATCACGTGCGCAAGCTCATCCTCGCCGGGCCCGCGGTCATCCCCAGCTCCTGGGCCGCGCCGGCCATCTTCGCGCGCTGGCTGGGCGCTGGCACGCTCATCCGCTTCTGCCCGCGATCGTTGCGCCCGCAGCTCGCGCGTCTCGTGCGCAAATCAGGCGGTTTCGCCATCGAGCCCGAGCTGGAAGGCGAAGGATTCGAAGACCTGGTGACGCGAATCCAGATCCTGCGCGTGCTGCCCTGGGTCCGCCGCATGTTCGCGGTGCGCGCGATCTCCTGGCGCACGGAGCTGGAAGGCATCGAGGCGCCGGTGCTGGTCATCGAAGGCGCCCGCGAAGCCGCGCTCCTGCCCACCAAGCTCATCGTCTTTTTCGATCAGCGCCCCAACACGAAGTACGTGGAGATGCCCGGCGGCCACATGCCGTTTCTCGTGCGCCCCGAAGACTTCGTGAAGCTGGTGAACGATTTCCTGAACGCGAGCCATGGGCTCGTGCAGCAGAAGGTCGAGGCCTAGCGGACGATCGCCCCCAGCCTACCCGCGGCCTTGTCCAGCGCCGCCTCCAGCCTTCTCATCCCGGCATCAAGATCGGCTTGGTTCTTCTCCTTCACCGCTTGCGCGGGCTCGGGGAAGATCACGGCTTCGTATCCGGTGTCGTAGCCGGGCGCATAGATGAGATGGCGATACCAGGGACGGCCCTTGAGGCCGTCGGGCGCGAGGAAATCTTCTTCGGCGGCGACGAGCGCGTCATTCACCTGGGAGAGGGCGTTGGTGGGCAGTGTTTGTTCGAGCCGGGCGCCGGCTTCGCGCATGCGGCGCGCCGAAGCCAGCGCCTTCTTGGTGTCGAGGCGCAGCCTCTTGTTGGCGTCCGTTTGATCGTCGTTGTCATCGTCGACCTTGCGCTGCAGATCGACGAGCGCGTCTTCGATCGTCTGGCCATAACGGGAGTAGTGCAGCGGTAGCACCGGCGCATCCGCCATGCGCGTCAGGATGAGCCCCCAGAAGCGCGCCGCCGTGCCGTGGTACAGGAACATGCGGTCGCCGAAGTGCTCCATCCAGTTCAGATTGTCGTAGGCGCTGTGATAGATGCCGTTGGCGCCGGAGAAGCGGAAGTCCATCGAGGGAATGCCCAGTCGATCGATGAACACGGTGTAGTCCGAGCCGCTGCCGAGCGCGCCGATCTGCGCTTCGTTGGTGCGCGACGGCTGGCCTTCCGCCTTGCGCACGCGCTCCTCGGTGCGCCACCGCTCCTTGGTCGACGCCTTCTGCGCGGTTTCCCAAGTGTCCCGGATCGGCTTTCCGGTGACGGGGTCGTTGACCTCCCCCGCCGCCTCGACCAGGAAATCGCGCAGCGAGGGCACGCCCGCCATGCCGAAGTCGCGCCCGCTCACCGCCGCGTCACAGTTGAAATAGGCGACGGCCTTGCCGGGCAGCGTGCGCGCATTGTCCTCGCCCCACTCGGTCGAGCCGAGCAAACCGTATTCCTCGCCGTCCCACGAGCCGATGACGATCGTGCGGCGCGGTTTCCACCCCGTCTTGAGCGCCGCGCCGAGCGAGCGGCCCAGCTCGAGCATGGTCGCCGTGCCCGAGTTGGGATCGTTGGCGCCGTAGACCCAGGCGTCGCGATGATTGCCGCACACCACCCAGCGTTCGGGCGTCTCGCTACCTTTGATCGTCGTGATCACGTCCCAGATGGTGCGCATGGCGTAATCGTTCACCACTTCCATGCGCACCTTGGCCTCGCCCGGGCCCAAGTGGTACGCGAACGGCAAGCCGCCCTGGAATCCGTCCGGCACGTTGGGCCCGTCGAGGCGCGACAGGATCTTTTCCGCCTCGCCATACGAGATGGGCAGGCTCGGAATCCTGGGCATGTTCTTCATCTCGGCGCGCGTGAGCCGCTTGGCGCCCTTGGTCGAAGCCCAGCCCGGCGTGGTTGGGTCGCCCGGCGCCGTCGAGAGGTACTGCACGCTGCCGCGTTGGATCGCGCTCGGATGGCGCCACGGGCCGCCGGGATAGATGTCGCCTTTCATGTAGCCGTCGTCGGCGGGATCGGAATAGATGAGCACGCCAGTGGCACCGCGCTCCTCGGCCAGGCGCACCTTGAGACCGCGGAACATGTTGCCATAACGCACGAGGACGATACGTCCCTTCACGCTCACGCCCAGTTTGGCGAGCTGATCGAAATCGTCGGGACGCCCGTAGTTCGCGTACACCACCTGGCCCGTGACCGTGCCGTCGGCGGAATAACCGTGGAACCCGCTGAAGAAGCTCGAATCCGCGGAGTCCTTGTCGCCCTCGATCCGATCTTCACGAAGGGAGAGCGGCTCTCGCACCGGCTCGGTCAGCTCGAGCGACACGCGCTTGGGATAGTTGAGCAGCACCTGGTACTCGACGAGGTCGGACTCGAGGCCGTAGGAGCGCATGCGGTCGCGCACGTACACCGCGGTCGCGTAGTCGGCCGGCGTGCCGGCGACATGCGGCTCCTCCGTCAGCACGCGCAGATTCATGCGCGCCGAGTCGGGCTGGGGCGTGGTGAGCAGCACCCTTTCCATGTCGCGCTGTTGCATCGCGGTCTCGTCGTCGAAGCCGAGCAGCGGCTTGGGACGCACGCGCAGGGTCGGCGACGCACTGTCTTGGGCATGCGCGGGCAGCGACAGCAGGAAGGCAAGAGCGGCGAGAGCCAGCAAGCGACGCGGCATGAAGCGGCCTCCTTGGCCGGGGCAAGACTCAGGAGATCGCGAAGCGAGAGACGCTATTCGTAACGGAGCGCCTCGATTGGATCGAGGCGAGAAGCTTTCCGGGCGGGATAATAGCCGAAGAAGATGCCGATGGCAGCCGAGAAGGCGAAGGCGAGGATGATCGACGCCGGGCGCACGATGGTGGGCCAGTGTGCCACCTTGGTGATGAGGCCCGAGGCCAGGCTGCCGAGGGCGATGCCCATGATGCCGCCCACGAGGCTCAGGAAGCCCGACTCGACCAGGAACTGCCAGCGAATGTCGCCGCTCCTTGCCCCCACCGCCATGCGGATACCGATCTCGCGGGTCCGCTCGGTCACGGACACGAGCATGATGTTCATGATGCCGATGCCGCCGACGAGCAGGCTCACGGCGGCGATGGCGGTGAGCAGGAGCGTCATGGTCTTCGACGTCTCTTCGGCGGCGCTGGCGAACTCGTTCTGGCTGCGGATGATGAAGTCGTCGTCCTGGCCGGGACGGATGTGATGGCGCTGGCGCAGGAGCTGCGTGATCTGATCGATGGCTTCGTTCACGCGGTCGGCGCTCACGGCCGAGATCATGAGGGCCTGCACGCGCGTGGGATTGCTGGTCAGCTTGCGCTGCACGGTGGTGATGGGAGCGATGATGATGTCGTCCTGGTCCTGGCCGCCACCCGCCGAGCCACCTTTGGCGGCCAGGACGCCCAGCACCTTGAAGGGAAGATTCTTGATGCGCACCGTCTGTCCGGTCGGATCAATGCCGCTCGGAAAGAGATACCCGGCCGTGCTCGCGCCCAGCACGCACACCTTGGCCGCGCCGCGCACGTCGGCGTCGGTGAACAAAGCGCCCTTGTCGATCGCCCAGTCGCGGATGGCGAAATAGTCTTCGGTCGCGCCCTGGACCTGTGTGCTCCAGTTCGACTCCGAAGAGATCACCTGACCGCTGGACCGCACCGTGGGCGACGAGGCGGCCACGGCCGGACACTCGCGCTTGATGGCGTCGGCGTCGTCGGTGGTGAGCGTCTGCACGTTGCCGAAAACGCGGGCGCCACTGGCTGAGGACGTGCCGCCCATGATCATGACCACGTTGGTGCCCAGGCTCGCGATCTGCGCCTGCACCGAGGCGCGTGCGCCCTGGCCGATGGCCAGCGTGGCGATGACCGCGCCCACGCCAATGATCACACCCAGCATGGTGAGCGTGGAGCGGAGCTTGTTGCGCTTCAGCGTGCGCCAGGCGAGGCGCAAAGTCATGAGCAGGTCCACGCTACGTCTCCGCGGCGGTCGACCATTCGTCGGTCGGCCACTGGGCCAGCTCGCGGGCGGCCTCGCGCGGCTTGTCCACGCGCACGTCGTCCACCAGGTGGCCGTCTCTGAAGCCAATGATGCGCGAGGCGTACTCGGCGATGTCGGGCTCGTGCGTGACGAGCAAGATCGTGAGACCGCGCTCGCGGTTCAGCCGCTGCAGGATGGCCATGATCTCGACCGAAGTGCGGCTGTCGAGGTTGCCCGTCGGCTCGTCGGCGAGCAGGAGCTCCGGGGAGTTCACGAGTGCCCGGGCGATGGCCACGCGCTGCTGCTGTCCGCCCGAGAGCTGCGAGGGAAAGTGGTTCATGCGCTCGCCCAGACCCACGATGGCAAGCACCTCGCGTGCCTTGGCCTCGCGATCCTGCGAGCTCACGTTGCTGTAGTAGAGCGGCACTTCCACGTTCTCGAGCGCCGTCGTGCGCGCGAGCAGGTTGAAGCCCTGGAACACGAACCCGATGTAGCGGTTGCGCACCTGGGCGCGGCGATCCGAGTCGTAGGTCGAGACGTCCTCGCCGGCGAGGTAATAGGTGCCGGCCGTGGGGCGGTCGAGGCAGCCGAGCAGGTTCATGAACGTCGACTTGCCCGAGCCCGAAGGCCCGCGCACGGCGACGAACTCGCCCGGCTCGACGCGCAGCGTCACGCCGCGCAACGCCGGCACCTTCATGTCGCCGACAACGTAAATGCGCGTCAGATCCTCGACGCGGATGACCGGACGATGTCCGTTGGTGCCCGGGGTTCCAGCGTCGCTCGCGGCCGGGCTAGCGTCCGCCACCCCTGCCTCCGCCGCCACGGATGCCGCCGCCAAAGCCCGGCGGCGCCGAGAGGTTGTTGCTCTGGGCGCTCGTCTGGCCTTCGATTCCGGTGACCACGAGGTCGCCTTCCTTGAGCGGGCCGGACACGACTTCCGTGAAGGCGCCGTCGGTGATGCCGGTGCGAATCGTGACCGGCTTCATCTTCTTGTTGGGCTGCAGCACATAGACGGTCTGGTTGCGCTGCTCACCGCCGCCGCGCCGCATGCCCATGCCTTCCCCGCCCATGCCCGCGAAGCGAGCCCGTGCCGCGGCCATCCCCGTGGTGTCGCCCGAAGCCCAGCGCGCGCGGCGAGCCGCCATGCCCGTGGTATCGCCGCCCCCCGCCGCGAAGCGGGCGCGACGCGCCGCCATGCCGGTCGTGTCCCCGTTCGCCATGCGCTGGCGCCAGCCACCGCGGCCGCCACCGCCGCCTCCGCCTCCGTTGCCACCGCCGGAGGGATCGCCGCCCTGAGCCGCGGCCGCATTGGCATTGCCGCGTCCGGGCAGCACGCCGCCTTCCACCTGGCTCGCATCCGTGGGCCGAAAGCGCAGGGCCGCATTGGGGACGCGCAGCACGTCCTGGCGCGTGTCGGTGATGAGCGTGACGTTGGCCGTCATGCCGGGCCGCAGCTTGTTGTCCGGATTGGGCACGTCGACCAGCGTCGTGTAGGTGACCACGTTGTCCGTGACCACAGGCTCGAGGCGCACCTGCGATACCTGTCCCTCGAACGTGTCGTTGGGATAGGAGTCGACCGTGAACGTGGCGCGAAGCCCGGGGCGGATCCTTCCCACGTCGGACTCGTCGATCTTGGTCTCGACCCGCATGTGGCTCAGGTCTTCGGCGATCGTGAAGAGAGTCGGCGCCGACAACGACGCAGCCACCGTCTGGCCCACGTCCACGGCGCGCGACACCACCACGCCCGAGATGGGCGAACGGATGATCGCGTGATCGAGGTTCACCTGCGCGGTGCCGAGCGCGGCGCGCGCCTGCTTGAGCTCGGCCACGCGCTGGGCGTAAGCGAGCTCCGAGGCCTGCACATCGACTTCGGCGATCACGTTCTGCTTGAACAAGGCCTGCGAGCGGTCCTGCGTGCGCTTGGCGTCGTTGACCGCGGCCTGGGCGTGCGCCACGTTGGCTTGCGCCTGGACGACGGCGGTGCGCAGGAGCGAAGGCTCGAGCTCGACCAGGATCTGGCCCTTGGTCACGTGATCGTTGTAGTCGGCGTGGAGTTTTTCGATGGTGCCGGAGATCTGGCTTCCGACTTGTACCTCGACCACCGGATTGATGGTTCCCGTAGCCGAAACGGAAGCCACGATGCGCCCGCGCTCGACGACGGACGTGCGCGGCTTGCCCTTGGCGCCCTTGGGCGAAAGCACCATCCATCCCAGAGCCGCGACGACGAGGGCGGCGGCGACATAGAGCCAGACTCTGCGATTCTTCAAGAATGCGCCCTTTCCGCTACGGTTTCCCGACCCCGGACCGTTGGTCTCAACCTAGGTACGGTCCCGGTGGCTGTCAACCGAGCCATCCCCTCTGTTAGCCTGACTTGGCGCGGCATTGACGAACGGGCCGCGCCTCACTTCCCAGATCCACGGGAGACCCCCATGAGCGCATCGCGCCGTGTCTTCGTCGCCTGCGACGACATGTTCTTCCGCGTCAACCTCGAAGCCCGCATCCGCTCCGCAGGGCTCGAGCCCGTGGGCGTAGAGCGTTTGGACGCCGTGAACGAAGCCCTGCAAGCGGGTCCGCCCCGCGCTGCGTTCGTCGACTTGCATCTTCGGGGCCAACAGGCCATTCCCATCATCGAGCGCCTGGCCGGTGCTAAGCCGGGCATGCCGATCATCAGCTTCGGCTCGCACGTGGACCAGGACCTGCTCGACGCGGCACGCCGCGCCGGTGCAGTTGCACTTCCACGTTCACGTTTCGACCGCGAGTTCGCGACTTTGCTCGGCAAGATTTCCGTGGGAGTCTTGTCACCTTCTTTACAGAGTCCTCCCTCTTCAGAGACGAACGAGTGAGCGGAAAGTTTCGCCGCCTGGCCGACGAGGAGATCGAGGCCATCGTGCGCGAGGCGCGCGTGGTCGGCGTGCTGGGCATGAAGGATGCGAGCCGCGCCATCGAGCCCGCCTACCGGATTCCGCTCGTGCTCCAGGATCGCGGGATGCGCGTGATCGCCATCAATCCCAAGGTGCTGGGTAGTCTTCCCCAGGTCGCCGCCCTCACCGAGCGCGTCGACATCCTCGACGTCTTCCGCCGCGCCTCGAACGTCGACGCGCACGCCGACGAGATCCTGGCCATGTCCGATGCGCTGCGTCCGCCGGTGGTATGGCTGCAGACGGGCATCGTCAACGAAGACGCGGCCGAGCGCCTGGCGGCGCACGACATCCGCGTCGTCATGGACGAATGCCTGGGCGTGTGGGCGGCGCGCGTGCGCCAGCGCAAGGTGAGCGTGTGAGCGTCTAAGCGCCTAAGAGGCGGGGACCGCCTGCTTGAGGTAGGCGCGCGCCTTCTCGACCAGCGCCGGCGGCAGCGGCGAGTAGTGGAGTGCGGGCGCGTATTGCTGGCCCTGGCTCAGCACCCAATCGGCGAAATCGACGACCATGCGACCGCGTGCCTTGTCCGACGGCGTGACCGGAATGAGCAGCCACGTCGTGCCCGAAATGGGATAGGCATCGGGCCCGGAAGAGTTGGTGATCGAGTAGCGAAAATCGTCGGGGACCTGGGCTGAGGCCGCGGCCGCGGTCACGCTCTCGGGCGACGGCTTGATGAACTTGCCGGAAGCATTCTGGATGCTCGCATAGGGAATGTTGTTCTGGTCGGCGTAGGTCATCTCGACGTAGCCGAGCGCACCCGGCGTCTGGCGGATGTTGCCGGCGACTCCCTCGCTGCCCTTGGCGCCCAAGCCGGTCGGCCAGGACACGGCCGTGTTCTTCCCCACCTTGGTGCTCCACTCCGGGCTCACCTTCGACAGGTACTCCGTCCAGATGTATGTCGTGCCGCTGCCGTCGGCGCGGTGGATGACCGCGATCGACAAGCTCGGCAGCTTCTGGCCGGGGTTCGCCTTGGCGAGCGCCGGGTCGTTCCAGTTCGTGATCTTGCCCGAGAAGATGCCGGCCAGGAGACTCGGCGTCAGACGCAGCTCGCCGGTGAACCCGGGCAGGTTGTAGGCCGCCACGGCCGCACCCATGGTCACCGGAATGTGGATGATCTTGCCGATCTTCGAGGCGGCCATCTGCTCATCGTTCATGGGCGCGTCACTGGCGCCGAAGTCGACCGTCCCCACGGAGACCTGGCTGATTCCCGCGCCCGAGCCGATCGATTGATAGTTCACTTGCGCGCCTTGCTTGACGCTCGCGTACTCGGCGGTCCACTTGGACATGAGCGGATAGACGAACGTCGACCCCGCGCCGGTGATGCCGGCGGTCGAGGGAGTCGACGATGTCGCGGTCGAATCGCTGCTCGACGAGGTGCGGTGACCGCCACACGACGCGGCGAACAGAACCAGGAAGAGACTCGTGACCTTGAGGATGGATCGCATGCCCTGAGCTCCTTTCGGGCGACCGAGCCGGGGCAGCTCAGCCGATCGGATGTCCGCGGGGCGCTCCTCTACGTTCCTTTTTCCGCCGGGGATTCGCTCTCCTCCGCGTGATGCTTGATCACCCGCGCCTCGGCGATGAACACCACTTCCTCGGCGATGTTGGTGGCCAGGTCGGCGACGCGCTCGAGGTTCCTCGCCACGAGGATCAGCTCCATACCGCGCGTGATCGTCTTGGGATCCTCGACCATGTAGCTCAACAGCTCGCGGAAGATCTGGTCGTTGAGCTGATCCACCGCATCGTCGCGAATGCAGATGCGCCGCGCCTTCTCGGCGTCGCGACGCACGAAGGCGTCGAGCGATTCGTGCAGCATGTCGCTCGCCAGCTCGGCCATGCGCGGGATGTCGATGAGCGGCTTGAGCAGCGGCTTGTCGGCGAGCCGGATGACGCTGCCGGCGATGTTCACGCCGTGATCGCCGACGCGCTCGAGGTCGTTGCAGATCTTGAGCGCGGCGGTGATGAAGCGCAGGTCCCGTGCCATGGGCTGCTGGAGCGCGAGCAGCCTGAGACAGCGCTCGTCGATGTCCAGCTCCATGCGGTCGATGGTCTTGTCGTCGGCGAAGACCTCGTTGGCCAGCTCGCGGTCGAGACGACGCAGCGCCTCGACGGACTTGAGCACGATGGTCTCGGCCCGCCCGCCCATGAGCAAGAGCTGCTTGTTGAGGTCCTCGAGCTCGCGCTCGAAATGCCTTTCCATCTCGCTCTTCCTTTATCCGAAGCGCCCGGTGATGTACTCCTCGGTGAGCTTCTCCTTGGGGCGCGTGAACAGCTCGCGGGTCTCGCCCCGCTCGATGAGCTTACCGCTCAGCATGAACGCGGTGCGATCGGAAATGCGCGCCGCCTGCTGCATGTTGTGGGTCACGACCACGATGGTGAAGCTCGCCTTGAGGCCGAGCACCAGCTCTTCGATGCGCGCCGTCGCCGTGGGATCGAGAGCGGAGGCAGGCTCGTCCATGAGCAGCACCTCGGGCTCGATGGCCAGGGCGCGCGCGATGCACAAGCGCTGCTGCTGGCCGCCCGAGAGCTGCAGCGCCGAGCCACCGAGCCGCTCGCGCACCTCGCCCCACAAAGCGGCGCGCTCGAGCGCCTGCTGCACGCGGCCCTCGAGCTCGGCGCGGTCGCGGATGCCGAGCAGCCTGAGCCCGTAGGCGACGTTGTCGAAGATGCTCTTGGGGAACGGATTGGGGCGCTGGAACACCATGCCGACGCGCCGGCGCAGCTCCACGACATCGGTCGACGAGTCGTAGATCTCGACCCCCGAAATCGTGACCTGGCCCTTCACGCGCACGTTGGGAATGGTGTCGTTCATGCGGTTGAAGCTGCGCAACAGCGTGCTCTTGCCGCAGCCCGAAGGCCCAATGATGGCAGTCACGCTGCGGTCCGGGATGTCGAGCGAGACGCCCTTGAGCGCCTGCGTGGCGCCGTACCAGAGATCGAGTTCGTGCACGATGATGCGCGGCGGCGCCGGCGGCTGCCCCGGCTTGGACGCCGGCGGCGCGGCGCCGCGTTGGTCGGGCAATGCCGTGCGAATGATCGGAAAACTGTCCACGGTCACCTCAGCGTCCTCCATGGGACCGCCGCAGGGAGAGCCGGAGGATTCCCGAGAGAATCGCCACCACGAAGAGAAGCGTCAGCGCGGCCGTCCAAGCCTGGCGGTTCCAGTCTTCGTACGGGGCCTTGGCGTAGTCGTAGATGAAGGCGGGGAGCGAGGCCATCGGCTGATCGAGCCGGAGCGACCAGAAGCGATTGTTGAGCGCCGTGAAGAGAAGCGGCGCGGTCTCGCCCGCGGCGCGCGCGATGGCCAGCACGATGGCGGTGACGATGCCGGCCGACGCCGACGGGATCACGATCTCCTGGATGGCGCGCCAGCGTGGCGCGCCCAGCGCCAGGGCCGCCTCGCGGTACGAGCGCGGCACGAGCAGCACCACTTCTTCGGTCGCGCGCACGATGGTCGGGAGCATGAGAATGGCGAGCGCCACGCCACCGGCCACGGCGCTGAAGCGGTGCATGGGCACGACCACGAGACCGTAGGCCACCACGCCGATGACGATCGACGGCACGCCGGCCAGCACGTCGGCCGTGTAGCGCACCATGGCGGCGAAGCGCCCGCGCCCGTACTCGGCGAGCCACACGCCGGCGCCGACGCCGACGGGCACGGCGATCGCAGCGCCGATCGCGACCAGGATCAAAGTGCCCATGATGGCATTGGCCATGCCGCCGCCGGGCTCCCCCACGGGCTTTGGCATGTGCGTGAAGAAGGCGAGGTTCAAGCCAGGCAGGCCACGCGCCAGGAGATGCCACACGATGAGCGCGAGCGGCAGAATGACGATCGCCGCGCACAGCCAGGCGCCGGTGAGCGCGGACACATTGATGGCGCGCCGCCAGCCGGACAGTCCGCGGGGAAGGTTAGACCGCTCCGGCGACATCGCGCCTTCCTCCCGTGGCCCACAAGACGAGCAGCCGGCCGGCCGCGTTCACGAGCAGCGTGAGCAGGAAGAGCACGAGCGCGATCTCGATGAGCGACCCTTGATGCAGAGCCGACGTCGCCTCGGTCAGCTCGTTGGCGATCACGCTCGACATGGTGGCGCCCGGCGCGAACAGCGAAGGCGAGATCTTGTTCGTGTTCCCGATCACCATGGTCACGGCCATGGTTTCGCCGAGCGCGCGCCCCAACGCCAGGATGATGGCCCCCAGGATGCCGGGCCGTGCCGAGTCGAGCACGATCGCGATGGCTTCGGCGCGCGTCGAGCCCAGCGCCAGCGAAGCCTCGAGCAAGGAGCGCGGCGTGGCCAGGAGCAGCTCGCGCGTCAGCGACACGATGGTGGGAAGGATCATGATGGCGAGCACGATGCCCGCGTTCAGCATGCCGATGCCGAAGGGAAATCCCTGGAAGAGCGGGATGAATCCGAGATGCGTGCCGAGCCACGGCTCGATCGCCGAGCGCAGGAAAGGCGCCAGCACGAAGAAGCCCCAGATGCCGTACACGATGCTGGGAATGGACGCGAGGAGCTCGATCACGAACGCGACGACCGTGCCGACGCGCTTGGGCGCCAGCTCGGCGAGGAAGACCGCGGTGCCGAGTCCCAGGGGCACGGCGAAGACGAGCGCCAGTCCCGAGGACATGGCGGTGCCGAACATGTACGGCAGAGCGCCAAAGTGCTCGGCGACGGGATCCCAGTCCGTGTTGAGCAGGAAGCGCCAGCCATAAGCCAGCACGGCCGGGCTTGCCCCCCGCGCGCACTCGTAGACGATGAGGGCGGCGACCACGAACACGAAGAGCGCGAAGGTGCCGAGGAGATGGCGATACGCCGCATCCCACGGCATGCGCGAACGGCGCGCCTCGCTCCAGGGAACGGAGGAGGCGCCGAGGGCGCGCTGCGCTGAACTGCTCGCTTCCATCGTCCGGCTCGGCTCAGCGCGCGGCGATGAGCGGCTTGCCGTTGGCGGTGAGCTTCGACAGGTTGCCCTCGTTCACCTTGACCAGGTTGGCCGGAAGCTTGGCGTAGTCGAGGCTCTCGACCATGCCCTGCCCGTCATGCATCGCCCACTGGATGAAGTCGGCGAGCGCCTTCCCCTTCGCCGTGTCCTTCTGATCCCTGTAGACGAGAAGGTACGTGAGGCCCGAGATCGGATAGGCGCCGGCCTTGGCCGAGTTCACGATCGGCGTGCGCACATCCTTGGCCAGCCGCTCGGACGCGCCGTCCATGGCTTCGGTGACCGAAGCCGGGCTCGCCTCGACGTAGTTGCCGGAGCGGTTGCGCAGGAGCGCGTAGGGCAGCTTGTTCTGCTTGGCGTACGCGAGCTCGACGTAGCCGATCGAGCCCGGCTGCTGGCGCACCAAGCCCGCCACCCCCTCGTTGCCCTTGCCGCCGACGCCGGCCGGCCAGCTCACCGACGTGTTGGCGCCGATCATCTCCTTCCACTGCGAGCTCACCGACGAGAGATACATGGTGAAGATGTTGGTCGTGCCGCTGCCGTCGGAGCGGCGCACGGGCAGGATCGGCATGGCCGGAAGTGCGGTGCCCGTGTTGGCCGCGGCGATGCGCTTGTCGTTCCAGGTCGTGATCTTGCCCATGTAGATGTCGACCACGACGTCGGGCGTGAGCTTGAGCTGGCCCTTGAGATCGGGAAGGTTGTAGGCGAGCACGACCGCGCCGCCCACGGTCGGGAAGTGCAGCACGGGGCGCGGCAGCTCGCGCAGGCGATCGTCGCTGAGTGCAGCGTCCGAGGCGCCGAAGTCGACGGTGCCCGCCTTCACCTGCTGGATGCCGGCACCGCTGCCGATCGACTGGTAGTTGATCGTGACGCCCGTCTTGTCACGGTAGACGTCGAACCACTTGGAGTAGATCGGATACGGGAACGTGGCGCCGGCCCCGGTCAGGCTCTGCGCGCGCGCCCCGGGGGCGAAGGCGGCGATCGCCATCAGCGCGACCGCCCAGCTGAACTTTCGTTTGGCTCTCTTCATGATCGGTTCCTCTCTCCTTCTGTCTCTCACGACTGCGGCTTCGAAAAGCGGTAGTAGAAGGTCACGCGGGCTTGCACGTCGTCATGCGGCGGACCGACGGCCGTGCCCTTGTCGACGTAGTGGAGGTACTCGACGTTGGGGATGAAGTGGATGTCCTTGACCGGCTGCCAGTCGAGTCCGCCGATCCAGAACTGCTGATCGACGCGATTGTCGGCGCGGTCGTTCGGATTCCAGTTGTCGAAGCGCACCACGGCACCGAGCGTCGGGCTCAGCGTTTGGCGCACCCAGAGGGACAGGCCGCGCGGCTCCTCGGTGGGTACCGGGCCCTTGTGATTCACGCGTGTGAACGCCTCGCCGCCGATGGCCGTGCGTTTGAGCTCATAGCCCGCGAAGACTTTGTAGAGCGCCTGGTCGGCATTGATCGCCGCCGGCGTGACCCGCACCGACTGGTAATCGAGATAGGGCTCGAGGCGGAAGGTGCCGTAGCGCACCGGAAGCGCGAGGTAGAGGCGCTTGTAGCGGTCGGTCTCCGGTTTCTGCCCGGTGCCGTCACCCACCTGGAACGCATAACCCAAGTGGTGGTCGGGATCGGCGAAGCCCTTGAGCTCGACGCCGAGGTCGCTGGAGGAGGCGAGCCCGCGGAAGTCGACGATCGTCTTCTCGATCGAGCGGTAGCCCCAGAACTCCTCGGAGTTCTCGAAGGTCGGCGTCTGGATCATGCCGACGAAGAAGTCGCTGCGCGTGAACAGCTGCTTCACTTGCAGGTAGGCGTTCTTCACGAAGTCGCCGATCTTGCCATCGGACGAGAGCGACTTGCCGTCGACCTCGAGCCGGAAGCGCGTGGCGAACTTGGGCGAGAGATCGTTGTCGAGCTGGAAGTACACGCGCCGGATCTGGACTCCGTTCAGGTCCTTGGTGATCGGCTTCACGCCATCGATGTTGGCCTGGCCCGAATCGGCGCCCGCGGCGCTGTAGGCGTGACGAGGGTCGCCGTTCGCGTTGTAGAAGTAGTCGAGGTAGACGAGGCCGCTGATCCGCCCGCGCGGAAAGTCGGCCGGCGTCGATTGGACCTGCTGGGTGGCGTCCGGCGTGGGCATGGTGACCGGCGCGACCGTGGTGGTGTCGGCTTTGCTGCTGTCCGGGTCGCCGGGTGCGGCGAGGGCGCCGGATGTAACAACGCTCGCGAACGTGACGAACGCGAGCGCGACGAATGCTTGTGGCTTGGCCATAAGGCTCCTTCGGGTTCGCGCGTCCGATGCACGGGCTCGTCCCGATGGGGCCACCGGGGATGTGGATACCATTGACGCTAGGGGAACAGCAGACAGGTTACGGGCTTGTTACACGCGCATGAATACGCGGCAACGCCCGTAACATCGCGTAAGCCTATGGCAGTGCTTAGGTTGAGTGGCTAAACCGCGCTCCAGACGGCGGATTCCCCTTCGCCGTCGCGCTTGGCGACGGCACGGCCTTCGAGCCCGAGCAAATGAGCGAGGAGCGAGCGCCGCGCCCACTTCCACTGGGCTTCGGGCACGTCGGAGTAGACCACCGGCAGAAGATCATCGATCCGCGCCCTGCCCGCCGCGTTCAAGGCGTCGATCACGCGCCGCTCGCGCTCGCGTCGGTGCTCGATCAGGGCGAGGAGCCGCTGGCGCACGCCGCCGGTGGGCGGGCCGTGACCCGGAAACAGAACGCGCGCCGGAAGCTCGGCCAGCCGCGCCAGCGAGCTCATGTAAGCGGCGAGGTCGCCGTCAGGCGGATCGATGACCACGGTGCTGAGTCCGCTCACCAGGTCGCCGACCAGGAGCACACCACGGTCCTCTTCATGGAACGTGACGCTGTCGCGCGTGTGCCCGGGAGTGAAGAGGGCCCGCACGCGCCAAGGTCGATCACCGGGTTGGTCGCCGGCTTGGTCGCCGCCCGCAAGCTCGATGACCTCGCCCTCGACCAGCGCTCGATCGGCTTCGATCTCCTTCGCCAAGAGCGGATGGGCGAGCAGCGGCACCCCGAGCCGACGGCGCATCTCGGCCGCCCCGGCGTGATGGTCGCGATGGTGATGGGTCACCGCGATGGCGACGACGCGGCGGCCTTCCTGGCCGAGGCGCTCGAGGAGAGTGGACAGCTGATCGAGCGCCGCGGGGTCGTCGGCGCCCGGATCGATCAACAGGCATTCGCCCTCGCCCACCACATAGGCGTTGGTGTGGGTCGCGGGCGGAATGGTGGTCGAGGGCAGCGGCACCATGACCACGCCCGGCGTGACCTCGACCCGCTCCACGTCGCCGCCCTGCGACTCGGGCGAGGACATGAGTGCCTTGGCGACGGCGCCGAGCTTGTCCTCGGCGCGCGCCAGCTCGGCCATCCCGACTTTGCTCGGCGTGGCCAAGAGCACCTCGCCCCGCCGCCAGCGGGCCATCGCCTCGGCCGGCTCGACCCACTCGCCGCGCGACAGCTCTCCCGGAACCACGCGCGGCTCCTCGCCGCCGGGCCATTGCACCAAATAAAAGACCGTGTCGAAGCCCCGCGGCGTGAAGGGGGGCGAGATCCAGCGCCCCGCCGCAATCATGGCCTCGCCGTCGACCTCGAGCCCGTAGCCCGCGAGCATGGCGGCGAAGTCCAGGCTGCCGTCGAGAACGTCGGCGCGAAGCTCGAGACGGCGCTCGCCCTCCGGGAAACCGGGCGACGCCGCACCCGCGCCCGGCTTGGCGAGCAACACGCCGATCTCCTCGAACAGCTCGCGCGCCGCGGCGGCGCGCTTCCGTGCCTCGGCGGGGTCGTCCACGCCGGCGACCGCGACTTCGCTGTCTTCAGGGCCCACGCGACCGCCCGGGAAGGCGTGAAAGCCGCCCAGGTAGGCGAGAGCCGGCGAGCGCTCGATCCAGTAGACCTGGAGCTCGGGCGCGTAGCGCACGAGCAACACCGCCGCCGCGTCGCTTCTCCGAATCGCCGGTCGCGCCGCTGCCGCGCCCGCGCTAGTGTGTGATTCCGTCATGTCCCCCGCTGCCGTTTCGTCCCATCACGCCTCGATTCGCCGGTCGCTCCTCGCATGGTACCGCAAGAGCCGGCGCGACTTACCGTGGCGTCGTACGCGCGATCCCTACGCCATCTGGGTCTCCGAGGCGATGCTCCAGCAGACGCGCGTATCGGTCGTGATTCCCTATTACGAACGCTTCCTGCGCGACTTCCCGGATCTCCCGGCCCTGGTCGGGGCTTCCGAGGAGCGCGTGCTCGCGCGCTGGGCCGGCCTCGGCTACTACCGCCGCGCGCGGCACCTGCGGGCGGCCGCGGCCTTGGCGGTCGAGCGTCACGGCGGCTCGCTGCCTCACGACCACGACGCCTTCGCGGCACTACCCGGCGTCGGCCGCTACACGATGGGTGCCGTGTACTCGATCGCCTTCGGCCGGCGGTTGCCCGTGGTGGATGGCAATGTCGAGCGCGTGCTGTCGCGGCTGTTCGCGCTCGCGGGCGATCGCGAGGCCTTCTGGTCGCTGGCGGCCAGCCTGGTGCCCGCGCGCCATCCCGGCGACTTCAATCAGGCCCTCATGGAGCTGGGCGCGACGATCTGCGCGCCGCGGTCTCCTTCTTGCGAAGCCTGCCCGCTTGCCGCGCGCTGCCGCGCCAAGGCGCTCGGGCGAGTGGGCGAATTCCCGGTTGTGTCCTCCCGACCCCCGACGCGGCGCCTGCGGGTCGCCGCTGCTTTGCTCGAATCGCGGCGCGGGCTCTTGATGGAGCGGGTGGCGATCGGCCCGAATCAGGGAATGCTGGATCCCCCCTGGGCGGCGAGCGAGGCCAGCTTGCGCCGCCGGCTCACGCGGGCCGGCTTCGCGCTGGCCGACTGGCGCGAGATCGGGAGTGTGCGCCACGGGATCATGAATAAGATGTTCGACGTGGCCGTGTATGGCGCCCGGGTCAAAGCGGACGGCGCGGTGGCTTCGGCGGGCGCGGTGGCTTCGGCGGGCGCGGCCGGTTCGGCCGGAGCGGCCGGTTTGGCCGGCGAGTGGCTGAGCCGACGGCGCCTTCGCGATGCGCCACTGACCGCCCGCGCTCGCAAGGCGCTTGCCCTCGAATCCCGACTGGATTAGTAGGCGCACCCGTTTCAAGACGGGTTGACCCGGCAAAATACGCACTCAACGAGTCGCGAGTTCGCCCGCAATCCCGACTATATTAGTGGGAGCACCCGTTTCAAGACGGGTTGACCCGGCAAAAGAGAGGCTCAACGGTCCCCGATGAGATCTGCGCAGAGAAGACTCCTTTTCGCCATCGTGCTCGCGACGTGGGCGCTCCCCAGCCTGGCGAGTGTCATCTCCAGTCGCCGCATCCCCCGGCCATCCCCTTACGACTGCGATGGCAACTTCATCCCTGACTCGCTCGACATCGCCGAGGGATTCGCAGTCGACTTGAACCACAATCGCGTCCCCGACAGCTGCGAGTCCGACACCACGCTCCTATGGAGTGTGTCGAGCCAGAGATGGCGGGACCAGGACTCGGTGTTCTTCTCGAGCGCGTATCTCCGCAGCCAGTCGGTGCTCTTGCGCTACACGGTGCCCCAGGTCGGGGCCGAGGTCGCAATCGAGATTCGCTCGGCGCAGGGCGACTCCGTCAGGCTGCTCTACCAAGGCACTCGCGCGCGCGG
>DASYSL010000034.1:0-7744 GCA_036003365.1 Candidatus Eiseniibacteriota bacterium
TTGGCGGGAGGGAGGCTTCATCCATGAACCGTTTCCGACTTTCGGCGCCGGCGAGCCTGTTGGCCGTCGCACTCGTGGTCCTCGTCTCCGGCTGCTCCAAGAAGGCGGCGCAAGCGCCGCCCGCCACCACGCCGCCGCCGGCCGAGACTCCGACGCAGCCGCCCACGCAGCCGGTCGAAAACACGCCGGCCGAGCCGAGCGAGCCGGTGTCGCAGAACTGGCAGGACGCGTACTTCGACTACGACTCCTACGATCTGCGCGAGGATGCGCGCGGGGCGCTCGACGCCGACGCCAAGACGCTCACCGACCACGCCCACGCCTCGGTCATGATCGAAGGTCATTGTGACGAGCGCGGCACGCCGGAGTACAACCTGGCACTGGGCGAGCGGCGCGCCAACGCGGCCAAGGACTATCTCGTGGCGCACGGGGTCGACGCCTCGCGCATCGAGACGGTGTCCTACGGAGAGGAACGGCCGTTCGCGACCGGACACGACGAGGCGTCGTGGGCGCAGAACCGGCGCGCGCACTTGGTCCAGAAATAAGGGGGTGACATGGGCGCGCGAGCGCGAGCGACGATCCTTCTCCTGACGTTGGCGGCATCGGGCGGTGGCTGCTACACGGCGCGCATGCAGCGCATGGAGCAGAACCTGGGCACGCTGAATACCAAGGCCGACGCCGACAGTGCCTCTCTGGCCGAGATGCGCAAGGATCTCGCGGAGCAGAAGGACATCCTGCTCTCGCTCAAGGCGGGCAACAACACCACCTCGAAGGAATTGGTGGAGCGCCTCGAGGAGATCTCGTCGAAGCTCGACGACACGGTGCAGCGGATGTCGAACCTGCCGCGCTCGTCGTCTACCTATGTGCCGCCGGACACCTCGCGTGGCGACACGGGGCCGCCGGTGATCGCCAGGCCGTCCGCCTCGGCCGGCGACGTCGAAGGCATGTACGAGCAGGCGGCGAAGGACTTCACGCAGGGAAGATTCGAGATCGCGCTCTCCGGGTTCCGCGGTCTCCTGGCGGCCGCACCCAACCACGAGCTGGCCGACAACGCGCTCTACGGTGTCGGCGAGTCGTTCTACGCGCTCGCCCAGTACGACAGCGCGCGCGTCGCCTACCAGCAGGTCGAGTCGCAGTATCCCAAGGGCGACCGCGTGCCGGCCGCGCTCTACAAGCTCGGCATGACGTATCTCAAGCTCGGCGACAAGACCAGCGCGCGCGCCACGTTCATGCGCCTGCAGTCGCGCTTTCCGCGCTCCGGCGAGGCCAAGCTCGCCGAGGAGCGGCTGAAGGAGATCGGCAAAGCCTAGCCGAGCTGCCGGGCGGTCGCGGCGGCTCATGCGGGTCTGTAGGTTTGGCGGCGGGGCTGATAAAGTGCGGCCCGTGGACCCCGCGACTCTCGATCGAGCCCTCCAAGAGTATGTCCGGCCGCAGAGCTTTCCCGTCGCCGTGCGCCAGGCGGCGCCGGGCGAAGCCATCCCCGAAAAGCTCAAGCGGCCCAAGCGCGATCTCGGCATCCAGGTGGCCATTTGCCAGACCATCGCGCTGGCGCGCCGCTACGGCTGGGGGCTCGCGGTGGGTCGCGAAGATCTCTCGTGCCCGCTCGCGCACGTCGCTTTCGGATACTCGCCGTCCCTGCCGTTCTACGAGCAGGGCAATCTGTGCGTCGAGATGTACACCAAGGACGCCGCCGCCGGCGCGCGCTCCGAGGCCGCCGTGCCCAAGCTCGCCCCCGGCGCCATGGAGACGATGTGGGTGGCGCCTCTGGCCCGCGCTCCGTTCGAGCCGCAGGTGATCGTCTTCTACGGGAACGGGGCCCAGGTGATGCGCCTCGTGGCTGCGGCCCTCTACGAGCGCGGCGGCCAATTGGTCTCGCACCACGCGGCGCGCATCGATTGCGCCGAGCTCGTGAACCGCACCCTTCAGACCGGCGAGCCGCAGGTGGTGGTGCCGTGCTACGGCGACCGCGTCTTCGGGCAGACCGGCGACGACGAGATGGCGTTCGCCTGGCCCTACGCGCGCTCGGCCGAGATCGTGGCCGGGCTTGCAGGCACGCATCAGGGTGGCGTGCGCTATCCGGTGCCGTCTTTCTTGCGCTATACGGGTACGTTCCCCGAGAAGTACCGCGAGCTGGCGCGTCAGTGGGAAGATTCGTGAATCTGCCCCGGCTTGCCTGATCTGCCTTCTCCGAGGAGGCCGTCTTGAGCCCAGCGCGTACCGCCGACGTGGTCGTCATCGGCGCCGGCTGCATCGGCGCCAGCGTGGCCTTCCGCCTGGCCGAGCGCGGGGCGAGCGTGGTGGTGCTCGAGCGCGAGCCCATGGCGGGCACCGGCTCGACCGGTCATTGCGCGGGCGGCGTGCGCCAGCAGTTCTCGACTGCGGTCAACGTGCTGCTCTCCAAGGCATCGGTGATCACGCTCGAGAACTTCCAGGACGAGGTGGGGGCCGAACCCGGCTTCGACCAGTGCGGCTACCTCTTCTGCCTCGCCGACGAAGCGACCTGGCGTAGCTTCCAGAAGCAGCTCGCGCTCTGGCGCTCGCTCGACGTGCCGGCGGAGGCACTCACGCCCGAAGAAGCGCGCGCCATCGTGCCCGGCCTCGAGATCGGCGATCTCGTGGGCTGCACGTTCTGTCCCACCGACGGCATCGCCGATCCGCACTTGGTGACCCAGGGCTTCGTGGCCGCGGCGCGCCGCCATGGCGCCGTGTTCGAGCTGGGTCGGGCCGCCACCGGCGTGCGCGTCGAGAACGGCCGCGTGCGTGGCGTGCTGACCGCAGAAGGCGAGATCGCCGCCCCGGTGGTGGTGAACGCCGCCGGGCCGTACGCCGCCGAGGTGGCGCGCTGGGCCGGTGTCGAGCTTCCGGTGGCGCCGCTGCGCCGCCAGATGTTCACCACCCAGCCTCTGCCCTGGGTCACCGACAAGTTCCCCATGATCGTCGACATGAAGAGCGGCGTGTACATGCACCGCGAGTCGGGCGGGATCCTCGTGGGCCTGGCCGACAAGAACGAGCCGCCTTCCTTCAACACCAACATCGATTTCGAATTCCGCGACCTGGTGTTCTCGCTCGCCATGGAGCGCGTGCCGGCGCTCGAGGAAGCCGAATACCGCGCCGGATGGGCCGGGTTGTACGAGACGACGCCCGATCACAACGCCATCCTGGGCCCGGTGCCCGGCCTCGAAGGCTTCCAGTGCGCCAACGGCTTCAGCGGCCACGGCTTCATGCAATCGCCGGCGATCGGCCGCGTGATCGCCGGATTCATCCTCGACGGACGAAGCCCGATCGAGGTCTCCGAGCTCTCGATCGAGCGCTTCCAGCGCCACGAGCTCCTGGTGGAAGCCAATGTCATCTGACGCTCACGAGCGCGCCATGGCCCGCTCGCGCGATTTCCCCATGCGCGTGCGCGCGCACGAGACGGCGTTCGTGGCGCCCGGGGCGGTGGTCGTGGGCGAGGTGACGCTCGGCCCGCGCTCGAGCGTGTGGTTCGGCGCCATCCTGCGCGGCGACATGGACACCATCACCCTGGGTGAGGACTCGAACATCCAGGACAACTCGGTGGTGCACGTCGACACCGACGTGCCGGTGACCATCGGCAAGCGCGTGGTCATCGGGCACCGCGCCGTGATCCATGGCGCCACGGTCGAGGACGATTGCCTGATCGGCATGGGCTCGATCCTCTTGAACCGCTGCCGGATCGGCGCCGGCTCGCTGGTGGCCGCGGGCGCGCTCGTCTCGGAAGACAAAGTGGTCCCGCCCGGCTCGCTCGTGGTCGGCGTTCCCGGCAAGGTGATCGGACAGGTCACGCCCGAGATGAAGATCGCGATCGCGCGCGGCGCGGAGCACTATGTCGCCCTGGCCGCGAGCTACCGCGCGCGCGGCCTGGCGCTCGACCTCGGCACGGGGGGCGCGATCCTGGAGCGGGGCGCGGCCGGATGAGCGAGCCGCGCCCGATCTGGGTGACCGGAGCCACGGGCTACATCGGCAAGGCGGTGTGTGAGGCGCTCACCCGGCGCGGCCATGACGTCGTGGCCCTGGTGCGCGACGCCGATCGCGCCGGGCGCATGCCCGAGCTCGCGCGCTGCCGGCTGCACGTCGGCGACGTGCTCGAGCCCGGCACGCTCAAAGGAGCGGCGAGCGGGGTGGAGACGGTGGTCCATCTGGTCGGCATCCTGCGCGAGCGCGGCGTGGCCACCTTCGAGAGCGTCGTGGTCGACGGCACGGCGGCCGTGCTGGCCGAAGCGCGCCGCGCCGGCGCGCGCAACATTCTCTACATGAGTGCCGTGGGCGCCGACCCGGAGGGTCCGACACGCTACTTCCGCACCAAGGCGCGGGCCGAGGAGATGGTGCGGGCCAGCGGCCTGGCCTGGCTCGTGGCGCGCGGCTCGGTGGTGCTGGGACGGGCCGGCGAATTCTTCCAGCTCTTGCGGCAGCTCACGCAGTTTCCGGTGGTGCCGGTGCCGGGTAGCGGGCGTTTCGAGCTGCAGCCGGTGCTGCTCGAGGACGTCGCTCAAGTGGTGGCGCAAGCGGTCGAGCGGCCCGCGGCGTGGAATCGCGTGTACGGCATGTGCGGTCCGCGGCGCTTCACGCTCAAGGAAATGCTGCGCCTGGCGAGCGGCCGGCGCTCCCGCGTCTTCCTGCCGATTCCCTGGCCGCTCATGGAGCTCGGCGCGCGGCTCGGCCAGGCACTCCTGCCGAACCCGCCCGTGACCACCGACGAGCTGGCCATGCTGGCGCTCGGCAACGTCTGCGATCCCGCGCCCTTGGCTCGGGCGCTAGGGATCTCGTTCCGCGGCGTCGAGGATTTGCTCGCCCAGGTGGCGGCGTGAGCGTGCGGGTCGCCGTGCTCACCGCGAGCGATTCGCGCACGGCGGCCACGGACGCAAGCGGCGGCGTGCTGCGCGAGGGGCTCGCCGGCGCCGGGTTCGACGTGGTGGCGTCGCGCATCGTTGCCGACGACGAGGCTGCGATCGAGGGCGCGATTCGCCAATGGGCAGAAGCCGCCGATGCCGTCGTGATCACCGGCGGCACCGGCGTGTCGCCGCGCGACCGCACGCCCGAAGTGGTGGCGCGGTTGTGCGACCGCATGCTGCCGGGATTCGGCGAGCTGTTTCGGGCGCTGTCCTATCAGGAGATCGGTGCCGCGGCCCTGGCCAGCCGCGCTTGCGCCGGGCAAGCCGGATCCACCCTGGTTTTCGCATTGCCAGGCTCGCCGGCGGCATGCCGGCTGGGCGTGGAGAAGCTGATCGCCCCTCAGCTCGCGCACCTCGTGGCGCTGGCGCGCGGCGAGAATTCGTCACACGGATAGAAAGACACCCTTCGAGGAGGAAGCATGGGCGTCAAGCCGGACCACTGGATCGAGAAGATGTGCCGCGAACAGAAGATGATCGAACCGTTCGAGCCGCGCCTGGTGCGCGACGGCGTGATCTCGTACGGCGTCTCGTCGTACGGCTACGACATCCGGATCGCCGACGAGTTCAAGATCTTCACCAACGTCAACACCACCGTGGTGGATCCCAAGCGCTTCGACGCGCGCTCGCTGGTCGACTTCAAGGGCGACGTCTGTATCATCCCGCCCAACTCCTTCGCCCTCGGGCGCACGGTGGAGTACTTCCGCATCCCGCGCGACGTGCTCTGCACCTGTGTCGGCAAGTCGTCCTACGCGCGCTGCGGGATCATCACCAATGTGACCCCGTTCGAGCCCGAGTGGGAGGGCTACGCGACGCTCGAGATCTCGAACACCACACCGCTGCCGGCCCGCATCTACGCCAACGAGGGCATCGCGCAGCTCCTGTTCTTCAGCGCCGACTCCCCCTGCGAAGTCTCCTACGGTGACCGCAAGGGCAAGTACCAGGCTCAGGTGGGGATCACGCTGCCGCGGCTGGGGTAAGGGCCCGACGTTCTCGAGGACCGCTCACTCGCCCATGGGTGACCAAGTGGCCGCCGCGCCCATTCATAGGCCCGCGGGCCGCCAAGTGGTCCAATCGAGCGGGCAGACCCAGTCACAGGTCCATGGACCTGTGACTTGACCATGGGTCCCACCGAATTCTCGCTGATTCAATATGAAACGCTGGAACGATTAGTCGTTACATCGTGGAACGGTATGCGAAACCATAGCCTTCTCTTCTGGTGGCTGACTACCTAAGTATAAGTGTGGCACAGAACTAGCGAGTATAGTGGTAGCATACTAGCTGGCACAATCCATGCTTTAGAACTCCGGCGTAGCGGGGTCGATCCCGCAACACTTGATGAGAATGGGACCAGCTTCATGGAGGTCACAAAGATGAACAACCTGATGCGCTGGACGCCGAATGGCGATTGGATGGAAGTGCACGAGGACGTGAGCCGCCTGTTCGATTCGCTGGTCGGAGGGACGAACGGAAGTCCGGAGCAGTGGGCCCCCGCGGTCGACGTTCGTGAGACGGCCGAGGACTTCTTCGTGCGCATGGATCTTCCGGGCCTCACGTCGAAGGATGTGAAGGTCTCGGTGTTCGAGGACACGCTGACCGTGAGCGGCGAGCGCCGCGAAAGCACGGAGGCAAAGGACGTGAAGTGGCATCGCGTGGAGCGGTCCCACGGCGCGTTCGAGCGCCGCTTCCAGCTCGGCAAGACGGTGCAGGCCGACAAGGTGAGCGCGACGTATCAGGACGGTGTGCTGGAGATCCGGGTTCCCAAGGCCGAGCAGGCCAAGCCTCGCGAGATCCAGGTCGAGATTTCGAGCAAGTAAGGCTTAGGAGACATTCCATTCGCCGGGCCCGGTCATGGTGGCCGGGCCCGGACATCTTGTTGGAAGGGGGAGAGAGACGAAATGGGCAAGGTCATCGGCATCGACTTGGGCACCACGAACTCCTGCGTGGCGGTGATGGAGGGCGGTGAAGCCAAGGTCATCCCCAACGCGGAGGGATTTCGCACCACGCCTTCGGTCGTGGCCTTCAGCAAGACCGGCGAGCGGCTCGTGGGGCTCGTGGCCAAGCGTCAGGCCGTGACCAATCCGAAGAATACGATCTTCTCGATCAAGCGTTTCATGGGCCGCCGTCTCGACGAAGTCCAAGACGAGATCAAGAAGGTTCCGTACGAGGTGGTCGAAGGCGGCAACGGCCTCGCCGTGGTCAAGGCCGGCGACCGCACGTACACGCCGCCTGAGATCTCGGCCATGATCCTGCAGAAGATGAGGCAGACGGCCGAGGACTATCTGGGCGAGAAGGTCACCGAGGCCGTGGTCACCGTACCCGCCTATTTCAACGATTCGCAGCGTCAGGCGACCAAGGACGCGGGCAAGATCGCCGGGCTCGACGTCAAGCGCATCCTGAACGAGCCCACCGCGGCCGCGCTCGCGTACGGTCTCGACAAGAAGAAGGACGAGAAGATCGCGGTCTACGACCTGGGCGGCGGCACCTTCGACATCTCGATCCTCGAGATCGGCGAGGGCGTCTTCGAGGTGCGCGCCACCAACGGCGACACGCACCTGGGTGGCGACGACTTCGACCAGCGTCTCATCGATCACGTGGCCGACAACTTCAAGAACTCGGAAGGCATCGACCTGCGCAGGGACCCGATGGCGCTCCAGCGCTTGAAGGAAGCTTGCGAGAAGGCCAAGTGCGAGCTGTCTACCCTGGTTTCGACCGACATCAACCTGCCGTTCATCACCGCCGACGCCAGCGGTCCCAAGCACCTGAACGTCACGATCACCCGCGCCACGTTCGAGAAGCTCGTGGACGACCTCGTCGAGCGCACGGTCGGTCCCTGCCAG
>DASYSL010000035.1:0-5962 GCA_036003365.1 Candidatus Eiseniibacteriota bacterium
TTCGCGCGGTACTGCGCGCATGGCATTCCCCGCGCCGCGGATCTTGAACGAGCCGATGGGCTGCAGGTTCTCGAGCTTGAGATAGATCTCGGCCGGCGCGTCGTCGACGCGCAAGCGCAACAAGGGCGTGCGCACCGCGAGACCCGTGATGCGCACCGCTGCCGCATGAATGTCTTCGAGCGGGATCAGGGGACGGCGCTCGCGGCCGCCTCGGTCGCGGCCACTTCTTCGAGCGTCTCGGGCGACTCGACCGGGGCCAGGCTCTTCAAGCGAATGCGGAACTCGCGGCGCAGAAAGAGCGAACTGAGAACGAGCTGCAGCCCGATCGTCGCCACCGACAGATACCAGATCCAGCGCAGCTCGAAGCCCGGCTGGCGCGACAAGAGCACGGCCGGCACCGCCACCAGCACGATGCGCGTGAACGAGGCCAGCATCGACGGAATCGTGTTCCCGAGCGCCTGGAACATGCTCGAGTTCACGTAGATGAGCCCGGAGAAGAAGAAGCTCCAGGAGATGATCTTCAGGTAATCGACGCCGACCGCGATCACCTCGGGATCGTGCGAGAAGACGCCGATCATGGCCGCGGGCGCGATGTGGAACAGGATCGCCAGTGCCCCCATGAGGCTCACCGCGAGAATCGCGCCCATGCGGTACGCCTCGAGCACGCGGGCCGGCAGGCGCGCGCCCACGTTCTGGCCGGCCACCGGCCCTACGGAGAAACCGAGAGCCACGACCGGCATGAACGCCGACTGGATCACGCGCATGCCGATGCCGAACCCCGCCTGGGCCGAGGCGCCGAAGGGGCGGATGACCGCGTAGATCACCACCAGATAGACCGACATGAGCCCGAACTCGGCGCCCGCCGGCATGCCGATCGAGAGGAGCTTGCCCCACAGATCGAATTGCGGCTTCCACTCGCGCGGACGGAACTCGAGGAAGCCGCCCTTGGGAAAGTACTTCATGTACCAGACCGTGCCGATCACGATGGCGATCAGGGATGCGAGTGCCGCTCCCGCGACGCCAAGCGGACGATGCGTGAGCCAGCCGAAGATGAGAAACGGCGCCAGGATCATGTTGATGATGATCGAGCCCGTGCCCACGATCATGCCCGGCTTGAAATTGCCGCTGCCACGCAGGGCCGCACCCATCGACACGAGTGCGAATTGCAGGGTCATGGCCGGGATGAACCACAGGAGGTACTGGCCGGCCAGGCGCGCGGTTTCGGCGTCGGCCGCCATGCGCTCGCAGTAGAACGTGCGCACGCTCATGCCGAGGACGAGGAAGACGAGCGCCACGAGGATCGAGAGCACCTGGGATTGATTGAAGACGACTTGCGTGCGCTCGCGATCCTTCTGGCCGACGGCGTGCGAGATGAGCGTCGTCGTGCCCACACCCAGCATCTGCGACACGGCGAGCACGATGAAGGTGAGATTGCCGCTGATGCTCACCGCGGCCACGGCTTCCTTGCCCAGACGACCGACCCAGTAGAGATCGATCAGGAAATAGAGCGTCTGGAAAAGCATGGTGACCAGCATGAAGCTGGTCGTCTTGAGCAAGTGGCCGGTGATCGAGCCTTTGGTGAGGTCTTGCATGCGGGCGAAACTACGCCTTTCAGCCGTGAATCGAAAGCTTCCGCTTCTGGAATTCCCCCGCGCCGCGCCGGCCCACGAATTGCCCGTCGGTGACGATCTCCTGTCCGCGCAGGAAGACGCGCGTCGGCGCCCCGCGCACGCGCCGCCCCTCGTAAGGAGTGAAGTCGGCGGAGTGATGGAGACGCTCCTGATGGATCTCCCACTCCTGGTCCGGGTTCCAGATGACGAGATCGGCGTCGCGTCCGACCTCGATGGCGCCTTTGCGCTCGAGTCCGAAGAGCGCGGCCGGCGCCGTGGCCACGACGTCGACGAAGCGCTCGAGGCTCAGCTCGCCGCCGGTGACGCCCGGGTCGTAGACCAGCGGCACGCGCGTCTCGATGCCCGGCGCGCCGTTGGGAATGTCGACGAAGCTCGTGAGGTTCTTGGCGCGCTCGCCGGCGCGCGAGCGCGGCACGTGATCCGAGCCCACGCAGTCGAGCTGGCCGGCGGCCAGCGCGTTCCACAGGTGCTCGTGCTGCGCGCGTGTGCGCAAGGGCGGCGAGATGATGAAGCGCGCCGCTTCGTCCTCGGGCGCGTCGTAACGCTCCTCGGAAAGCGTCAGATAGTGCGGGCAGGTTTCGGCGAACACGGCACGCCCGTGGGCCTTCGCCTCGCGCACGTGGCGCAGCGCTTCCCGGCACGACAGGTGCACGATATAGAGCGGCGCCTGGGCCGCGCGCGCCAGACAGATGGCGCGATACGTCGCTTCGGCCTCGACCAGCGGCGGCCGCGAGAGCGCGTGGAACTTGGGTACGGTCTCGCCCGCCGCGACATGGCGCGCGATGCCGTCCTCGAGCAGCGTGCGGTTTTCGCAGTGCACCATCATCATGCCGGCGTGCTCGGCGGTGAGGCGGAAGGCGCGCAGGAGATCGGCGTCGTCGATGCGCAGATCGTCGTACACCATGAAGCCTTTGAACGTCGGGCAGCCGGCGGCGATGGCCTGCGGGATCTCGGCGGCCACGCGCGGCGTGAATTCCTTCAGGATGACGTGAAAGCCGTAATCGACCGCCGCTTGCGGAGCCGCGCCTGCGCTCCAGGTCTCGAGCGTCTGCAAGATCGACCCACCACGCGGCATCTCGATGAACGTGAGCACCGTGGTGGTGCCGCCGCACGCCGCCGCGACCGTGTCCTGAAACAGGCGGTCCGGCGTCTCCGGCGCCGGCAGGCGGAGGTGCGTGTGCACGTCGACGCCGCCAGGCAAGACGAACAGGCCGGTGGCGTCGATCGCAGGCGCGTCGCCTCCGACGGTGCCCAGCTCGGCGATGCGGCCATCGGCAATGCCGACGTCCGCCTGGAAGCTGCCGCCCGCCGTGACCACGGTGCCGCCGCGCACCACGACATCCATGCTCAGTCGATCTCGCGGAAGATGAGCTTCTGCGCGCCGTGCCAGAGCACGAGGCGTCCCATCTCGGTCAGCTGATCGCGTCCTTCGATGATGGTCGCGAAATGGTTGCCCGCCAGCTGCCCGACCTTGCTCGCGAACATCGCCGAGCCGTACGGCAAGAGGATCTCGCGCTCGCTGATGCCACCCGGATAGAGAAGCAGATCGCCGGGCGCGGGATGGCTCGTGTGATTCTCGAATTCGACGCGGATGTCGTAGTCGCTGATCGGCGCCCACGCCGACTCGCCGCTCCAGCGGGCCTGGATGGCGGCGGCTTCGAGCGGCAGGTGGCGCCGGATGGCGGCCACGGTCTTGGGCGCGTTCGCCTCTTCCCAACGGGCGATGAAGCGCAGCGGACCGACGAGCATTTCGAGACGGGCCAAGCGAGTCTCCTGTCCGGCGCTCTTGTTGCAGGAGCGCCCGAGGTAGTAGCGTGCGTCACGGCTACACGGCAAGACGCGAGTCGGTCAGTCTAGGGTTCCCGTTCGCTCGGATCAACTCATGGCGCCGTCCCCCAACATCTCGACACACGTGCTCGATACCGATCTCGGACGCCCGGCGCGCGGCGTTCCGGTCACGCTCTATCGCGTGAACGGCACCGCCGCCACACGCTTGGCCGCCGGCGTCACCGACGAGGACGGACGCGTGCGCGCCCTGCTCGACACGGCACTCGAGGCCGGAGCCTACCGCCTCGAATTCGACCTGGCCGGCTACGCACGCTCTCAAGGGCGCCATTCCGGATTCTTCGTCGGCTTCGCGACGGATTTCGAGATCCGCGACACGAGCCGCTCGTATCACGTCCCTCTCATCATCTCTCCCCACTCGGGCATGAGCTATCTCGGTAGCTGAGCCATGCAGCATCTGCCTTCGATCGACGAATTGAACGGGTTCGAGCTCGAGCGCTTCCTCGACGCTTTGAATCTCCTGTTCGAAGGGCGCACGCCGCTCATGCGCCGGCTCTTCGAGCGCCGGCCGTTCGCGACGTACGAAGGTTTGATCGAGGCCGCGGGCGAGGTGATGGGCACCTTGCGCGTGGACGAGATCGCGCAGGTGATCGACGCGCATCCGCGCATCGGCGCCTCGCGCCAGGAGCTGATGCGGGGCTCGGGCTTGTCGTACGCGGAACAAGGCGACGCCGAGGCGCGTGTGGCGGCCGAGCTGCGCAAGCTGAACCAGAGTTACGAGCGGCGCTTCGGCTTTCGTTTCGTCGTGTTCGTCGATCGCCGGCCGCAGGCGGCGCTGCTTCCGGTATTGCGCGCGCGTCTCGCGCACACGGTCGAGGACGAGCGCCGCACGGCACTGGCCGACATCCTGGCCATCGCGCGCGACCGTTTGCAGAAGCTGTCAGAGTAGGATTTTCTTCTCGCGCTCGCGCCACCAGGCGTCGATCTCGCGTCCCGTGGCCACCCACACCGAGCGCCGGCTCAGGTCGGCGAGCACGTCGCGGTAGGAAGCCCACCAGCCCGGAAACTGATTCTCGTCGGCGCCATTCGGGTGCCAGAGGAGAACGGCGAGGCCGCCCACCTTCTCTACCATGTCGAGCTGATCGATGGTGCGCCGCGCCGCCTGCGGCCCGTCGAGCACCAGCGTGCGAAACAGCGTGCCGTCCATGACGGTGAGCGGCAGCTCGAGCAACGAGGACGCCGCGCGGCGCGCCGGATCCCACGGCCGAAACGGTGCTGCGATTCCAGCGCGGAAACCCACGGCCTCGTTGTAGCCGAGCGTCGAGTCGTACGCGAAGCCGGCTTCGGCCTGCGCGCGCCAGGTCGTGTCGCGATCGAAGCGCAGAAAGTGCTGGCGGATGCCCGTCACCGGCAAGCCGGTGGCGCGCTCGATCTGTGTCTTCTCGCCCGCCAGCTGGTCCGCGCTCCGATGGCTGCGATAGCTGGCGTGCAGCCCCACCTCGAAGCCACGGCCGCCGAGCGCGCGCAGCACGTCGGCGAAAGGCTGCATGCGACCTTCGAAACGAATCGTGTCCTCGAGCCGGTAGTTGGGATCGAACTCGTGTGGGTGCGCGGGGCGCGGCGGAAACACGAAGAACGTGGAGTGGAAGCCGTGGCGCTCTTCTTCCGCCGCCCATTGCTCGAAGCGCCAATAGGGGTCGTCGGTCGCCGCACCGCGCCGCCACGCGCGCGCCATCTGCGCCAGCGAGCGCCGGAACGCATAGGAGAGCGGCGAGCGCGCGCGTCCCAGCAGTCGCCAGGCCTCGGTCGTGGACACCGCGGTGATGTCGTCGACGTCGTGACTGAGCACGACGGCGAAGCGCGCGCCATCCTTCCAGCGCTCGAGCGGCTCGGCCGTGATCCCGCGCGCTTGGCACCACGATTCGATGCGCCGCGCCAGCTCGGCGGCCGCGACATTGACCAGCGGCCGCTCCAGCACGCCGGCCTCGTATTGCCACGAATAATGGCCGGCGTAGCACTCCCATTGATCGCGCCGACGGTCGCTCTCCTCTTCTTCGCGCGCGAGCAGGAAGCCGACGGAGCGCAGCCACGCCGCGGGAAATTGCCCGGCCACGAGCTCCAGAGGCAATGAGCGGCGCGGGCACGGCATGGGCCGGCCCTCGAACTCGACGAGCTGCAGATCGGGCGTCGTCCAGCGCTCCCACCCGCTCACGCAGATGGTGGCGGCGACGCCCTCGCCCGGCGCCGACGCGCCGACATGCACGGGCACGTCCTGGGCCTCGAGCGCCGCTCCTTCGCTCCCAAAGCGCGCTGGATAACCCATGAGGAGCGCCAGCGTCTCGAGCGCGTGGCGCGCCTCGGGATGCTCGCGGGCGACTGCGTCGAGCAGGAACGTCACTCTCATGCCCGGCACAGTCCGCTATCGACAATCCTTTTCGCAAGAGTCGAAAAAAGGCGGGCCCGTGGGGGCCCGCCTCTCTTCATCGCCATGGGATCGCGACTAGTGAAGAACCAGCGTCTTGAGCTCTTTGCTCTCCGGGCCGTTG
>DASYSL010000036.1:0-9585 GCA_036003365.1 Candidatus Eiseniibacteriota bacterium
ATTCTTCTCCCTTCTCGCAGACACGACCGATCCTTACCCGCGTGGGCAGCGCTTCATCACTGACCCGAACTATGCCTGCGAAGCCCTTGGCAGCGGTCCAGCAATCGTCAATCGCTTTGCCGATATGATCTTTGACATTGAGTTCTGCGAGCTGGCCACTCCCACGAAGAGGCCGACCTGGGGACTGCTGAAGGCAACATATAGATGACGCACGGAGCGCGAGCTTCACGCAACTGGAGCTCGCGCTACCTTGCTATACCCAGAGGGTTGAAGAGGACTGAATCTAGTGGCGCTTCAGGCTGAGTCATAGGCGGCCGATTATTCGAAGCGCAGCGCGTCCACCGGATCCATGGCCGCGGCGCGCACCGCCGGGTACATGCCGAAGAAGAGACCGACGCCGAGCGAGAACACGAAGGCCACGATCACCGACCACAGGGGCGCGGCCGATGGCAAGGGCGTGAGCAGGTCGATGAGCTTGGCGATGGCGAGCCCGAGCATGATGCCAATGGCCCCGCCCGTCCCCGCCAGCGTCATGGCCTCGAAGAGGAACTGCCAGAGGATGGCGCCGCGCCGGGCGCCGATCGCCTTCCTGAGCCCGATCTCCTTGGTGCGCTCGGTCACCGAGATCAGCATCACGTTCATGACGCCGATGCCGCCCACCAGGAGCGCGATCGAGGCGATCAGGATCATGGCGAGATAGAACGCGTTGGTGACCGAGTGATAGAGGTCGAGGATGGCGTCGTCGGTGAGCACGGCGAAGTTGTTGTCCTTGTTGGCGCGCAGGCCGCGCCGCTGGCGCAGCACGTCGGTGATCTGGTCGATGGCCTCGTCGACGCGCTCGGGGCTCACCGCCGAGGCGTTCAGGATGACCTCGCCGCGCTTCAAGAACGTGGTGAGCCCGGTCGGGTACTCCTTGGTGAGGGTGGTGAACGGGACCATCACCGTCTCGTCGAGATTGAAGTTGAGGAAGCGTCCCTTGGGCTCGAGCACGCCCACCACCATGAAACCCACGCGCCCCACGTGGATCATCTGGCCGATGGGATCCTGGCGGTCGAAGAGCGTCTTGTAGGTGTCGGCGCCGATCACGCACACCAGACTGCGCCGGCGCACTTCCTCGTTGGTGAAGAAGCGGCCCTGCGAGACCTCGAAGCTGTTGGTCTCCTGGTAGCTGTCGTCGGTCCCGATGATGAAGGTCGGGCGCGTCGTCTTCTTCCTCGCTTTCACGGGCTGGAGCTCGTCGAGCAGCGTGAGCGCCGACACGGCGCGCACCGCGGGCGCGCGGGCGAGAATCGCTTCCTTGTCCTCCATCGTGAAGGCCGGACGCTGGCGCAGGCTGTCGGGGAACTCGCCGAAGAAGATCTGCGGCTTCCACTTGCGAATGTAGATGGTGTTGGTGCCGAAGGACTGGATCTGGCGCGCCATCGAGGTGTTGAGCCCCTGGATGAGGGACACCATGCCGATGACCGTGGTGACGCCGATGATGACGCCGAGGATGGTGAGGCCCGAGCGCATCTTGTTGGCGCGGAGCGCCGTGAACGACATGCGCAGCACCTCGAGCCACAAGCCCGAGCGGTGCGTGACGTAGCCTTTGACGCGAGCGACGCGGGAAGGATCAGATGTGGTCACGCGAGGTTACTCGTAGCGCAGGGCGTCGACCGGATCGAGTCCGGCGGCGCGCGCGGCAGGATAGACGCCGAAGAAGATGCCCACGAGAGCCGACATGGCGACGCCGAGTCCCACGGCCACGCCGCTCACCGCGGCGGGCAAGGGTGAAACGACCCCCACGATGAGGGCGATCGAGCTGCCGAGAGCGACCCCCAGCGCCCCGCCCACCAAAGAGAGCACCACTGCCTCGACCAGGAACTGGAGCAGGATGTCGCCGCGCCGGGCCCCGAGCGCCTTGCGGATGCCGATCTCGCGCGTGCGCTCGGTGACCGAGACCAGCATGGTGTTCATGATCACGATGCCGCCCACGAGGAGCGAGATCGCGGCCACGCCGATCACCACGATGAAGGCCGTGGCCGTGAAGTTGCGCCACAGGCTGAGGAAGGCTTCGGGCGTGGTGATGCCGAAGTTGTCGGGCTCGCCCGGGCGGTTGTGGCGCACGCCGCGCATCACCGCGCGCGCCTCGTCCTGGACCTGCTGGAAGCGGCCCGCGTCCACGCTCTTGACGCCGATCGTGACCGAGGGTGTTTGGGGCACGAGCTTGAGCATGGCGCCGAAGGGCACCTGCACGTAACGGTCCTGACTCTCGCCGAAGAAGCTTCCCTTCTTCTTGGCGACGCCCACGACCAGGAAGCGGCGATTGCCGATCTGCAGATCGTGGCCGACCGGATCGAGCCCAGCGTACAGTTCCTCAGCCACCTCGGAGCCGATGACGGCGACCGAGCGGCGGCGCTGCACGTCGAGATCGGCGAGCGGGCGGCCGTTTTCGATCTCCTGGTCGTCGACCTGCTGGAAGTTGCCGGAGACACCCTTCACATCGATGCGCTGCATCTTGTGCTCGAGATAACGGATCTGCGAGTTGGTCGAAGCTTCGGCTTTGACATAGGCCTTGTTGCCGAGCGCGCTGGCGAGCGCGTCGGCATCACCGAGCGTGAGATCGGGGCGCTTGAGCGCCTCGCGGATCTTGTCGTTGTCCATCTCGAAGCCGATCTTGTCGATCCAGAACACGTTCGAGCCCTGCGCGAGCAGCTTGCCCGAGACGTACTGATTCATGCCCTGGACCAGCGAGATGACGGCGATCACCGCGGTCACGCCGATGATGGTGCCGAGAAGGGTGAGCAGCGAGCGCAGCTTGTTGGCGCGCAGCGCCTGAAAGGCGATGCCGGTGCTCTCCTTGAAATCGATGGCCATGTGGGCTAGCCGCCTGCGGCCAGGGTTTGCGCCTGGGGAGCGACCGGGAGATCGCTCTCGATCTTGCCGTCGCGGAGGCGGACGATGCGCCGGCTGCGGGCGGCCACTTCCTCCTCGTGCGTGACCACGATGATACTACGCCCCGCGGCCGCGATTTGCGCGAACAGAGCCATGATCTCGTCGCCTGTCCGCGTGTCCAGGTTTCCGGTCGGCTCGTCGGCCAGGAGCAGCGAGGGCCGGTTCACCAGGGCACGCGCGATGGCCACGCGCTGGCGCTGGCCGCCCGAGAGCTCATTGGGCTTGTGCTTCATGCGGTCGCCGAGGCCGACCTGATGCAGCGCCTCCTCGGCGCGCTGGCGCCGCTCGGCCGGCCCCACGCCGCCGTAGATGAGCGGCAGCTCGACATTGTGCAGCGCGTCGGCGCGCGCCAGCAGGTTGAAGGTCTGGAAGACGAAGCCGATCTCCTCGTTGCGCACGCGCGCCAGCTCGTCGTCGCCGAGCGAGGAGACCTCGCGCTCCTTGAGGCGATAGACGCCGCTCGAGGGCGTGTCGAGGCAGCCCACGATGTTCATGAGCGTCGACTTGCCCGAGCCCGATGGGCCCATGATGGCGACGTACTCGCCTTCCATGATGCGTAGCGACACGCCGGCCAAGGCGTGGACGTCCTCGCTGCCCACACGGTAGGTGCGTTCGAGATCGATCAGCTCGAGGAGGACGCCCATGCGCGAGCCTAGCCGCGCCGCGTCCCGCGCGCGCCAGCCTTCTCGATGTTCACCCGCTGGCCCGGCTTGAGATCGCGCAGCACCTGATACGGGCCGGTGATCACGGTCTCGCCCGGCTTGAGATCGCCCGTCACCTCGATGTCGGTCTCGCTCGCGATGCCGGTCGTCACCTCGCGGAACTCGGTCTTGCCGTTGACCAGGACGAACACGCCGGTCTTGTCCTTGACCTTGCCCTTGTGCGCGGGGTCGGTGGCCGCGGCGGGCGCTTCCGCCTTGTCGCTCTTGCGGGGCTTCCTGAAGTCGATCTTCTTCAAGTCCTCGGGCGAGCGCGTGACCACGGCCTGGATGGGCACGGCCAGCACGCTGTCCTTGGCCGCGGTCTCGATGGCCACGTCGGCCGTCATGCCCGGGCGCATGCGCGGCACGCGGTTGTCGAACAGCACCTTGACCTCGAAATCGGTCTCGCCCGACGAGCTCGTGTTGCCGGTGTTGGCCGAGTGCGCGATCTCGAGCACATGAGCCGGGAACGTGGAATCGGGGAAGGCGTCCACGGTGATGGTGGCCTTCTGCCCGACCTTGAGGTCGATGACGTCGGTCTCGTCGACGTCGGCCTTGGCCAGCATGCGGTTCATGTCGCCGACCGAGAGGATGCGCGTGCCGGGATTATTCATGGTCCCGGTGATCACGATCTCCCCCTGCTCGACGTTGAGGCCGGTCACCGTGCCGTCGATCGGCGACTTGAACACGGTCTTGCCATAGCGGTCGCGCGAAGCGTTGAGCGCCGCCTTGGTGCGCGACACTTCCTGAGTGGCCGCCTGATACTCGGAGAGCGCGGTCTGATACTCCTGGTCGGCGGCTTCCATCTCACCCGCAGAGAGGAGCTTTTGATCGTAGAGAGCCTGGAGACGCTTGTGCTTGGGCTGCTGCGTGTCCCACGTCACCTTGGCCGAGCGCAGGCGCGCCTGGGCCGAGGACAACATGGCCTCGGCCTGGCTCACGTCCTCGACGTAACCCGCCGGATCCAGCTCGAGCAGCAGCTGACCGCGCTTCACGTCCTGGCCCTCGGCGACCGCCAGGCGCGTGATCTTCCCCGGCACCTCAGCGCTGATGTTCACGATGGTCTTGGGCTCGAGCGTGGCCGGTGCCTTCACCAGCGCGACCAGATTGTGCCGGGACGCCTGCGTCACCTGCACGCTCTTGCCGGGCTTGGGACGCATGATCCCGGCGACGACGAAGAGGACGACCAGCACCCCCCCGCCGATGAACCACCACTTCTTTCCGATTTTCACGAGGCCTCTCGGTCTAGAATTTCTCGCCGCGCGCCCGGCGCAGCTGCATCTGCGCCACGTAGGCGTCGGCCAGCGCGGAAATGTAATCGCTGCGCGCCCGGGTCAGCGCGACCTGCGCGTCGATGAGGTCGAGCACCGTGGCCGACCCGACGTTGTACTTCTCCTGCGACAGCTTCAGATCTTCTTCGGCCGAGGCGAGGCCGTCGCGCGTGACGTGGATGCGCTCGGCCGCCTGATAGGCCGACTGCAAGGACGTGTTGACGTCGACCGCGATCACGAGCTCTTGCGTGCGCAGATTGTATTCCGCCTGCAGCTCGCGCGCCTTGGCCTCGTTGATCTGGCCCTTGGTGAAGCGGCCGTCGAAAATCGGGAAGTTCAAACTGAGTCCAAGCCTGCGAACCGAGTTGGCGTCCATCTCTTCGAGGCGCTGGGGGAAACGCAGGTTTTGGCTGTAGCTATACGACCACGAGCCATCGACCGTCGGATAGCGACGGCCCTGAGCACCGCCGAGCGAGGCGCGCGCGCTCGCGAGATCGGCACGCGCGGCGATGAGCTCGGGACGGTTGGCGAAAGCATCCTTCCACACCGTCGCCGAGTCGACATTGACCGTGCTCTCGGTGAGCGTGGTGTCGATCTCGAGGCGGTTCCCCGGATCGAGACCGAGGAAGCTGACGAGCCGCGCACGCTCGACCTCGACCGCGGTGCGCGCGTTGATCTCGTCGAGCTGCGATTGCGACACGTTCACCTGCTGCTTGAGCACGTCGCCTTTTGCGACCGAGCCGAGCTCGAAGAGCGCGTTCGTGCGCTTGAGCTGATCCTGGGCGAGCTGCAGGGCCTGGCGCGCCACGGTGGTGAGCTTCATCGCCTTGAGCACGGTGTAGAACTGCGTGTAGGCCTGGAGCGCGACGGTGGCTCGCGTCGCCGAGGTGTTGCCCGCGGCCGCTTCCAGGTTGGCCTTGGCGGACCGGATTCCGGCCCAGCCCGAGAAGTCCACGAAGGACTGACTGAGCGTGAGGTTACCGTTCCAGCTCTCGATGTTGCCGCGGATGACCTGTCCGGTATTGATGTCGATGCGCGTCGCTTCCGGAAGGTAGTTGTGCGTGTAGTTCTGGCCAAGGGTCAAGCTGGGCAGGACGGCCGAGCGCGCGGAGGTGAGCGCGCCCCCCGCCACCTTGATGTCCTGCTCGGCGCTCTGGACGGTGGGGTTCTTTTGCAGCGCCATCTGCACCACCTGATCGGCGGTGACGGGCGTCTGCGCGGCGGCCGGCAGCACCCCCGCGGCGAGCAGGCAGGACGCGGCCACGACCGCCCACCGGTTCTGCCTCACGAACATCCTCCCCATGGTCAACGGTCGAAACCACAGCGACATGCCGCACTCCTTGGTGACGGTGGACTGCCCGGGCACGATCGTGCTCCTTACGGACGCGGCCCCGACTAGGTTGCTCGCTAACCGCGCTGGAACACGGCTCCCAGCAAGGAAAAGAGGATGGCGCAGCCCAGGAACGCGGCGATGATCGCGCCCGCCACCTGCTTGGTCGGCAGCCGGGAGACCACGGACATCCCTAAGATGCACAAGGCGAGCGACCAGAGATTGAAAAGGTCGAAGTACGAGAGAAACATGGCCAGCGCCTTGGGCCCGAATCCGGTCGCCTCGGCAATCGGCATGAGCGCGCCCGGACCGATGCTGACGGATGGATCCCCGCGCGCGATGGCGAGCGGCACGACCACGATCGCCTTGGGAATGTGCACGAGCATGGCGTGCGAGGCCACCGCCAGCGCCTGCTTCACGGTCGCCTTGCCGCCCATGAGAAAGCTCGTGAGCGCGAACAGTCCGAGCCCGATCAGCACGACGAACACGAAGTTGAAGGCACCGGCCGCCACCGAGCCGCCGATGCGCGCCCCGGGGTTGGAGTAGAACTTCTCCATGATCTCGATGCGCTCGGGCGGAGCGCCGCGGCTCTGCGCCTGCTCGAGCGCGTAGGGCGCGATGACCGAGTTCCACAGGATGAAGCCGATGATCATGGCCGCCACGCTCACCAGGACGGCGGCCCAGAACCATGAAGGCTTGTCGAGGAACTCCTCGAACACGGAGCGCGGCGAGGTGACCAGGGCGAGGGCGCGCGCCCCCAGAGAGCGGTGCGGACGCGTGGCGATAGGCGCGGCGGGCGGTGGCGACGCGATCGTGTCCATGGGTCCTCTTCCCCGGGTCTTGCCAGATGGGCGGCGCTCGCCATGGTGGTCGCGCCGCCTGGCACCCTCGTAATCGCGGACGTTCCCCGGCCGGGCCCCGGCGTCGGGCCGGAAACGTTCTCGAAGGAGTCGCGAAAGCGGAGCCGGAACGGGCGTTGCCGTTGCCGGATCGTGGTGGCGAGGGTACGGATCGAAGCTCGGCGAAGCCTAGTGACGCGCCCAAGCGGCGTCAAGATAAGGCAGGGACCGGCCCTGGGCTTGATAGAAACCTGTCAAATGAGGGGGTTTGGCGGGTTTGGGCGACCCCCCGCCCCCTTCCGCATGACTGCCCCCGGGGGCTGTGAGCATCCGCGGTGCTCCAGCTGCCCCCAGGGGCAGTCCTCTTCTCCGATCTCCAGCTGCCCCCGGGGGCTGTCCTCTCCAATCTCCTGCTTCAACTGCCCCCAGGGGCAGTCCTTCCCGCTACTCGTTCAGCACGAAGCGCACCGGGATCGTGACCCAGGCCGCCACCGGCTGGTGGCCCATGATGGCCGGCCGGAACCGCCATGTGCGAATGGCCGACTCCGCGGCATCGTCGAAGACCGGGCTCGACTGCACGAGGATCAGCTCCTGCACCTTCCCCTCCTTGCTGACCAGCACCCGGAGCACGACCGTCCCCTGCATCTGCGCCTGGCGCGCGATCTCCGGGTATTCCGGCTTCGGCGCGTAGACCTCCTTGGGCGCATCGTCCAGAGCCACGTAGGCGTTGGGGTCGGGGCGCTCGGGTGCCGTCGGCTCAGCCGTGCCCGGTCCCGTGGTGCTCGACGAGGGACCGAGCGAGACCGGAGCGGTCGGGTCGAAGGGTCCGATCGAGGTGGGAAGCACGACGGAATCCAAGACGGTCGTCGTCTCGTGCGTCGCCGGAATCACGGTGCTGTTCGGATCGACCTTGGCCGGCGGGATGTTCGTCGGCTGCTTGAACGTGTTCTCGTCGGTGTGGGTCGGGGGCGGCGGCGGCAGGATGACCTTGGCTTCGTACTGAACCGCGACCACGGCCACCTGATGGAGCAAGAGAGTCATCACCAGTCCGGCGATGAGCGACAGGGCGCTCGAGAGCGCGAGCGAGCGGCGGAGCAGAGCGGGCTGCAGGCGCCGCCAGTCGGCATGGCCGTAGGGCGGCAGATCGCGGGAGCGAAAAGGCGGCGGGAAAACGAGCGTGGGCGACATCGGCGTTCCTCCTCCGTTGGGATCGCCACGGCTGGGCTCGATAGGAGCGGCCGCAACAGACGCAACACGCGCGACGGGCGGATCGGTGCGCGACGGGAACGCGACGGGCCTACAGGGTCTCGATCTCCCTCCTCTCTTCCTCGGTCAGGGGCGCCAGCGAAAACCGCGTCATGCGCGCCAGATCGAGCTCGTCGATGACATCCACCATGTCGTGGAAGCTCGCATCCTTGTCGATCTTGATCACCACCACGAGCTGGTCATCGGTGGCGGCATGCGAGCGAATGATCGGCGCGAGCTCGGTCACGGTGACCGGAGCCGGATGCGCGGGATCGTCGGCCATGTTCCAGAACATGCGGTTGGTCGGCAGGACGCGCAGGTCGAGGATGTGGCGCTGCCGAACCGGGACGACGATGTCCTTGGGCGGCAGCGCGATCTCGAGCGCCTGCGGCGTGCGAAAGATCGTGGTCACCATGAAGAAGATGAGGAGCAGAAAGGCGACATCGACCATGGGCGTCATGTCGATGCGCACGCCGAGGCGCCGCCTGCGGAAACGCTTGTTCTTGGAGGCTCTTTGCGGAAGATCCACCGCACTCATCACTCGGTCCCCCCTCTCACGATGACAGCGAGAGAGCGCGAAAGTGCGCGACGGGACAGCGTGCGCGACGGGTGGAACGGAGCGCGACAGGTGGAAAACAAACTGGGGCGGTCGGCTGGCGCCCGCCCCAGACGCAGCTAGTGTAGCGAGAAGCGCACCGGCACGGCAACCCAAACCGCGACCGGCTTGTTGTTCGAGAGCGCGGGCTTGAACACCCACTGCTTGACGGCCTTGGTGGCGGCATCGTCGAGCACCGGCACCGACTTCACCACCCGCACGTCCTTCACCTTGCCGTCCTTGCCCACCAGGGCCTGGAGCATGACCGTGCCCTCGGTGCCCGAGGCGCGGGCGATCTCCGGATACTCGGGCGGGACGCGCGTGATGGCCTCGGGAAGCTCCTCGACGTAGACGAACTCGCCGAAGGCCGGCAGCTCGTCGCTCGGCGGCTGGATGACCACCGAGTCGCCGCCCGAGGAGCCCGAGCCGATCATGTTCGAGATCTCCTCCTGGGTGGCGATGGTCTGCTCCTGGGGAGCCTCGGTCTCGGGAACCGGGATGGGCGCGCCCACGGTGGGCGGGGCGGTCGGCTGGGCGATCGCCACCTGCTGTTGCTGCTGCTGCGAGAGCGGGGGCGGCGCCTGCATCTCGCGGTACGGCACCACCACCGTCGGCGCGGCCCTCTTGTTCATGGCCATGAGCCAGACGGCCAGCGCCACCAGGCCGACCA
>DASYSL010000037.1:0-16369 GCA_036003365.1 Candidatus Eiseniibacteriota bacterium
CTTCGCCATCGTTTCTCCTGGAGGCACGCATGCGGGCTACCGACCGTAGCCGCCTGGCCGACATTCTCGGCCGCAACGAAGACGCCATTCTGTCCGAATGGATGCGCCATCAACTCGCTGCCGGAACCTTGCGACCCGACCTGATGAAGGAAGAGGCGCTGCGCAACGAGTCGAGACGGTTCCTCGAGTTCTTCCGCCAGGGTCTCGAGCGCGACGGCGCCGACGCGCGCGGGCCGGCGTGGCAGGAAGCGCGCGACACGCTGGACCAGATCTCGATGACGCGCGCCCGCCTCGGCTTTACCCCGAGCGAGACGGCGACGTTCGTCTTCTCCCTCAAGCAGCCGCTCTTCGATCGCCTGCGCGATGAGTTCCGCGACGATCCCGAGACCCTGACCAAGGAGCTTTGGGGCTTGAACGTGATCCTCGATCACCTCGGCCTGCGCACCACGGAGAGCTATCAAAAGGCTCGCGAGGACATGATCCGCCGCCAGCAGCAGGAGCTCATGGAGCTGTCGACGCCGGTGGTGGAGCTCTGGGATGGCATCCTGGCGTTGCCTTTGATCGGCACCCTGGACAGCGAGCGAACGCAGGTCGTCATGGAGAGCCTCCTGAACCGGATCGTCGAGACCGGTGCTTCGATCGCCATCATCGACATCACGGGCGTGCCCACCGTGGACACCCTGGTGGCGCAGCATTTGCTCAAGACGGTGGCCGCCGCCCGGCTCATGGGGGCCGATTGCATCATCAGCGGCATCCGCCCGCAGATCGCGCAGACCATCGTGCATCTGGGCGTGGATCTGGCCGACGTGATCACCAAGGCCACGCTGGCCGACGCCTTCGCCATCGCGCTGCGCCGGGCCAAGCTGGCCGTCGCGCCGCAAGTGGCGCCGTAGTCCCATGGAGCGCATTCCGATCCTCAAGATGGGCGATTGCCTGCTGGTCACCATCCAGGTCGACATGCACGACCGTCTGGCCATGACCCTGCAGGAAGACCTCACGGAGAAGATCGCGCACACACGCGCGCGCGGGGTGCTGATCGACATCTCGGCGCTCGAGATGGTGGATTCGTTCATCGGGCGCATGCTGAGCTTCATCGCCTCGATGGCAAGCGTGCTCGACGCGCGCACCGTCGTGGTCGGCATGCGGCCGGCAGTGGCCATCACGCTGGTCGAGCTGGGTCTGCCCCTGACCGGGGTGCGCACGGCTCTGAATGTTGAAAAGGGCATGGAGCTCATTCGCGCCGACGATCATCACGAAGGAGCCGTGAATGGCCGTCGTCCGGCATGAGACCCGCCCCATCAACAGCAGTGACGATGTGGTCGCCATCCGGCAGCTGGCCCGCGACTGGGCGATCGAGCTGGGCTTCAGCCTCGTCGATCAGACCAAGCTCGTGACCGCGGCCAGCGAGCTGGCGCGCAATGTCGTGACCTACGCGCGGGCCGGGCAGATGCGCATCGAGTCGTTGAACGACGGCCCCAAGCGCGGCCTCAGGCTCGTGTTCGAGGATCAGGGGCCGGGCATTCCCGACGTCGAGAAAGCCCTGCGCGACGGCTATACGACCGGTGGCGGATTGGGATTGGGCCTGGGAGGCGCCAAGCGTCTGTCCAACGAGTTCGCGATCGACACCGCCGCGGGACGCGGCACGAAAGTGACGATCACGCGATGGAGATAGGAGAAGCCAAGGTGGTGGACGTCACGGAAGTGACCCAGGTCGGTGAAGCCCGTCGCGAGGCCATGAGCATGGCGCGCGAGGCCGGGCTCGACGAGAACGACTGCGGACGCGTCGGTATCGTCGTCACCGAGGCGGCGACCAACCTGGCCAAGCACGCGCGGCACGGGCGCCTGCTCCTGCAAGAAATCGACGAGCCCAGCGGCGTGCTCGTGGCCCTGGCGATCGACGGGGGCCCCGGCGTGGAGCACCTCGGTTCGCGCATGAATGACGGCTACTCCACGGCGGGCACGCCGGGCACGGGGCTCGGCGCCATGGCCCGCCAGGCGAACGTCTTCGACATCCACTCGCTGCCCGGCAAGGGCACGAGCGTGTTCATGGCCGTCTGGGCGCGCCAGGCGGGCCGGCCCACGTCTTGGGGATCGTTCGGCGGACTCTCGGTCCCGCGCCGCGGCGAGACGGTGTCCGGTGACGGCTGGGCGGTGCGGGACAGCAAGGGCCGCCGCACGCTTCTCGTCAGCGATGGGCTGGGTCATGGCTTTCTCGCACACGAAGCGTCGGTCGCCGCGCGCACGATCTTCCTCGAGCACGCTGAGGCGCCGACCACCGAGATCGTCGAGCGCATCCACGCCGGCCTGCGCCACACGCGCGGCGCCGCCGTCGCCGTGTGCCGGCTCGATCCGCACGAGGGCCTGGCGCGCTTCTGCGGGGTGGGCAACATCTCCGGCCGCATTTTTGACGGTGAGCGCACGTCGGGGCTCGTGTCGCATCACGGCACCGCCGGCTCCGAGGCGCGTAAGATCCAGGAGTTCTCCTACGCGTGGAAACCGGGATCGATTCTCGTTCTGTTCTCGGACGGGCTCGCCACGCGCTGGGATCTCGCCGAGTATCCGGGGCTGCTTCAACACGATCCCATGCTGATCGCGGCCGTTCTCTTCCGCGACCACGCACGCGAGCGCGACGACGTCACCGTGGTCGTGGCCCGGCACGAGGGGTCATGAGCCTTCCCATCCTCTCGGTCGCGATCCGCTACGAGCGCGACATCGTGCTGGCGCGCCAGCGCGCGCGCCATATCGCCGAGCTACTCGGGTTCGAGAGCCAGGATCAGACGCGGATCGGCACGGCGGTGTCCGAGATCGCGCGCAATGCTTTCTCTTATGCCGGCGGGGGCAAGGTCGGGTTCGCCCTGGAAGGCCGCACGCGTCCGCAGCTGCTCGAGATCCGTGTCGAGGACGAGGGCCCGGGCATCGAGAACCTCGACGACATTTTCCAAGGCAGGTACCGCTCGCCGCATGGCATGGGCTTGGGCATCGTCGGCTCGCGCCAGCTCATGGACCAGTTCGAGATCCAATCGAAGCGCGGCCAGGGGACCACGGTCGTCCTGCGCATGCTCTTGCCGCGTGACCAGCCGGTGCGCGACGCGGGAGCCGTCTCCGAGCTGGCGGCTCAGCTGGCGGCCGAGAAGCCGCGCGACGCCATCGAGGAGATGCAGCAGCAGAATCAGGAGCTGATGCACACCTTGGAGGAGCTGCGGCGCCGTCAGCAGGAGCTGGCGCGGCTCAACCGCGAGCTCGACGAGACCAACCGCGGCGTCGTGGCCCTCTACGCCGAGCTCGACGAGAAGGCCGACCATCTGCGCCGCGCCGACGAGATCAAGACGCGCTTCATCTCCAACATGAGCCACGAATTTCGCACCCCGGTGAACTCGATCCAGGCGCTGGCTCACTTGCTGCTCGACCGCGTGGACGGCGACCTCACGGTGGAGCAGGAACGCCAGGTGGTGTTCATCCGTAAGGCCGCCGACGCCTTGAGCGATCTGGTCAATGATCTGCTCGATCTCGCCAAAGTCGAAGCCGGAAAGACGGTCGTGCGCCCGACGGAGTTCACGGTGAGCGGCTTGTTCGGCGCGCTGCGCGGCATGCTGCGCCCACTGCTCGTGGGTGACGGCGTGCGCCTCGAGTTCGACGAGGCCGAAGGCCTGCCGCCGCTCTTCACCGACGAGGGCAAGGTGTCGCAGATCCTGCGCAACTTCATCTCCAATGCGCTCAAGTTCACGGAGGAGGGCGAGGTGCGCGTGAGCGCACGGCGCTCGGAGGATGGCGGTCACGCGGTCTTCGAGGTCACCGACACCGGCATCGGCATCGCGCCCGAGGACCAGGAGCGAATCTTCCAGGAGTTCACGCAAGTGGACAGCCCGATGCAGCGCAAGGTGCGCGGCACGGGTCTGGGCCTGCCCTTGTGCCGCAAGCTGGCGCAGCTCTTGGGCGGCGACGTGTCGGTGCGCTCGCAGATGGGGGAGGGATCCACGTTCGCGTTCGAAATCCCGCTCGTCTACACGCCAGCGCAGACCGTTCTCCCGGAGTGGAATCCGGAATCGGGGCTTCTGCCCGTGCTCGTGGTCGAGGACCGACCCGAAGACGTGTTCCTCTACGAGCGCTTCCTGCACGGCACGGCCTTCGGCATCGTGCACGCGCGCACCCTGCGCGATGCGCGCGCGGCGCTGGCCAACGTGAAGCCGTGCGCGGTCCTCCTCGACATTCTGCTCCAGGGCGAGGACTCGTGGGAGTTCCTCGCCGACATGAAGCGCAATCCGACGACGCGTGACCTCCCGATCGTCGTGGTAAGCGACGTGGACGACGAAGGCAAGGTGCGGGCGCTCGGCGCCGACTCCTACCTGCACAAGCCGCTGGAGCGCTCGACGCTGCTCGATGTCCTCACGCAGCTCGTGCTGCCCGAGCCCAAGCGCCTGATCCTCTTGGTCGACGATGACGAGATTTCGCGCTATCTCTTCAAGCAGACACTCCTGCCTTCGATGCACCGCCTGATCGAAGCCAAGGATGGCGGCGAGGCGCTGTATGTCGCGCGCACGCGCACGCCCGAGCTGATCGTCCTCGATCTCGCCATGCCCGGCATGGACGGGTTCGAGGTGCTACGGCGACTCGAAGAGGATCCCGCGACCCACGCCATTCCCGTGGTGGTCTTGAGCTCTCACGCTCCTCAACGCTCCGATCCGCGTCTGCGCCATGCGCGCGACGTGATCAAGAAGAGTGAAGTCGCTGCGGAGCGCATCCGCGGCCTTCTCGACCGCTATGCGGGTCAGCCGGAGCCGGCATGAAAAACGAAGCCAAGCCGCTTCTCCTCGTCGTCGATGACACCGAAGCAAGGCGTTACCCCAAGGCGCGAGTCCTGCGCCAGGCGGGCTACGAGACGCTGGAGGCGACGACAGGGGAAGAGTGCCTACGTATCCTGGAACAGCGTCCGGTGCGGCTCGTGGTCCTGGACATCGGACTTCCCGATGCCGACGGGCGCGAGATCTGCCGCCGGATCAAGTCCGATCCCGAAACCGTGGGCGTTCTCGTGCTCCAGTTCTCGGCCACCTTCGTGAGCCCGGCCGACACCGCCCAGGCGCTCGATTACGGCGCCGACGCGAGCCTGACCGAGCCGATGCAGCCCGCGGTGTTCCTGGCCACGGTGCGCTCGCTCCTGCGCACGCGCCAGGCCGAGGACGATCTGCGCGCCGCGCTCGAGCGCGAGCAGGAGGCCCGCGCGCAGGCCGAGATGGCCAATCGTGCCAAGGACGAGTTCCTGGCCATCCTGTCGCACGAGCTGCGCTCGCCCCTCAACGCCATTCTCACCTGGGCCACGGTGCTGCGCGAGCACGACGGCGATCGCGACCGGGTGCAGACGGGGCTCGCGGCGATCGAGCGCAATGCGCGCTTGCAGACCCGCCTGATCGGCGATCTGCTCGACGTCTCGCGCATCATCTCGGGCAAGCTCGCGCTGGCTTTCTCCACCGTGCCGCTCTCGTCGGTGCTGGCGTCGAGCGTCGAGGCGTGCCGGTCGGCCGCCGACAGCAAGGCGATCGCGCTCGAGTCGTCCATTCCGGCCGATCTGGGCACCCTGGCCGGAGACGCCGCGCGCATCGAGCAGGTGGTGCAGAACCTGCTCTCCAACGCGATCAAGTTCACGCCGGCGGGCGGCCGCGTGGTGCTGCGCGCGCAGGGCGATGCCGCGAGCGTCACCATCGAGGTGGCCGACAACGGCATCGGCATTCCGCCCGAGCTCTTGCCGCACATCTTCGAGCGCTTTCGCCAGGGCGACTCGACGCGCACGCGCGCCGAGGGCGGGCTCGGCCTCGGGCTTGCCATCGTGAGCCATCTGGTCGAGCTGCACGGCGGGATCGTGGTGGGCGAGAGCCAGGGTGCGGGACGGGGCACGACCTTCCGCGTGCGCCTGCCGCGCACGCACACGGCGCCGGGGACCCCGGCGCCGCGGCCGGCGAAAGCCGCATCCGGACCGGCGCGGTCGCCCGAATCCTTGCGCGGCTTGCGCGTGCTCCTCGTGGACGACGATCTCGACGTGCGGCAGGCGCTCGCCACCGTGCTCGAGAGCTATGCGGTCGTGGTCCACACCGCGGTCAGTGCCGAGGCCGCGGCCGCCGCCTTCCAATCCTTCGATCCGGAGATCGTGATCACCGATCTCGGCATGCCGCACGAAGACGGCTATTCGCTGCTCGAGCGCATGCGAGAGCACTCGCGTGGCGCGGGAGGGACGATCGCCTTCGTGGCTCTCACCGCCTACGCCGGGGCGCAGGAGGAGAGCCGGGCCCTGGCCGCCGGCTTCGACGCCTTCCTCACCAAGCCGGTCGAGCCGCGCGATCTGGCGCTCGTGCTGAGCGATCTCGCGCGCCCGAGCCACTCGATCGAACGCTCGTGAGGATCCGGGCCTAGCGCCCGGATCCCCTCCGAGTTTGCTTGCGATCCAGTTTCCCCGCAGGTGCGCTCTACTTGGTCGCCAGCTGCGTCTGCAGGCTCTTCGCGTGGTCGAGGTGCGACTTCACGATGTCGCGCGCTTGCGTGAGCAGCGTCTTGAGATCCGGATTCTGGGCGTTGGGGATGAGCGTGTTGTCGAGCGTGTCCAGAACCTTCTCGTGGATAGCGACTTCGTCGTCGACGTAGTTCTTGTCGTACTGCAGGCCGCTCATCTTGCCGAGCGAGTCGCGCATCGCGTCGGTGTCCGACATGAGCTGGCGGCTGGCGTCGTTGTCATCGGCACTGATGTTGGTGCGGCCGGCCAGGTCCTGCGCCTCCTTCTTGGCCGCGCCGTGGTCCTTGACCATGCGATCGGCGAAGGTCTTCACCTGCGAGTTCTTCGACTTCGACAAGGCTTGCTTGCCGTTCTTGATGTCGGCGTCGTTGGCGGCCACGAAGATGGCGATGATGTTGCCGTCGGTGAGCGCCGGCGCCTGCGCCGTCGGGGTGGCGGTGGATTCGGCCGAGGAAGTCTCGTGGGTCTCAGTCTTCGAGCACGAAGCAGCCACCAGCGACAGGGCGGCGAGGGCGAAAAACGTCGTGGAACGGAAGAGACGGGAGCGGCGGAACATGGATCCTCCAAACGAAAGCGGGCGGCCCGCGTGGACCAGGGTTCCTCGTAGGAGGAACTCCGTGCGAGCTGGAGGGTGACAAGTTCCGCGGTGCGTGACGATTGGGCGTCCGATGCCGCGGGGGGCGGGCGCGGGGTTCCTCCCCGCACATGCCGACGCTAGCTTTCCGCGTTCGGGAAATGCAAGGGGTCGTCTGAAAGCTTGGCAAGGCGGGGCGGCCGAGTGCCGTGACGCACGGCTCCGACGAGGGGCACGTAGTCCAGTTCTTGGATTTCGCGAGCGTGCCGTAAGAGAAGGCCCCCCCGACTCATGTCGCCACGGCCGACGAACGCGGCGGGGAAGTGGAGGCGCGTTCCCAGCGTGCTCTCGAGGATGGCGGCGTACTTGGGCGTGGCGATGCTGCCCAGGAGGACGACGCGGTCGTCGGCGCCCAGGCGCCGAGCCAGCCGGCCGGCATCGCGGGCGAAGGGAGTCTCGAAGGCGGCCTCACCTGGCGTCACCCCCACCGCGGCGATCCGCCGCAGGTCTTCGAGGGTGACGCGCCGGCTGGCGGCCACGAGGCCGTCGCCCGGAACGATGACCAGCACGCCCTGGCGCCCGCTTTGTGTTTGCTGGAAGGCGCGCGCGTAGGCGAGCTTGCCGCGAAAGTAGAGCCCGCTCAGGAAGGCGAAAACGTCGCCCAGCGGCGCTCCCGAGCCTCGCAGCCTGACGGCCAGGTCGAAAGCCGACCTGGGCTCGAAGAGAAGCTGCGCGCGCTTGCCGCCGCAGTGCGCCGGAGAGAGCAGGAAAACGGTTTGGGGCACGCGGCCATTCTAGCAGCCACCCCGGTATCCGCCGGATTGCGCGGCGTTTCTGCCCGAGATAGATTCGCGAGAGCCCTGATACTCGCATTCTCGGCTTTTTTCGGCCCGTATGGAGTTCCATTGCGCACAGCGCTGACGCAATTGCACTGATCCGGAATGGGCCGTCAACCGGAGCCAGCCCATAGCCAGGTGTACCTGGCGGCGATCGTCGAGTCGTCGGACGACGCCATCATCAGCAAGGATCTGAACGGGATCATTCGTTCCTTCAACTCCTCAGCCGAGCGCCTGTTCGGCTATCGAGCCGAGGAGATCGTCGGGCGTCCCGTCACGATCCTCATTCCTCCCGATCGCCCGAGCGAAGAGAACGAGATTCTCGCCCGCCTCCGGCGCGGCGAGAAGGTGGACCATTTCGAGACCGTCCGCATGGCGAAGGACGGGCGCCTTCTCGACGTCTCGCTCTCGGTCTCGCCGGTCCGCGATGCGAGTGGAAAGATCGTCGGGGCCGCCAAGATCCTCCGCGACATCACGGAGAAGAAGCGCGTGGCCCGGACTCTCGCGGCCCAGCAGGAGTGGTTTCGGGTCACGCTCGCGAGCATCGGCGACGGCGTCATCGCCTCCGACCCTGAAGGGTGCGTCACTTTCCTCAATCCGGTCGCCGAGCAATTGACCGGGTGGGACGCGAAGGCGGCCCTGGGAAAGCCTTTGGCCGAGGTCTTTCATATCGTGAACGAGAACACCCGGCGAAAGGTTGAGAACCCCGCTCATCGTGTGTTGCGGGAAGGTGTGACGGTCGGGCTCGCGAACCACACGGTGCTCATCGCGCGCGACGGACAGGAAGCCCCCATCGACGACAGCGCGGCGCCGATCCTCGACGACCAGCGCCAGACGATCGGCGTCGTTCTCGTCTTTCGGGACGTGACCGAGCGGCGGCGCACGGAGGTCGAGCGTCAGGCGGCCGCCGAGGAGCGGGAGCTTCTGCTGCGTCGCGAGCGGCAGGCCCGGACCGATGCCGAGCGCGCGGACCGGGTGAAGGACGACTTCGTGGCCATGGTCTCGCACGAGCTGCGCACGCCGTTGAGCGCCATCCTCGGCTGGACGCACGTGCTCGAGAAGAAGTTGCACGATGCCGAGGTCTTGCGCCACGGCCTCGAGGTGATCTCGCGCAATGCGCGTGTTCAGGCGCAGCTCGTCTCCGATCTCCTCGACGTGAGCCGTATCGTTTCCGACAAGCTCATGCTCGACCACGAAAGCGTCGACCTGGGGTCTCTTGTGAGGGAGAGCGTGGAGGCCGTCCAGCCCATGGCGGACGGGCAGGGGCTTTCGCTCGTTTGCGAGATCGAGGGCCCGATTCCACCCCTGGTGGGCGATCCCGCACGCTTGAAGCAGGTGGTGTGGAATCTCGTCAGCAACGCGGTGAAGTTCACCGCTCAGGGCGGGCGCATCGAGGTGCGCGCGCGAAGCTTCGGGAGCCATGCCGAGATCGTGGTCGCGGATACGGGCATCGGCATCCCTCCCGGGGATCTGGGACAACTCTTCGATCGTTTTCGCCAATCGGGGCCGACGACCACGCGCCGCTACGGCGGGCTCGGGCTCGGACTTTCGATCGCGAACCATTTGGTGAGTCTTCACGGCGGCACCGTTCGTGCCGCGAGCGACGGAGAGGGCAAGGGCGCAACCTTCACCGTCGAGCTGCCCCTCACGCCGGTCATCGATGAAGGGAGCCGGGAGCCGGCCAAAGCCGATGCCACTTCGGCCGACTCGGGTCTGCTCGAGGGAATCACGGTTCTCGTGGTCGAAGACGAGACCGACATGCGCGGCATGATTCAGCTCTTGCTCGAAGAGCGGGGAGCTCGCGTCCTGGCCGCGCCTTCGGCCGATGAGGCGCTGGCACTCCTCGATCGCGGTCCAGACATCCTCTTGAGTGACATTCGACTGCCCGATGTAGACGGCTACGAGCTCATCCGGAGGATCCGCCAGCGTGAGGATGCCTTGGCGGCCATTCCTGCCGTGGCACTCACCGCGTTCGCCCGGGCGGAAGACCGTACCCGTGCTCTGCGCGCAGGCTTCCAAGGCCACTTGTCGAAGCCCTTCGAACAGACGGAGCTCGTGGTGATGCTTGCGAGCTTCGCCGAGATCATTCGAGCCCATCGAGACGAAGCCGCCAGCTCGTGAGCGAGTCCCGCCGCGCCCGATTTCTCGAGCGCGGCGAGTCCGAGGTTCACGCCCGAATCTTATCGATACAAGGCCTTCACGCTGCCCCAGGTCATCGTCTTGGTCGCGACCACGCAGGAGGTGTTCGTGATGCGAAGCGCATGCGGGGCCAGGCAGAGATCCGAGCCCGACAGGATCTGAACCAAATAGAAGCCGTCCGCCGATGCGGGCGCGTCGAACACGATCTGGGTCGAGGTCGACGAGATGATGTTCGCGATGCTGTTGCCGACCTGGACTTGTGTTCCCGGCGCGAAGCCCGAGCCGGTGATCGTCACGTACGAGTCGGCTCCCTGGCCAGGCTTGACGCACGGGGGCGACATGCTCGTGGCGGTGCAAGGGGTGTTCGAGCAGCTCGCGGGGTCCACGACCAAGAATCCGCTGGCGTCGCAGCTGCTGCCCTGCGGCGTGCGCACGGTGACGGGATAGAAGCCGGTCGCCAGGACGGGCGCCGTGAACACGATGGTGTTCAAATCCACGTACGAAGGTGTCACCGCCGTCGAGCCCACGTAGACGATCGACCCGGGCTGGAACCCCGAGCCCCAAATGACGATTTGCTGCGTTCCGTTGGAAGAAGGGAGGCAGAACGGGGCGGAGAGCTGCACGCTGCAGCCGGACACCGTTCCCGCCTTGATCACCACCGCTTTGTCGAGGGTGCAGCTCGAGTTGTTCGGGGCGGTCACGGTGACGGGATAGGCACCATCGGCGATGACGAGTGGGGCCGTGGCCTCGATCGTACTCGTGCTGGCGACGCTCTGTACGCTCGCCGCCTGCCCGCCGACCGTGACCGTCGAGCCCTGCACGAAACCCGTGCCGCTGATGAGGAAATCTCCGCCCGGCGGGATGGGCTTGGGGGTCACGCTCTCGATCGTGCAGTTGGGCAATTGGTTCGCGGTCACCAGCAGGCTGTCGACGAACCAGCCGCGGAACGCGTTGTAGAGGTTGTCGTTCGACTGGAAGCGCAGCCGCACCCAGACGTTCTGACCCGCGTAGGACGAGAGATCGTAGACCTGCCGCACCCACTTGCCGGGCAGGTTGAACCCGCCCGAGGTCGCCGGCTGATCGGGATTGCCGTTGTAGTCGATCGCGGGGCCGGCGAAGCCCACCGTGTTGAAGACCACACCATCGGTCGAGGCCTGCACGAGCATGGCGTCGAACTGATCCGGCGCCGGATCGACCGATTCGATCTCGAACCACGTCCACATCGAGAGCACGGCGCTCGACGCTCCGGTGAGATCGAGCTGCGGCAGAACGGCGTCACCCTCGACGGGCTCGCTCGAGATGCCGCCATCGAGCGGAAAGCTCGCCGACGTGTCCCACGGCGCGACGAAGGTTCCTTCTCCCGGCGTGCCGAGGGTGTCGTCGCTGAACACGAGAACGCCGGTGCCTTCGTAGGCCGAGGGCCAGTAGCCATTGTCGGGCAGGGTGACGAGTGGCTTGTTGCGGATGTAGTCACTGACGCGCGTCGCCTGCGGTGTCTGCCGCACGTGCCATTTGCCGCTCAGGCTCCAAGTGATCGCTCCGTTGAATCCTTCGGAGTAGGGGAGGGCCTGAGCGGGACGAGAGCGATCGAGCGGAGCTGTCGTGACTTCCGACGGAGGCGTTTTGGTTCGCGCGGCACCCAGGACAACGGACGGCGCAAGGCCGAGAAAGAAGGCAAGGCTCAGGAAAACGAAAGGCAATCGGGTAGCGTACGGAATCACGGGGGGCCTCCATTGCCGAATCCGAGTTGGTGGATGGGGTGAAATCGGCGGAGAGGCGGCGGGAATTGGGAGGGATGCCGCGCGCTTCAGCGCGCGTCGAGTCTAACAGGTCGGCGCGGCGAGCCGAACGGTTCTAATGGGTGCCGCCCAAGAGCCAGAGAGCCAGGGCGATGGCCGCACCCGCCAGCAAGCCGACGGCGAGAAGCAGTTTGGGGCTCACCGAGGCGGGCTCGATGGGAGCAGGCATGCCCGCGCTTTGCATGGTGGGGGCGCTCATGGGGTTCGAGTCAGGCGACGACCCGCCCTGGGTCTTGCGGAACGTGACGTTCGGGCCGGTGACCTGGAAGGTGAACTTGATCTCGTTCTTCTGCACGTTGGAGCCGGGCGCGGTGGGGCGGGTGGCCGTCTCGTAAGCCTGGCGCACGTCGGCGGGCATGGACTCCTCGTCCTCGTAGGTGCCGCCGTTCACGACGATCTTCTTGCGCACCACGCTCTTGAGATGGACGGGACCGAACTGGCCCTCGACGATCGTCGGCTTGGCGTCCCCCAGGCCCGCGAGCCTGGCCATGGTCTCCTCGTACACCTTGCGCACGTCGGCAGGCATGGCTGCGACGCTCTCGTACTCGACACCGTTCACCGTGATCTTGGTCGCCATGGATTCCTCGCAATGGTCACCGACGTGAACGGTTATCGGCGGCTCGCGGGATTGGCTTGAGCTGACTTCATTTGGGTATATTGGCAACCCGCCGGACCTCTGATCCGTAACGGATCACAGGTCCTGCACGGACTCTCCGCGCCAGCGCAACAGCCCTTCTGCGCTCAGAGGAGCGCCATGACTCTCAGAACCACCGCCAAGGTCGCCGGGCTCGCCACTCTGCTCTACGTCGTCGCCGGGTTCGGCAATGAATTCTTCCTCAGTCGAGCGAGCGGTGCCGAAAGCATCGCGGCTACGCTCGGCCACCTGGTCGCGCACGTCACCGATCTTCGCCTGACGATTCTCTTCAAGCTTCTCGAGTGTCTCTCGGCCTTCATCCTCGCGGCGACGCTCTATGGGATCACGCGCGCGCAGGATCACGAGCTCGCCATGCTGGGCTTGGTGTGTCGCGCGGCCGAAGGCGTGATCCTCGCCGTGAGCATCCGCATGAACCTCGGGCTGCTCTGGCTCGTCGGTTCTCGCCTCGGCATGGACGCCCAGACCACGAATGCCGTCGCTGCCACCCTCCTCATGCCCGCACCACCGATCGGTGGCGTGTTTTACGCGGTGGGGAGCATGATCTTCGCGGCCCTCATGCTGCGCGGACGGATGATCCCGGTGGCGATTGCGTGGTTGGGGGTGGCTTCGTCCGCGCTGCTCGTGATCGGCGTGCCGCTCCAGCTCGCCGGCTGGGCTTCGGCGCGGGTCGTCCTCGCTCTCTGGGTGCTGGCGCTCGTCTACTCTCTGGCGATCGGGTTCTGGCTGATCGTCAAAGGCGTGAACTCCCCGAGGGCCGTGAACCCATGACCGTCGAAGACTCTCAGCGCCAGGCCGCCCGCATCGTCGGCATCACCTATCTCGCGGCACTTCCACCCGCGGTGTTCGCCGAGTTCTTCGTACGCAACCGGCTCGTCGCCGCCGGCGATGCCGCCCAGACGGCGCTCAACATCGTTTCCCACGAGCGGCTCTTTCGCCTGGGCATCGCCGCCAATCTGGGGGTGTTCGCGCTGGACGTGGCGCTCATTGCCGCCCTTTATGTGGCGCTCAAGCCGGTTCAGCGCATCCTTGCCCTCACCGCTCTCGGCTGGGGCTTGATCGAAACCGCGATCCTGGTCACCACCGCCCTCACCGACTTCGATGTCCTGCGCCTGTTGAGCGGGGCTGTGTACCTGCACGCCCTTGAACCCGCCCAGCTGCAGGCGCTGGCGCGCGTGTCGGTCAGCGCCCACGGCGCGGCCTACAATGTCGGCCTGTTCTTGGCCGGACTGCGCAGCACGGCGTTTTGTGTTCTGTGGCTCCGGTCGCGTTATGTACCCCGGGCGCTGGCGATCTTCGGCGTTGTCGCCTCGTTTCTGATGGGTGTCTGCGCGTTTGCGTTCATCGTGTTTCCGGAGCTTTCGAACGTCGTCTCCGTCGGCGTGTACGGCGGGCCCATCTTCCTGTTCGAGCTCACGATGGGGTTGTGGCTCGTGGCCCGCGGGATTCGTTCCTGAGACGGTTGTCTAGTCACATTGTCTGGAACCACGTCGCGCCGGCCTGCATCCAACGATGCGTCGCGACAGGTCTCCTTTTTCGCACATTCCATCGACACTCCCACCCGTGGTCGGCGAAGAAGGCGCTGGGCGAAGCCTCTGCTATTCTGGCTGCCTGGCGTGGCAACCTACGTTTTCCATTCCATTCAGGGGGGAGAGATGAATCAGCGTTCCGAAGCATTGGCGCAACGCCTCGAGCAGGGAGCGGCGGCCCTCGCCGCCTTCGCCAAGACGCTTTCCGACACGGAATGGCAGGCTCGCCTGCCGCACGACGGCCGCAAGATGGGCGTCGTCGTGCACCACGTGGCCAACATGTATCCAATCGAGATGGATCTGACGGGGGCCATCGCAGCGGGTAAGCCGATCGAGGGCGTGACGCACGAGGTGGTGGCCGACATCAATGCCAAGCACGCCAAGGAGTTCGACGGCGTGACGCTGCAGCAGGCGCTCGACCTTCTGGCGAAGAACAGCGCCGCGGCAGCAGCGGGCATTCGTGCTCTGAGCGACAGCCAGCTCGAACAGGCGAGCACGAATTCGTACTACTACGACGCACCGGTCACGTGTCAGTTCTGGGTGGAAGACCATCCCATGCGCCACAGCTTCCATCACCTGGGCAAGATGAAGGCGGCGGTCCAGAAGCTGCGCGGCTAGGAGCGCGGCTAGGCTAGCCTTCGCCCTGCGCGGCACGCGTGCCTTCGGCCGTGGGGGGTCCTTTCAGGATCCACTCGAACGCCACGCCGATCATGGCTCCCGCGAGGGGGCCGAGCACGTAGATCCAAGTCGTGTGGAAATCGCCACGGACCAGATCGGGCCCGAGGGAGCGCGCGGGATTCATCGAGGCGCCGCTCATCGGCCCGGCCCACAGGCCGGCGAGCGCGACGTAGCCACCCACGGCGATGGCGGCGTTGGGGCCGACGTTGCGCGCTCCCGACGCCGTGCCGAGGATTGTGTTGACGAGCCCTGCCGTCAGGACGATCTCGAGCGCCAGGCAGGAGAGCGTCGCGAACCCGGCTCTCGGCAGGGTCGCGCCCAGGTCGGCCACCGGCCCGAAGACCATGCGCACGAAGCATGCGGCCGCGGCCGCCCCCACGATCTGGGCGATGAGATAACCGGGCACGCGTCGCCAGGGAAAGTTTCCGCGCGTGGCGAAAGCCAGCGTGACCGCCGGATTGATATGGGCGCCGCTCACCGATCCCATGAAGTAGATCGCCGCCATGACGAGGAGCCCGGGTGCGGCCGCGGCGATGGCTGGATTCAACTCGGTCGTGGTGCGCGACACGACCGCGGCGCCGCAGGCCACGAGGGTCAGCAGGAACGTTCCCCAGAGCTCGGCGAACAGCCGCCGACCCTCGTGCTTGGGATCGAGGAAGTCCCGCGATGCCTTTTGCGTCACGGGGTCCGGTGGGTTCGTCATACGACGAGCTTATCCGGCCTGAGCGCTCGCGGCGACGGCTACCAGATTTTGACGCGCACGCTATCCGCGCGGTACATGGGATCCCCAGGCTGGACGCCATAGGCTTGATAGAACTCGGGCATGTTGCTGACCGGTCCAATCACGCGCAGGAACGACGGCGCATGGACGTCGGTCTTCACGCGCATCGCGAGGTTCTCGGGCCGGATCTGGTTCATCCAGGAAAGGGCCCAGCCGATGAAGTAGCGCTGAGCCGGCGTGTACCCGCCGATGGGCTTGCCTTCCTTGTATTCCTTGGTCTTGGTGAATGCGTCCCAGCCGAGCTGGATGCCGCCCAGATCGGCGATGTTCTCGCCCTGCGTGGCTTCGCCGTTCACGTGCAGCGTGTCGACGGCCACGTAAGCGTTGTATTGCGCCACGATCTTCTTCGCCCGCTGCTTGAACTCCTTTTCGTCCTGAGGCGTCCACCAGTTCTTCAGGTTGCCCTTCTCGTCGAACTGGCGGCCTTCGTCGTCGAATCCGTGCGTGATCTCGTGGCCGATCGTGCTCCCCGCCGCATAGCCGTAGACCAGGGCGTCGTCGACGAGCGAGTCGGGGATGCCGGGCAGAATGAAGGCGGCGGCCGGCAGCACGATCTCGTTGTTCGAGGAGTTGTAGTACGCATTGTAGGTCTGCGGAGTCATTTCCCACTCGGTGCGATCGACCGGCTTGTGGAGCTTGGCGATGTAGTAGTCGCTCAGCCACACGTTGCCGTGCATGGCGTTCCCCAGGAAAGACTGGCGCGTGACCTGATAGTTCGAGTAGTCCTTCCACTTCTGCGGGTAACCAACCTTCTTCCTCACCGCGTCCAGCTTCTTGAGCGCCCGCTCCTTGGTGGGCGCACTCATCCAGTCGAGGTTGCGGATGCGAGCGCGAAACGCGTCGAAGACATTGGCGGTCAAATTCTCGTAGCGCGCCTTCGCACGC
>DASYSL010000038.1:0-8176 GCA_036003365.1 Candidatus Eiseniibacteriota bacterium
CGAAGGGGAAACTCCACAAATAGCCGGCCGTAGGGCCCATCAAGTGTACGACACCGGCGGCGCCGCCAGCGAACACGGGCAGGCCGCACGCGCCCTCGGCCAGATACAACCCAAGCGACAACGCCCCACGCCGCCAGCCGAGCGAAGCGCCGACGAGCAGCACGCCCAGCGTCTGCCCCGTGATCGGCACTGGCGTCCAAGACAAAGGAATCGCGATCTGCGCCGCCACCGCCACGACGAGGGAGCCGAGCCCGATGAGCACGAGATTCAGCTCGCGCCGCCGGGTGATCGAGGGATTCTGCAGCGTGAGCGTGTCCGCCAACGTCATGTCGGCCTCCTCAAACGATCCGGAAGTAATCCACGAGCACGCAGCGGCGCTTGCGCGTGAACGAGCGCGCCGTGGTCATGCCCTCGCCGGTGGGCGAAGCGATGGTGAACGAGGTCGGACCCTCGCCGCCCATGCCGAGCCCCGCGTAGTTGGGCGCGTTCTTGATGAAGATCGAGCAGTCCATCATGCGAGCCATGCGCGACAGATGCTCCACGTTCTTGGAGTAGATGCTGGCCGTGTGGCGGAAGCCGTGCTCGGCGGCCACCGCCCACTCCATGGCCTTCTCGGCGCTCTCGACGCGGGCCACGCCCATCACTGGCATGAGCAACTCGGTCCAGATGAAGGGATGGTCCGGCGGCACCTCGGCGATCACCAGGCGAATCTCCGGCCCAACTTCGATGCCGATCTGCTTCAGGATCACCGCGGCATCGCGGCCCACCAGCTTGCGATTGGTGACCGAATGCTTGCGCGCGCCGTTGTCCTTCTCGAGCACCAGCTTGCGCAGCTCGTCGATCTTGGGGCCGGTGACCTCGTAGGCGCCGTGCTTGAGCATCGAGGCTTTCAAAGCGTCGGCGGCGCGCTCGACCACGAACACTTCCTTCTCGTCGGTGCAGATGACGTTGTTGTCGAGCGACGCCCCGCGCACGATGTCGCGCCCGGCGGCGATGAGATCCGCGGTTTCGTCCACGACCACCGGCGGATTGCCCGGGCCCGCGGCGATCACCTTCTTGCCCGAAGCCATCGCTTCCTTCACCACCCCGGGGCCACCGGTGACGACGAGAAGGCGCGTTTTGGGATGGCGCATCATGGCCTGCGCCGATTCGATGGTGGGCTCGGCGATCGTGGCGATCATGTTCTCCGGCCCGCCGGCTTCGACCACCGCCTCGTTGAACAACGAGATCGTCGTCTGGCACACACCCTTGGCCGACGGATGCACGGCGAAGACGATGGCGTTGCCGCCCGCCATCATGCCGATGCCGTTGTTGATGATGGTCTCGCTCGGATTGGTCGACGGCCCGGCGGCGCCGATCACGCCGTACGGCGCCCACTCGGTGAGCGTGAGCCCGTGGTCGCCGGTGAAGACATGAGGCTCGAGATCCTCGATGCCCGGCGTCTGATTGATCACGAGCAGGTTCTTCTGGATCTTGTCTTCGACGCGGCCCATGCCGGTCTCGCTCTTCGCGAGCTGGGCCAGCAATTCCACGTTGTCGCGCAGCTTGCGGCGCACGTTCTCGATGGCCGCCGCGCGCGTGAGCAAGGGCAGAGCGACGAGCTGCTTGTGCGCCTGCTCGGCGGCGCGCACCGCGGCTTCCAGATCGGTGAAGATGCCGCGCGCTTGGCGGGGGCCGAGATTGCGCTCGCGCGACTTGCCGTCGGCGACCGCCGCGCGCGCCGATCCCCAGCGCGCCACGTGCGCCCCGCTGCCGGGCGAGCCCGGCCCCACGCCGTACGAGCCGGCGAACCCGGCGCCGTATCCGCCCGGGCGCACCGGCAGGTTCCCGTATTCGAGATGGGGCTGTGACGAAGCCGCCGCATTGGAGCGCGCCTCGGCCGCGGCCTCCTTGGGCACGAGCCCCTTGGTCTCCAGCTCGCGCGTGACCTCGGCGATGACGGATCGAATCTGTTCCTGAGTCGGTTCCATGACCTGCCTCGAGAGAAACGGAAGAGAAAACGAGAGAGGAGAGCGTGCGTAGTCTCCCCGAGGAGACCGCGCACCGCAAGGTGGGAGTGAGGAAAAGCTTAGGGTAGGAAAACCACCGGCTTGGACACGTGCTCGCCGCCGGATTCGAGGCGCGCCAGATAGAAGCCGGCGCCCACGCGGGCCCCGTTGGCGTCCAAGCCATCCCATTCGAGGCTGTGCGGCCCGGCCGTGAAGGCGCCGCTCGCCAGCTCGCGAACCAAGCGGCCCGAGGGGCTCACGATCTGCAGGCGCACCACACCGGCCTGGGCGAGACGGAAGTCGAAGCGCGCTGCGCCGCGAGTGGGATTGGGTTCTGGGGCCGCGAGTGCGATGCCGCGGCCGGACGCGAGGCCATCCACCGACACCGCCTGACCACCGGCGCCGAAACGCTGCGCGTAGACGTTGCAGTCGGTCATGTTGCGCGCGTCGTGCCACACCACCACGCAGGAGCTGCCGCCGTCGTTGGCGACGACGGGCGAGTAGTGCGGGCCGAGCACGCCGGAGGAGGTCATGGACGTGCCGTCGGCCACCCAGCCCGCGGCGATGGCGCCGCTGGAGAGCACGTGCTGCGCGTAGGCCTTGGCGACGTCACTGACGAAACAGATGCCGCCGCCGAGGTTGTCCCAGCACACGTAGGCGCCGCCCAAGCCGTCGCTCGCGCTCCACGCCGTCGTGTCGCCGGCTTTTCGTCCCACGCGCACGCCATTGGCCGCCCACGAGGTGGCGCCGGCGCTCGTCACCTTCTGCGCGTAGACGTCGCCCGGATCCGCGGCCCGCAGGTCGACCCACGCGATCACGTAGTCGCTGGCTCCCCCGAGCGTGATCGAAGGCCACTCCTGCCTCGCGGGGTCGCTGCAAACGACGATGCCATTGGCGGCCCACTGCACCGCGCCGGTGACATCGACGCGCTGCGCGTAGATGTTCTCGTTGCCCGAGCGCGCGTCGTCCCAGGTCACGACCATCCCGCCCGAACCATCCGGGCCGATCTGCGTGCCGTAGCGATAGGCCGCCAGGCTGTCGCACAGGACGAGCCCCGTGGAATCGAACTGCGCCACGCCGGCCGCGCTCACGTGCTGAACGACGATGCGCTGCTCGTCGTCATCCCACGTCGCCCACGCGCCGCCCGCGCCGTCGGAAACCGCCTGCGCGGCGAGCTGCAGGCCGTAACGCTTGCACAGCGGAACGCCGTTCGTGCGCCACTGCGGCACGCCGCTGCCGTTCACGCGCTGCGCGTAGATGTCCTCGGCGATGCCGGTCGACGTATCGCGCGCGTCTTCCCACACCACGATCGCGCCGCCCGCATCGTCGGAGACGACGCTCGGCGCCCCGGCGCCGTAACCGGAATCGACGAGCGCGACGCCGCCGGCAGGCCACTGCGGATCGACCTGGCCCGCGAGCGTGATGCGCTGCACGTGGATCACCGAGCTGGGCTCGGCGCGCGCATCGATCCACGCGATGATGAATCCGCCATTGCCGTCGGCGATCATCGACTTGGGCGAAAGCGCATAGCTGCCGGACACGCTGGCCCGAAGGCTCACGCCGCCGGCTTGCCACAAGCGCGCGCCGGCGTTCGAGAGTCGCTGCACGAAGATGTCGATCAGCGTGTCGGAGCGGTCGTCCTGCCACGCCACGATCGTGCCGCCCGTGCCGTCGGCCACCACGGTGGGCCCGCTCTGCGTGCCGGCGGAATCGCACACCACGGTACCGTCGGTCGCCCACTGGGCGTGGGCGAGCGCGGGACTCATGAAGAGCAGAGGAATGGAAACGAGAGAGGCAATCCATTGCCCTCGGACACGCCGCATCGGGAACCCTCGTGGGTACGGTGTTCGAGGCTCAGGGCCCGGTCAGGATATCGCTCCTCGAGGCCCCTGGCGAGGCCATGCAAGCTATGGACCGAGGACGACGACCTTCTGGATGGCGTGGTTCTGGTCGGCGCGAAGATCGAGGAAATAAAGGCCGGACGCGGTCGTGCGTCCTGCACTCTGCAAGTCCCAAATCACGCGCTGCTCGCCGGCCGAAGCCGGGCCGTCGCGCAGTACGTCGACCAGGCGCCCACGCGCGTCGAGCACGCGCGCCGTGAAACGCTGCGCTGGCGAGCCCAGCCTGAGCACCGATTGCACCTTGCCCGCGAAGGCCGGATTGGGGGTGGGCGCGCCCACGATCCAGGCGCCCGGCGGCAGGGCCTTCGGGTCGTACAACGTGACGAGCGGACGATCGCGCACCGAGCTCACGCCGCCCACCACGGTGAAGCGCATGAGCCCGTGCCCCTCGAGCGGCGGAATGATGAAGCGCGCGTGCCCTTGAGCGTCGGTCGCCGCGACGGGGTAATAAATGCCGGCCGGCACCACATCCGTCACCTGCGGCCCTTGGACGAGCCATTCGGCCTTGGCGTAGAGATCTCCCGGCTCCATGCCGGCGATGGGCCGCCCGCGCCGGTCGGCGATGGTGACTTCGATAGAGAACGAATGCGAGATGCCGTCCTGCACGATCACCGTGTCGTCCGAGGCTCTCGCCGAGCCGAACGTCGGATAGATCCACGACGCCCCCTGGCGCTCCCCTTCCGCAAGGCCGCGCCGCATCTCGCCCGGCACCTGGAAGGCGAGCATGAGGAAGCCCGGCTCCTGCACGTGGCCGAGACGGAACCAGTGGCCGAACTCGTGGCGCATCGTGGTGTGCAGATCGAACGTGTTGAACGCGGGCGGCGTGGAGATGGACCACGCTTGATCGCCGTTCACCTCGACATCCACTTCCTGGCGCTCACCGGACAACGAGTCGATGCCCGACCACGTCACCGCGAGCCATGCCGGGCTGTGCGGCCACGGCGACGTCCAACCCACCGTGTTGACCTCATCCTTGTCGCGGCCCGCGAGGTGGCTCGTGAAGCCCTGGTACTCGAAGCGCATGTAGCTGTTGGGCGCCTGATTCCACAGGTCCGCCGCGCTGGACACGAGATCCGCGATCTCGTCGGCGGGCCACGGGAATCCGCTCGGATTGACGTAGTAGCGAACGGGAAGGTTGGCCTCGGACCACGAGTCCCCGGCGTACTGGAAGAGCACGTGATAGTCGGCGCCGCCGCTGTACTCTTCGCCGTCGCTCCAGCCACCGGACTCCGTCCACACCTTGACCGAGCCGCTCAGCACCTGCGGCACGCCCTCGATGCCGGGCTTGGGCACCAGACACTGAATGAGCGTGTCGGACCACGAGAGCACGGTCGCCGGCACGTGCACGAAGAGGCCCTGGAAGAAGATGCCGCTCGATCCCTGGACGTCGCCGAACTTCTCTCCGCGCACGTCGACTTCGATCAGATCATCGGCGACCGCGGGGCCGGACTCGGGCGTGACGACCTCGACCGCGGGCACGAGCGAGACTTGGGCGAGCGCCGAGGTGGCGGGAATGCCGGCGTCGGGGACGAGCTGCACGGCTTCCTTGCCGCCCGCCGGGCGGCTGCCGCGAGGCGTGTCCTCGAGGCGCACGCGCACGCGCTGGCCCACGATGAAGCTCGCCTCCTCGTCGACCGTCCAGATCAAGCCGTTCTTACGCCCGCCGAGAATGGTGAACCGGGTGCCGGTGTCGAGCGTGACGTCGGTGACGGGATAGCCGAGATCGTCGATCCGGGGATCGAGGCGGACGACGCGTCCCTCGACCATACGCGTGGGGGTGGCGGCCGAGAGGGCCCTCAAGCTGGCCCGCGCCTCGCGCGCGGGCGCCCAGGCCAGAAGGACGAGGGCGGCGAGAACCGACGCGCCGATTCGACCCACCTGGGAATTCCACGAGGACAACATGAAGCGCCGCTCCTGGGGCCCGCGGAGAGCCTTCCGCGAGCGCCTAATCCAGGAGTCTACACCAGTTGGACGCTCCGGATTACAGACCTCTTGCCTGGGCGAGCAAAGGACCGTCCTCGGCCTCGACCATGCCGTGGGGTCCCGACGCCAGCCAGTCCTTGAGCACGCGGGTGGCGCGGCAATCGTCGGCGTTGTACTCGATGGCGCGGTCGAGATAGGCCCGCTCGCCGGTTCGTTGCCAGGAGGTAAACCACACCACCGACTGCACCGCGCTCGACTTGGAAGAGGTCCACTCGAAGCCGAGGTAGCGGGCCACGGTCTTGAGCGAGTACGAGCGGATGGGCAGGAAGCAGGACTTGCTCACCATCCCGCTCAGATCGTGGAGGCGGTTGCGCAGGCGATCGACGCGCACCGGCTGGGCGCCATGACGCTCGACCAGGCGGTCGAGCACCGTGCGCTCGTAATGGTGATAGTGATAGATCGGCGCGTTGGGCCACTGCTCGAGGAAGGCGATGCACTCGAGAAATGCCTTCGCCTCCTGGTCGGGACGCTCGGCGATGAACGGCTTGTAGATCTCGCGGTTGCGCTTCTTCTCGCGCACCAGGACACCGAACAGATAGAGAAGCCCGCGCTCGGGGTCGCCCTCGATATCGAAGAAGATCTCGTCTGCCGAGCGCGGCAGACCAGGATCGCTGCGCCACACCACCTGCGCCAGCGACAGGGCGCGCGCCTGCGCCAGATACTCGCGCGCTTTGGCCTCGCTCGAGCGCGTCCAGGCGCACAGGCGCCCGGGCGCCACCTTGGCGAGCTGGTGATAATCGTTCACCCCGTGGTCCTGGAGCGCCTTCACCGTTTCGCGCGACAAGCCGAACACCATCGACAAGTTGGCCTGATCTTCGGCTTCGGGCAGGCACGTCTCCTGCCATGAGCACGCCGTGCACTGCGACGACACGAACACGGGTGGCTCGGCGCCGGAGGCGATCTCGGTCAGGCGGGCGAGCGTCTTGCGATAGCGCAAGCCCAGCGGCGCCAGATCGAAGGTCTCGCGGTGGCCGTCGCTCAAGATGAGGTGTCCGCGCGTCGGGGCGATGCCCTGCCACTCGGCGAGCAGGTCGGAGTGATACGCGACCTGCATGCGATAGCCGGGCTTGCCGCGGCTCGCGCGCTTGATCTCGACCACCTCGTAATGGAAGTCGCCCAGGCGCGACCCACCCGGAACGCGCTCGAGCAGATCCACGAAGGCGACGCGGCGCACGCGGCCGTTTGGCTCCTCATCGCCGAGGACGGCCCCAGCCACGAGCGGCAAGCCGTCTCCGAGCGCTTCGCGCGTGCGGCGGATGCCTTCGGCCAGATCGGAGCGCTCGTAGGAGATGGTGTGGGCGCCGAGATCATGGATCACGCCGGCTTCGTGACGCCTGCTCTCCTCGCCCAGCATGACGTGGAATTCGGTAGACGGAGCGCGACGGCGGCGGTCGCCGTGGAGGTCGAGGAAGACGATGCGCGGACAGGCCGCATAAGAGAGGAAGTGAGAGCCGTTCAGCATTCGGGTCACAAGACTCCGATGGTGCACGTCGTTGACGGCCGGACGGGCGCGACGCCGGATCGACGCGCGAGGGCGGGGCTCCTCTCTATCATTGTAGGCCCATGTCGTGAACCGGAGCCAGCGTCCCCTTTCTCGGCTTGCTTGCACGTTTGGCGCGGCTAGACTCCCGGACATGGACAAGACCACGGTGGGAAGCTGGGTGCGCGCCCCTCGACTTCGCTCGGGCGACCGAATTTTGGTCATTGCACCCTCCGGCCCTGTGCCCCGGGGCGCGCTCGAGGCGGGGGCGGCCGAGCTCGTGCGGCTGGGTCTGCGCCCGGAGTGGGACGAATCGCTTTTCGAGCGGCGCCTGTTCTTCGCCGGCACGGACGAGCGGCGCCGGGAAGAAATCGAGCGCGCCTTCGCCGACCCAGGCGCGGCCGGGGTGTTCGCGGCACGCGGCGGCGGCGGCGCATCGCGGCTCGTGCCGCTTGGAGCTGTGGCCGGCATGACGAAGCGGCCACGTGTGTTCTGCGGCTTTTCCGACATCACGTATCTGCACCAAGCCATGCAGAAAGCGCGCTTGGTGAGTTTCTACGGACCGATGGTGGCTTGGGATCTCGCGCGCGGGGATGGCGCCGTCGGCGGCTACGACGGTGTCCTCTTCCGGCGTCTGCTCCTGGACGGGGAGCCCGGCGGACCGTTGAGCCCGGCTGGAATCGAGGCCATCCGTCCCGGCCGCGCCGAAGGACGCTTGGCCGGCGGATGTTTGAGCCTGCTCTCCGCCTGCGTCGGTACGGCGGTGGCGCCGGAGTTCGACGGCGCCATCGTGGTGCTCGAGGACGAGAACGAGTCGCCCAATC
>DASYSL010000039.1:0-13272 GCA_036003365.1 Candidatus Eiseniibacteriota bacterium
GGTGCCCGCATAAGGCTTCACGCGCCGCGTGCGCCACACGCCCGGTGCCATGGGCAGGGGAGCGAGCACGTTGAGCACGCGCGTGCGACGGCTGGCGAATCGATCGGTGTGGAGGTGCCAGCGCGGATGAACCACGACGTCACCCGGCTCGCAGAGCCACGTGCCATCCACGCTCGATTCCTCGTACGCGCCCTCGAGCACGATGGCGACGTAGGCATCCTGGTGCCGATGCGCCTCGATGACGCCGCCGGCCGGGTGCCGGGTCTCGAATACGCGCACCACTACTTCCTCCGCCACCACACGCCGGTGCACTCCGGCAGCTCGGTGAGCCGCTCGCGCCCGATGCGATCCGCCAGCTCCTCGCCGAAGAAGAACCGCGCCAGCTTCTCCGCCTCCTCAACCGACTCGAAGCGGTAGTCGGTGCGGCACCACGTGCGCGTGAAGCCGCGGTCGCGCTCGAGCCACTCGTAGTACTCGGCGAGGATCGGGCTTGGCGGTGTGGGGGTTTCGAATCCCGTGCCCAAGGTTTCGATCGCTACCGCCACGCCGCCGGGCTTCAGCACGCGCAGCATCTCGTCGATGGCGCGGCGGGCTTCGGCGCGCCAGCGATCCGGGTACCAGTCGGTCGAGTGCGAGATGCTCCAGCCTTCGATCGACACGTCGGCCCAGCCATGGCGCACCGGCAGCGCGCGATTGTCGGCCACCGCCCAGGTGGCGTTCGGCACGCCGTAGGTCCGCGCCAGCTGGAGCATGTGGCCCGAGCCATCGAAGGCGTACACGCGGCGCGCCTGCGGCGCGATGAGGCGCGTCACCCGCCCGGTGCCCGCTCCCAGCTCGACCACGCGCGCGCCCTCCAGCTTGCAGACCGCGGTCACCGCGGGCAGCAGGCCGCCGATGTAGTCCTCGCGCGAGACGAGATGGTCGAACCAATCGGCGTGCTCGGCGTAGATCTGGCGGAAACGGTCCTCCATGACCAGAAACGGTAAAGCCCGCGCCAACCTCTGTCCATGCGCTCACTTCGCCCTTGTGCGCGCTGGGCCTCTGGGCTATGGTTTCTGCGGTTCGGAAACGCCTTCCAGAAACCCTTTAATCCGGCCCCGAGAGGCCGGAAAGGCGGAAATCATGAGCTACCTCGATCGAAACCCAGCCCAGGCCAGGCGCGCCACTAGCGCCGGGCCCTTTTTGTATCCGCACGCGGCAACGCCCCGAATCTCACGAAGGAGCTGTTCATGAGCGCCACCCAACCCAAGACCTCGATCCGCGAGAAGGCGGAGATCATCGACGCCGAGGGCCTGCGCCGCATCATCACGCGCATCGCCCACGAGATCGTCGAGCGCAACAAGGGCACGCAGGACCTCGTGCTCGTCGGCGTGCGCCGGCGCGGCGTGCCGCTCGCCCAGCGCATCGCGGCCAAGATCAAGGAATTCGAAGGCTCGGACGTGCCGCAGGGCGCGGTCGACATCACGCTCTATCGCGACGACCTCTCGACCGTGGGCGAGCGCCCGGTCGTGGGCACGAGCGACATGCCCACCGACCTCACCGGCAAGACGGTGGTCCTGGTGGACGACGTGCTCTACACCGGCCGCACCACGCGCGCCGCCCTCGACGCCCTCATGGACATGGGACGGCCGCGCGCCATCCAGCTCGCGGTCATCGTCGACCGCGGCCATCGCGAGCTGCCCATCCGCGCCGACTACGTGGGCAAGAACGTGCCCACCTCGAAGCGCGAGATCATCGGCGTGCGCGTGCAGGACATCGACGGCGAGGAGTGCGTGGTGATCAAGGAGATGGAGGACTAGAGGTGCGGCCGCTGGATCGCCGTCATCTGCTCGGGCTCGAGACGCTCGCGGTCTCGGAGATCCGCGCCCTGATCGAAGCCTCGCGCGCCCACGCCGAGTGGCTCGAGGGCGGCGCAGTCAAGGGCGACTCGTTGCGCGGCCGGCTCGTGCTGCTCGGCTTCTTCGAGTCGTCGACGCGCACGCGCGTGTCGTTCGAGGCCGCGGCCAAGCGCCTGGGCGCCGACACCATCACCATCGGCACGTCCGGCTCCTCGCTCGACAAGGGCGAGTCGCTGCTCGACACGGCGTGGACACTCGAATCGCTGGGCGCCGATTGCATGGTGGTGCGCCATCCGCGCTCGGGCGCGCCCGAGGATCTGGCGCGCCGGCTGTCGGGCATGGCGCTCGTGAACGGCGGCGACGGCAGCCGCGAGCATCCGACGCAGGCCTTGCTCGATCTCTTCACCATGGTGCGCCACGGGCTCGATCCCGCAGGCCTCCGGGTCGCCGTCGTCGGTGACGTCACGCACAGCCGCGTGGCGCGCTCGAATCTGTATGCGCTCACCGCCCTCGGGGCCACGGTACCTGTCTGTGGGCCGGCTACCATGATCCCGAGCGGGCTCGAAGAGCTGGCACGCAAGCCGGGCAAGGTCGAGATCGTGCCCGAGCTCGAGGACGCGCTCGCGGGTGCTGCCGCCGTGATCGTGCTGCGCTTGCAGCGCGAGCGCCAGGAGCAGGGATTGCTGCCGAGCCTTTCGGAGTACGCGCGCTTGTACCAGATCACGCCCGAGCGCCTGGCGCGCTGGGCGCCCGGTGCGGTGGTGCTCCATCCGGGCCCCATGAATCGCGGTGTCGAGATCGACTCGCGCGTGGCCGACGGGCCGCGCTCGGTGATTCGCGAGCAAGTCACGGCCGGCATGGCGGTGCGCTGCGCGGTGCTCGAGCGCGCGTGCGGCGTGGGGGCATGGGCGCAGGCCGAGTCGCGCTCGGAGCTCGTGGAGGTGGCCCGATGAGCGCGCTCGTGTTCATGAACGCGAAGGCTCTCGACGGGAAGGACCTCGAGATGCGCGTCGAGAACGGGCAGATCACGGAGGCGGGAGCGCGTGTGACACGCCGCGCCGACGATCGCCTCGAAGACCTGGGCGGCGCCATGCTGGCGAGCGCGTTCTTCGATCCGCACGTCCATTTCCGCGAGCCCGGCGAGGCTTACAAAGAGACCTTGGAGACGGGAAGCCGCGCGGCCGCCGCAGGCGGGTATTCCGACGTCGCCGTCATGCCCAATACCAATCCGCCGCTCGACGAGGCCTATCGCGTGCGCGGTGTGATCGCGCGCGGGGCGGAGATCGGTCTCTGCCGCCTGCACGCCATCGGCGCCTGCACCCTGGGCCTGGCAGGGGAGCGGCTTACCGAGATGGCGGCGCTCAAGGACGCGGGCGCCATCGGCTTCAGCGATGACGGGCGCCCGGTGGCGAACGCGGTTCGCATGCGCCGGGCCCTCGAGTGGGCGCGCGGCCTGGGCACGGTGATCGTCACCCATGCCGAGGAGCTTTCGCTGCGCGGCGACGGCGTCATGCACGAGGGCGCGACCGCCACGCGGCTGGGTTTGTCCGGCATTCCGGCCGCCTGCGAGACCACGGCGGTGGCGCGCGACATCGAATTGGCGGCGCTCACCGGCGCGCGCTTGCACGTGGCGCACGTGAGCACGGCGCGCGCGGTCGATCTCGTGCGCGAGGCCAAGCGCCGCGGGCTGGCCGTGACCGCCGAGACCGCGCCGCACTACTTGATGTTCACCGATGAGGACGTGGCGCGCTTCGGCTCGGCGGCCAAGATGAATCCGCCGCTGCGCACGGCGGCCGACCGCGAGGCACTCATCGCCGGGCTCGCCGACGGCACCCTCGACTGCCTGGCCACCGATCACGCGCCGCACACCGTGGACGAGAAGGCGCAGCCCTTCGCCGACGCCCCCTTCGGCGTCGTCGGCTTGGAGACCGCGCTTGCCGCGGCCCTGACGGTGCTTCACCACCAGGGGGGCATGACGATCGCCAATGTCGTCGAGCGGCTCTCGAGCGGTCCACGCCGGGTGTTCGGTTTGCCGGCAAAAGGTATCGCTCCCGGCGCGCCGGCCGACCTCGTGGCCTTCGATCCCGATGCCGAGTGGACGGTCGAGCCGGAGAAATTCGCCACCAAGGGTCGCGCCACGCCCTTCGCGGGCGCGCGGCTCAAGGGGCGCGTGCTCGGCACCTGGATCGAAGGGCGCGAAACCTTCCGACTCGCTCCGACGATGGCAGGTGCGCGATGAACGCGGCGCGCATGAAGCACGAAGCCATCCTGGCGCTCGAAGACGGACGCATCTTCCGCGGTCGCCGTCTGGGCGCCGAAGGCGAGGCCTACGGCGAGATCGTGTTCAACACCTCGATGACCGGCTATCAGGAGATTCTGAGCGATCCCTCGTACGCGGGGCAGATCGTCACGCTCACCTATCCGCTGATTGGCAACTACGGCGTGCGCGCCGATTTCTTCGAGTCGCGCCGCCTGTTCGCCGAAGCGCTGGTGGTGCGCGAGGCCGCGGAGTTCCCGCAGCCGTGGCGCTCGGAAGGGCGTCTCGCCGAGTTCCTCGAGGAACGCGCCGTGGTGGCCATCGAAGGCATCGACACGCGCGCCCTCACGCGCCACATCCGCGAGAAGGGTGAGCTGCGCGCCGTGCTCTCGACCACTGATTTCGACGCGCAGCGTCTGGTCGCCAAGGCCAAGGCCTCGGCCGGCCTGCTGGGCCGCAATCTCGCGGTCGAAGTGAGCTGCGCCGAGCCCTATCTGTGGACGCCGGCCGGCGCCGAAGCGCCGGCGCCCGCGCCGACGGCCGCACCCACGGGCCCGCGCCGCGCCCGCGTCGTGGTCTACGACTTCGGGGTGAAGCGCGGCATCCTGCGCTCGCTCGCCGCTCAGGGACTCGAAGTCGTGGTGGTGCCGGCCGGAACGCCAACCGAGCGCGCGCTCGCGTACTCGCCGGTGGGCGTCGTGCTCTCGAACGGTCCGGGCGATCCCGCGGCCACGCCGGAAGCGGTCGCCGCCGCGCAGGGCGTGATCGGCCGCCTTCCCGTCCTCGGCATCTGCCTCGGCCATCAGGTGAGCGGGCTCGCGCTTGGCGCCAAGACTTCCAAGCTCAAGTTCGGCCACCATGGCGCCAACCATCCGGTGATGAACCTGCCGGCCAACCGCGTCGAGATCACGTCGCAGAATCACGGCTTCGTGGTCGAGCCGAGCACGCTTCCACAAGGCACGCGTCTCACGCACCGAAGCCTGAACGACGGCGCCTGTGAGGGGTTCGCCGCGCCGGATCGCCATCTTCTCTGCGTCCAGTTCCACCCCGAGGCTTCCCCCGGTCCACACGACTCGCGCTCGCTGTTCAACGAATTCGCACGGCTCTGCGGCCTGGCGGAGCGCCGCGCCGAGACGCCGATCGAAGCGGGCGCCGCAGTACCCGGAGAGGATTCCTGATGCCGCGCCGCGACGATCTGCACAAGATCCTGCTCATCGGCTCGGGGCCGATCGTCATCGGCCAGGCGTGCGAGTTCGATTACTCAGGCACGCAGGCGTGCCGTGCCCTGCGCCGCGCCGGCTACGAGGTGGTGCTGGTCAATTCGAACCCGGCGACCATCATGACCGACCCGGACGTGGCCGACCGCACGTACGTCGAGCCGCTCACGCCCGAAGTCCTCGAGCGCGTGATCGAGCGTGAGCGTCCCGATGCGCTTCTGCCCACGCTGGGCGGCCAGACCGCGCTCAATCTCGCGGTCGACCTCGCCAATCGCGGCGTGCTCGAGAAGTACGGCGTCGAGCTGATCGGCGCTTCGCTGTGGGCGATCGAGACGGCCGAGGATCGCGACCGTTTCAAGCAGACCGTGCTCAAGGCCGGCTGCGAGGTGCCGCACTCCGGCTACGCGCATTCGGTCGACGAAGCCAAGCGGCTCGCCCAAGAGATCGGCTTCCCGCTCGTGGTGCGCGCCTCGTTCACGCTCGGCGGCCTGGGCTCGGCCACGGTGTGGGCCGAAGACGAGCTCGAGCACGCGGTCGAGCGCGGGCTCAGCGCGAGCCCCGTGGGCCGCATCCTGCTCGAGGAGTATCTCGCCGGCTGGCAGGAGTTCGAGCTCGAGGTCATGCGCGACCGCCGCGACAACGTGGTCATCGTGTGCTCGATCGAGAACTTCGATCCCATGGGCATCCACACCGGCGACTCGATCACCGTGGCGCCGGCGCAGACGCTGTCCGACCGCGACTACCAGCGCATGCGCGACGCCGCACAGCGCATCATGCGCGCCATCCAGGTGGACGCGGGCGGCTCCAACATCCAGTTCGCGGTCAATCCGCGCGACGGGCGCATGCTGGTGATCGAGATGAACCCGCGCGTGTCGCGCTCCTCGGCCCTGGCGAGCAAGGCGACGGGCTTCCCCATCGCCAAGATCTCGGCACTCCTCGCCGTGGGCTACACGCTGGACGAGATCCCCAACGACATCACCCGGAAGACGCCGGCCTGCTTCGAGCCCGCGCTCGACTACTGCGTGGTCAAGATTCCGCGCTGGGCGTTCGAGAAGTTTCCCGCCGCCGATCCCGTGCTCGGGACGCGCATGAAGTCGGTCGGCGAGGTCATGGCCATCGGCCGCACCTTCCCCGAGGCGCTGCTCAAGGGCCTGCGCTCGCTCGAGCTGGATGGCGCCGCGCGAGGTCTCGGCGAGGCGGCGGGCGAGGAAGACCTGCCGGCGCTGCGCGAGCAGCTGCGCCTGCCCACGTGGCAGCGCATCCGCCAGCTGTGGGCGGCCCTCGCGGTGGGCGAGCCGCCCATGGAGGTGAGCCGCTACACGGGCATCGATCCGTGGTTCCTGCACCAGATCCAGCGCGTCACCGATGTCGAGAACGAGATCCGCGAGCAGGGCACGATCGACGCGCTCGATCCCGACACGCTCGGTCGCGCCAAGCGCCTCGGCCTCTCCGACGCACACCTCGCCTACCTCACGGGGGCGCGCGAAGCCGAGGTGCGTGCCCTCAGGCTCGCCCAGGGCATCCGCCCGGTCTACAAGGCCGTGGACACGTGCGCTGCCGAGTTCGACGCCGAGACGCCTTACTTCTATTCGACGTACGAAGAGGAGAACGAGGCGCGGCCGGGCAGCGGGCGCAAGGTCATGATCCTGGGCTCAGGGCCCAACCGGATCGGGCAGGGGATCGAGTTCGACTATTGCTGCGTCCAGGCGGCTTTCGCCCTCCGCGAGGCCGGATTCGAGGTGGTTCTGGTCAATTCCAACCCCGAGACCGTCTCCACGGACTACGACGTCAGCACCCGTCTCTATTTCGAACCGCTCACGCTCGAGGACGTACTTCATATCGTGGAGACCGAGAAGCCGGAGGGCGTGATCGTGCAGCTGGGTGGCCAGACCCCGCTCAAGCTGGCGCGTGGCCTGAACGACGCGGGCGTGCCTCTATGGGGCACCTCGTTCGACGACATCGACCGGGCGGAGAATCGCGCCCGCTTCGCCGACGTCGTGCGCGAGGTGGGACTCCGCCAGCCCGCCAACGCCACCGCCTCGACGCCCGAGCAAGCCTTGGCCGAGGCCCAGCGCCTGGGCTATCCCGTCCTTGCCCGCCCGAGCTACGTCCTCGGTGGCCGCGGCATGCGCGTGGTCTACGACCCGGCCCAGCTCGCCGCCCTGCTCGAGGAGATGCCGCCCTCGGGCGAGGAGCCGGTGCTGCTCGACGAGTTCCTCGAGGGCGCCATCGAGGTGGACGTCGACGCGCTCGCCGACGGCGAAGACGTGCTGGTCGCCGCCGTGCTCGAGCACATCGAGGAGGCGGGCATTCACTCCGGCGATTCGTCGTGCGTCATCCCGCCCTACTCGCTGGGCGAGGAGATGGTGGAGCGCATCCACGACGCCACGCGGGCTCTCGCGCAGAGCCTCAAGGTGCGCGGGCTCATGAACGTGCAGTTCGCCGTGCGCGGCCAGACCCTCTATGTGCTCGAGGCCAACCCGCGCGCTTCGCGCACGGTGCCCTTCGTCTCCAAGGCGGTCGGCATCCCGCTCGCGCAGTGGGCGGCGCTGGTCCTTTCGGGCAGAACGCTGGCCGAGCTGAACGCCCTCGAGATTCCGGAGCCCAAGCTGGTGAGCGTGAAGAAGCCGGTGCTGCCCTTCAACCGCTTCCCGGGCGAGGATTCGCTTCTCGGCCCCGAGATGAAGTCCACCGGCGAGGTCATGGGGCGCGACGTCGACTTCGGCTATGCCTTCGCCAAGGCGCATGCCGGCGCGGGCGAGTCCCTGCCCACGAGCGGCACCGTGTTTCTGTCGTTGCGCGACGAGGACAAGCGCCCGGCGCTCTTCCTGGCGCGCAAGCTCACCGACCTGGGCTTCAAGCTCCTGGCGACGCGCGGCACGTGGCGTTTCCTGACCATGAACGGCATCGACAGCGAGCGCGTCTACAAAGTGAACGAGGGAAGACCCAACGTGGTCGAGCGCATCGCCGCGGGCGACGTGCACCTGGTCATCAATACGCCGCTCGGGCGCGAAAGCCTGTTCGACGAGAAGGCGATCCGCGCCGCCGCCGTGGCCCACGGCGTGCCGTGCGTGACCACGATCCAGGGCGCGACCGCGGCCGTGGCGGCCATCGAATCGGTGATCCGCCGCCCGCTCGACGTGCGCCACCTGCAGGAAGAAGAAACGCTCTCCGCCGCGGAGGCGCGCACGCCGTGACCCGGCCGGCCCCTCGCCTTCCGATCCTGGCCGCGGTGCTGCTGGCGTGCTCCGCCCTTTCGGGCTGCGCGTACTTCAACACGTATTATTCGGCCAAGAAGAACTTCGACGCCGCCGAGCACCTCATCCAGGATCCCGAAGACCGCGCCAACGCGCAGCAGGCCGCGCTCTACGACAAGGCGATCGCGAGCGCCGCCAAGCTGGTCACCAGCTACCCCAACTCCAAGTGGGTGGACGACGCCATCTTCATCACCGGGCGCTCCCTCTACGCCAAGGGCGAGGACGAAAAGGCGCGCAAGACGTTCAGCGAGCTGGCCGACAAGTTTCCCAAGAGCCCGTACGTCGACGACGCGCTCTACTACACGGGCGAGACCTACCGGCGGGGTCACAAGTGGGACGCGGCCGAGGTGTACTACGACAGCCTGCGCCGCACCTTTCCCAAGAGTCCGCTGCTCGACCAGACGAGCATGCGCGACGCGCAGGTCCGGCTCGCGAATCTCCAGCCGCGCAACGCCGTCGCCCTCCTGCGCTCGGTGCACACGGAGAGGTTCGACAAGTTCGAGCTCTACGAGTGGCATCACACCCTGGCCGACGCCTATTTCGCCATCCCGTCGTACGATTCGGCGATGGTCGAGTACCAGTGGACGGCCGCGCAGGCCAGGACGCCGGACTCCTACCATCAGGCGATGATGCGCATGGGCGATTGCATGGAGGGGGCGCGCGAGTTCGATCTCGCCGCGCAGCACTATCACGACTACGAGAACGACGCGCGCACGCCCGACTACCGCGATCAGGCCACCATCCGCCGGGCTTCGGCGATGGCCGCGGGCGGCCACATGTCCGAGGCGCTCGGGCTCCTGCAGTACATCGTGAACGACAAGAGCCGCATCAACGTGGCGCCGCAGGCGCTCTATCAGATCGGTTTCATCCAGGAGACGGTGGGCGAGGACGCCAAGGCGGCGCGCGCCACGTACGCGCACGTGGGCGAGCAGTACAAGAGCTCGCCCTACGCCGCGCAGGCGCAGCAGCGCATCGCCAACCTCGACAAGATGGACGCGCTGCGTGCCGCGGCGGCGTCGGACACCACGGGGCGCGAGGCAGCGGCGGTGGCCGCGTTCTCGGTGGCCGAGCGCTACCTGGTCGATTCCGACCGGCCGGAGCGCGCCATCCAGGAATACGCGAAAGTCGAGCACGACTTCGCCAAGACCATGATCGCGCCCAAGGCGTCGTTCGCGGCCGGATGGGTCTACTACCGCAAGCTCCAGCACAAGGAGGCGGCGGACAGCGTGTGGCGGCACATGGTCGCCACCTATCCCGAGACCCCATTCGGCCAGGCGGCCAGCGCGCTCCTGCGCGGCCGCGAGGACTCGCTGCGCGTGGTGGGAGCGTTCAACAGCACGCTGATCAAGGTCCCGTATTCGCCGCACGCGCAGCTCTACGTCCTGCCCGAGACCAAGATCAACACGCAGAAGGCGGCCCAGACCATGTCGCGCGCCGACAGTGTCCGTGCCGTCCATCAGGCGCGCGCCGACTCGCTCGGCATCAAGAAACCGCTGGCCGGGGCCAAGCCCGATACGACCCGCACGGCGCCCGCCCCGCCCGATACCTCGCGCACGGTCAAGCCGGACACCACGAGCCACAAGCCGAGTCCCAGTGGCGCCACCGCTCCCACGGCCCCGGCGCGGTGAGACCAGTGAGCCGCGAGACCACGATCGCGCCGCCGCGCGCGTCCTGGGTCGAAGTCGAAGGCCGCGTGGTGCAGAACGATCTCCTGCCCGGTAAGCGCCACCACTACGCGGTGATCGAGCTTCCGGCAAGCTTTCCTACTCCGGTGGCGGGACAGTTCGCGATGCTCGGCCCGTCGCCCGCGCCACCCGGACTCTTGCTCAAGCGACCGATGAGCGTGGCGCGCGCCTGGCGCGACGGCGGGCATCTCTACCTCGGCTTCCTCTACACGGTGGTGGGCGCGGGCACGCAGGCGCTGGCGCGCGCGCGCGAGCGCTGGACGGTGCTGGGCCCGCTGGGGCGCGGATTCCCGGAGGCCCAAGGTCCGCGCATCCTGGTGGCCGGGGGGCGCGGCGTGGCGCCGCTCGTCCTCTTGGCCGAGGAGTGCGCGGCGCAAGGCGTTGCGGTCGCGTTTTTGAACGGCGCCAGGAACGCGCCCGAGCTGATCGCGCCCGAGGACTTGGGTGCGGACGCCTTTGCGGCGGGCTCGGCGATGCTCGAAGCCACCGAGGACGGGTCGCGCGGCCGGCGCGGACGCGTGCTCGACCTGCTCGACGATTCACGACTGCAAGCGCTGTGCGCCGAGAAGGGCGCGGCGTTCTACTCGTGCGGGCCGCATGGCTTGCTCGAAGCGGTGGGGATCGCGGCGCGCGCGCGCCACGCTCCGGCGTGGGTGGCGCTCGAAGCCCACATGGCGTGCGGCACCGGCATCTGCCGCTCGTGCGTGATCCCGCGGGCGCCGGGGGCCGCAGTTGCGCCCGAGGCATCGAACGCCAGCTTCATCCTCGCCTGCCTCGATGGACCGTGCGTTCACGCCGACACCGTCGACTGGAAGAACGCGCCATGAGCCAGACCACGCAAGCCGCCGCCGATCTCACCACGCGTCTCGGCCCGCTCACGCTGCGCAATCCGGTGCTCGCGGCCAGCGGCACGTTCGGCTACGGCGACGAGTTCGCCGACCGCATCGATCTCTCGCACTTGGGCGGCGTGGTCACGAAGACGGTGACGCTCGCACCCCGGGCCGGCAATCCGCCGCACCGCATCGTCGAAACCCCGGCCGGCATGCTGAACTCGATCGGGCTCGAGAACGTCGGCCTGGCCGCGTTTCGCGCCAAGAAGCTGCCGCGCCTGGCCGAGCTGCCATGCGCCGTGATCGCGAGCCTGGGCGGCGAGACGCCCGAGGAGCTCGAGCGCCTGGTTGATGCGCTCGAGGAGGAGAGCGGGCTCGTGGGCTACGAGATCAACTTCTCGTGTCCCAACGTGAAAGCGGGCGGCGCGCGCTACTGGGCGGACGCGGCCCTGCTCGAGAAGACGTGCGCGAGCCTGCGCGCACGCACGCGCCGCTCGCTGTGGGCCAAGCTCTCGCCCAACGTCACCGATCCCTCCGAGATGGCGCGCGCCGCCGAGGCCGGTGGGGCGGATGCGGTGACGCTGGTGAACACGTTCGTGGGCACGGCGGTCGATCTGGCGACGCGAAGCTTCAAGCTCGGCCGGCCGAGCGGCGGGCTCTCGGGCCCGGCCATCAAGCCGCTGGCGCTCGCGCAGGTGCACGAGGTGAGCGGCGCGGTGAAGATTCCCGTCGTCGGCATGGGCGGGATCGCGAGCGTCGACGACGCGCTCGAGTTCCTCATGGTGGGGGCGAGCGCGGTCGAGGTGGGCACGGCGCACTTCCTCACGCCCGCCGCCGGCGTGCGAATCGGCGAGCAGCTGGCGGCGCGCTTGCGCGAGCTGGGCTACGCGTCGGCGAAGGAGATCGTGGGCGCCGTCGGGCGCGCGCAGGGAGGCACAGATGGTGAATGACATCGCCAGCGCGCGCGGCATCGTGGCGCTCGACGTGGCCACGCTCGAAGACGCGCTCGCGCTGGTGGCGACGCTCGGGAGCGCGGTGCAGCGCTACAAGGTGGGCTTGGAGCTGTTCACGGCCGAAGGACCGGTTGCCGTCGCCGCGTTGAACGAAGCGGGGAAGAGCGTCTTTCTCGACTTGAAGCTCCACGACATCCCGAACACTGTGGGACGCGCGGCAAAGGCTGCAGGGGAGCTGGGGGCTGACATCCTCACCGTGCATGCGGCCGGGGGGCGCGCCATGATCGAAGCCGCGGCTCAGGCCGCGCCGCGCGCGCGGGTCGTCGCCGTGACCGCGCTCACGAGCCTCGACCCGCGCCACTTGCCCGCGCACATCCGCACGGACCGCCCGCTCGGGGAGTGGGTGCTCGACCTCACGGAAGAAGCGCTGGCCGGGGGCGCTGCCGGCGTGGTTCTCTCGGGCGCCGAGGTGGCCCCGGTCAAGAAGCGCTTCGGCGCCGATTGCCTGTGCGTGGTGCCCGGCGTGCGGCCGGCAGGCAGCGCGCATCACGACCAGGCGCGCGCCGCCACCCCGGCGGACGCGCTGGCCGCGGGCGCCGACTACCTGGTCATCGGCCGCGCGGTCACGCTGGACGCCGATCCACTCGCCGCATGGACGCAATTATGGTCGGACGTGTCTCTCCAGGAAGGAAGGCGATGAGCCGCACGAAGCTCGGTCTCGGTACCGTCGCTCTCACGCTTCTTCTCGCCGCCCTTCCGGCGCGCGCCGCCGTCCTCGTGTGCGGCGTCGTGCGCTCGGGTGGCGCCGCCGTGAAAGGCGCGAACCTGATCGCGCTCGAGCGCGGCATCACCGCGGTCACCGATTCGTCGGGCTCGTTCTGCCTCGATCTCGACCAATCCGGCGTGGTGACCGTGCGCGTCATCGCCATCGGCTTCGAGCCCGGCGAGCGCGTGGTGCAGGCGGGCGACAACGGGGCCACCGTGCGCTTCGAGCTCGTGCCGCTGCGCGGCGGATCGCCGGGTCTTTCGGTTTCGGGCGGCGCGACCCCGGTTGCCCCCACCCACGATGCGCTCGCGCCCCTCGCTCCTTCGAGCGCGGCCGCCGCCGACGCGCACGCCAAGAAGGGCGAGGCGTTCCTGTTGGCATTCCCGGTCTATCTCTCCGCCGCCGACACGACGTGGCTCACCTCCAAGCACTAGGGCTCGCAGTGGGACACGCTTTTCGTCCTCCACGA
>DASYSL010000040.1:0-27272 GCA_036003365.1 Candidatus Eiseniibacteriota bacterium
CCGCGACAGCTATTACGACGACCAGCCCGACGTCCACCAATGGAGCCCAGAATGGCGAGCCGGACTCACGCTGCGCACGCACTGACGGCGGGCCTCGCGGTCCTGCTGCTCGTGGCCGCGCCGCGTCTCGCCGGCGCCTCCCCGGCGTGGACGGGCACGTGGTGGTCGTTGGGCGGCGGCTATTCGTCCACCAAGGCGGATTGCCGCGACTGTGGCGAGGCACAGGAGTACGAGGACACGGGCACGATCATCGCGCGCGGCGGCTACGCCGTGAGCCCGCGCGTGCGCATCGGCGGCGAGTACACGCGCACGTACCGCCAGCAGGACGGACCCGATGCCCGCCTGTCGACCTTTACCGCCATCGCGCAGTGGAACATGGTGCGGGCCGTGCCGATTCTGGTCGAGTTCGGATACGGGGTCTCTTTCGCGAAGTACTCGATCGAGGAGAACGGCAACGAGGTCGGCTTCCAGCGCAACGGCATCGCGCTGCACTTTGGTGTCGGATCCGAATGGCCGGTCGGGCCGCTGGCGATCGGGCCTTACGGGGCGATGTACGTGGCCGGCCTCGGCGACGTGCAGACGCCGACCACGGTGGCCCGTGATGCCCTCGTCGTCACCTGGATCGCGGGGCTCACGCTCACGGTTCCATGAAGCGCGTCGCCATCTTGGCGGCCGCGCCCGCTTCCTCGTGCTTGAAGAAGACGAAGGCCTCGCTCCAGCTCTGCCCGCGCACGCGCTCCTGCCACGAAGCCATCGCGCCTTCGTCATAGCTTTCCTGACGCAAGCGTAAGTAACCCCACCCGGTCGTGGCCGTGAACGGCGCGTCCGTGTCTTCGCCGGTGTCGGCGATGCAGAGGGCGGCGTCATGCTCGCGCAGGATGGCGAACGTCTCGTCGTCGAACCACGAGGTGTGCCGGAATTCGAGGGCGCAACGCAGGCCGGTGGGAAAGAGCGGAAGGAAATCGCGCAGCAGCCCGGCATCCTTGCGCAGGTTGGGCGGAAGCTGCACCAGGTAGGGGCCGAGCTTGGGGCCGAGGCCGGCCGAGTTCTTCACCAGGTACTGCACCGACTCGCCGCAGTTCTTCAGGCGTTTGAAGTGCGTGATGCTCTGCGACACCTTGAGAACGAACGAGAAATCGCCGGGCACGGCGGCGGCCCAGGCTTCGAGCACGTTGGGCCGCGGCATGCGGTGAAAGGTATTGTTCACCTCGACGGTGGAGAACTGGGTGCCGTAATAGGCCAGGAAATCCTTGCTGGCGAGCTTCTCGGGATAGAAGTGGCCCTTCCACTCGGGATAGGACCAGCCGCTGGTGCCGGCGCGAACGCGCATCACGCCCCCGCGACCGAGTCGGCCCACGTGCGAGCCACGCGCGCCAGCTCATCGAACACGTCGCTGCGCCTCCGGCCCGAGCTCTTGGGCACGACGAACGAGTGATCGGCGCCTTCGACCACGTGCAGCGTGACGCGCGCGCCCAAGCGCTCGAGCACCGGGCGGAGAAGCTCGAGGCTCGCCAACTTGTCCTTCGAGCCCTGCAGAAAGAGCATGGGCAGACTCACCTGGCTCAAGTGATCGGCGCGCGTGGTGGCCGGCGCACCCGCCGGATAGAGCGGAAAGCCGAGGAACACGAGCCCGCGCACGCCCTCGAGCCCGCCGTCCGCGGTGGCGAGCGAAGTCATGCGCCCGCCCATCGATTTGCCGCCGGCGAAGAGTGGCAGGGCGCCGGCCACCTCGCGGCCGCGCGCCACCGCGGCGCGCACCGTGGCGAGGAGCGTGGGCTGAGGGTCGGGGCGCCGCGAGCCTCTCTCGGTGTACGGAAACTGATAGCGCAGCGTGGCGAAGCCCTCCTCGGTGAAAGCGCGCACCGTGTCCTGCATGGAGGGATGGCGCATGTCGGCGCCCGCGCCATGCCCGAGCACGAGCAAGCGGCGCGCACCTTCGGGGCGGTCGAGGAAGGCCGAGACCTGGCCCGCGCGCCCGACATCGATCGTGATCTCGGTGGCCCTGCTCACGACGTCTTCCTCTTCTTCTTGTGGGGTGCCGGGTCGCCGCCGTTCATGCGCCGATCGATGCGTGCGATCGCCGCCTGCATGTCGAGCCCGGGCCCCAGCACCATGGCCAGCGGATCTGCCATCTTCTCGAAGCGCTTGGGCAGCGTGCGCAGCGTGAAGCGCGCCGGATCGAGCTTGGCGTTGACCTCGTCCCAGAGCAGAGGACAGGAGGCCGGCGCGCCGGGCAGGGGCCGGAGCGAATAAGGCGCCACGATCGTGTTGCCGCGTCCGTTCTGGCCGAAGTCGACGTACACCTTGCCGCCCCGCTGATGGATGGGCCGCGCGACGGTCGAGATCTCGGGCGCCTCGTCGACCACGAGCACGGCCAGGAGCTTGGCAAAGGCGCGCGTCTCCTCGTCGGAGTAGCGCCGGCCCATGGGCAGAAGAATATGGAGGCCGGTGGCGCCCGACGTCTTCACGGCGCTCGGCAGATCCAGCTCGTCGAGGATCGATTTGACGATTCTCGCCACTTGCACGACCTGCTTGAACGGCGCCCCCTTGGGGTCGAGGTCGATCACCAGCCAGTCCGGCTCCTCGAGCGAGTCCACGCGCGCGCTCCACACGTGGAGAGGGATCGTGCCCAGGTTGGCCACGTAGCGCAGCGACTCGATATCGTCGAGGACGAAGTAGCGGATGTCGCGCTCGCCGTGGCCCGAGGTCACGGTGACGGTGCGCACCCAGCGCGGCGTGTACACCGGTGCGTCCTTCTGGAAGAACGACTTGCCCTCGATGCCGTCGGGATAGCGCGTCAAGACGACTGGGCGGTCGCGCAAATACGGCAGAAGGAGCGGGGCGATGGACTCGTAATAGGCGACGAGGTCGCTCTTCGTGTAGCCGTCGGGCCAGTACACCTTGCGCGGATTGGTGATCTTGACGTCGCGATCTTCCGGCTCGGCCTCCAGGGCCCGAGCCGCCACAGGCAGGGGCGCTGTGAGATCGACCGGCTCCTCGCGCCGGCACTCCTCGGGTTTCTTGTCGGAGCGGAGTCCGAGATACGTGGGATGGCGCAACCCGCCGTCCTCCGTCCACTCAGTGAAGCGCACCTCGCACACGAGCCGCGGCTCGGCCCAGTGGTTGCCGCGCTCGCTCGGGGAGCGCTCGTCGAAGGGCGACGTGGGCCGCGCGATATCCTGCAAGGCGCGGTGCAGCTCGGCGATCGTCTTGCCGTCGAGGCCCGTGCCCACGCGGGTCACGTAGACGAGCTTGTCGCCTTCGTAGCGACCCACCAACAGGGCGCCGAATCCCGAGCGCGATCCCTGCGGGTCGGTGTAGCCGCCGATCACGAAATCGTCGCGCCTCTGGCATTTGATCTTGAGCCAGTCGGCCGAGCGGCGGCCGTCGTAGACGCTCGTGAGCTTCTTGGCCACGATGCCCTCGAGCCGCAGCTCGTCGGCCGCCTCGAGGAACGCGGGACCGTGCTCGAGCACGTGCTCGGCGCGCTCGGCCACGCCGCGTGGCGGCGCCACGCGCGCCAAGACTTCCTGCCGGCGCCCGAGCGGCAGCTTGCGAAGATCGAATCCCCCGGCGGCCAGGCAATCAAAGAAGTAGGCCTTCACCGGAACGCGCGCCCGCGCCGCCTGGATGTCGCGCGGTTTCTTCAAATGCATGCGCGCCTGCAGGCGCTGGAAGCTCGGACGGCCGGTGTCGTCGGCGGCCACGATCTCGCCGTCCAGAAGGAACTGCGGCACAAAGAGATCGGCCAGTGCCGCGGCGATTTCCGGATAGCGAGCCGTGATGTCCTCGCCGCTGCGCCCTTGCAGGCGCACCTCCTTGTCGTGCCGCCAGGCGAGCACGCGCACGCCGTCGTACTTGATCTCGAAGCTCCAGTCCTTGCCGGCGGGCGGCCGCTCGGTGAGCGTGGCCAGCATGAGCTTCACGTCCTTGAGCGCGACCTCGCGCTCCGGCGCACCCGACGCGCGTAGCGACTCCTGCAATCCGGCGAGCACGGCGGGCGGGTCTTTCATCTCCTCCACGGTGAGCCCCGAGATCACGGACTCGGGATAACGGTCGACCAGCTCGTCGGCCGCCGCCGCGTCGTCGTCCTTCTTGAGGAGGAGCCACTCCTTTTCGGCGCGGCTCATGCGCACGAGCGTCCAGCGCCCGCGCAGCTTCAAGCCGAACATCTCGAGCTCGAGCTTGCCGCGATGGTACTGCTCGAGCACATCGTCATTCTTCTTGAAGGTTCCGAAGTGTCCGTGGTCCCAGACGATGACCTCGCCGGCGCCATAGTTGCCGGCCGGGATGATGCCCTCGAAGTTCGCGTACTCGAGCGGGTGGTCCTCGACGTGGACGGCGAGGCGCTTCTCTTCCACGTGCACCGATGGTCCTTTGGGCACCGACCAGCTCTTGAGCACACCGTCCAGCTCGAGACGGAAGTCGTAGTGGAGTGCTCGCGCCGCGTGCTTCTGCACCACGAACCGCATGCCGCCGAGAGCCGGCTCCGCCGTGGACTCGCCCTCGCCGAAAGGCTCGGGCGTGCGCGCCGGATCGCGCTTCTTGCGATACAGGTCGAGATGGTCGGGGCGGGGGGTCAAGGGTCGGGCCTCGGGGGTCGGTGGACGATAACAAATCCAAGTGGATGAAATGTTTACCGGGCCTGCGTTGAGTGTATCAGAACGCAATGCTAGGCTACGGGCCAGTCGATCCCGCGTGGAGGTTCTGTTTCCTATGCCAGCTCATTCGATCGGATCGGGCACGCTGTCGTTCGGACTCGTCTCGATCCCCGTCCGGATGTACACGGCTGCTTCGTCGGCCGGCGTCGCCTTCAACATGCTTCACGTCAAGTGCGGCGGCCGCATCAAGCAGCAGCAGACCTGCCCCACCTGCAATGAGGTGCTCGACCGCGCCTCGCTGGTCAAAGGCTACGAGTTCTCCAAGGACCAGTACGTCCAGTTCACGGAGGACGAGCTCAAGAAGCTCGAAGGCGAGGCGTCACAGTCGATCGACATCGCTGAGTTCGTGCCGCTGGAGAAGGTCGACCCCATCTATTTCGAGAAGACCTACTATCTCGGCCCGGACAAGGGCGGCGACAAGGCGTATCGTCTCCTGTGCGACGCCATGACCAAGACGAAGCGCGTGGCGCTCGCGCAGTTCGTGATGCGCGGCAAGGAGAGCCTGGTGCTCATCCGGCCGGCGCAGCGCGGCCTCATGCTCCACACCATGTATTTCGCCGACGAGGTGCGCGATTTCTCCGAGATCGAGAAGGGCGAGAGCGCGAGCGTGAAGAACGGCGAGCTGGAGCTGGCGCTGCGCCTCATCGACGAGCTGACCGGCGACGCGTTTCAGCCCGAGCGCTACCACGACGACTACCGCCAGCGCGTGCTGGGCGCGGTCGAGCAGAAGGTGGAAGGCAAGGAAGTCACGGCCGTCGGTCCGCAGGTCCAGCGCACGCAGGTCATCGACCTGATGGACGCGCTCAAGAAGAGCCTGGACAGCCGCACGAGCTCGAGCAAGGCGGAGAAGGCCGAGACCAAGAAGAAGGCAGTGGCCAAGCGCGCGCCGGCAGCGAAGGAGAAGAAAGCTGCCGCCAAGTAGCACGGTTGGCCGCGAAACGGCTTGCCTGAGCACACTTGGGCCGCCGGGGATGGCCATGAACGGGATGAAGCGCTTCTCGACACGCGACGCGGCCCGTATCCTCGGCGTCTCCGAAGATCAGATCCGCACCTACGCCCGTCTGGGTGAGATCGTTCCCTTGCGCGGTCCGGGCGGGCGGCTCGAGTTCGAGTTCACCCATCTGTTGCTGCTCCGCACGACCAAAGGCCTGCTCGAAGCCGGCGTGCCGGCGCGCCGCCTGCGCCGCGTGTGGACTTCGCTCAAGCGCCAGCTCGAGAAAGATCTCCCGCTCACCGGCATCACCATTTTCGCCGACGGCGAGCGCGCCGTGGCCTGGGACGGCACGGCGGCGTGGCGCCCCGACTCCGGCCAGTTCCTGCTCAACTTCGACGTCGCTGAAGTCGCCGAGCGCGCGGGCGAGGAAAGCCTCGCGCCCGCCAGCATCGTCTTCGCGGGCGACGACGAGGAGGAATTCGAGGAAGAAATCGGGGGCGGCTCTTCCGTCGAAACCCTCACCGGGCATTCCGACGCCTCGTTCAGCGCCGAGCAGTGGTTCCATCTCGGCTGCGAGCTGGAAGCGGAGTCGACCCTCGAAGCACGCCAGGCCTACCTGCAGACCATCGCGCTCGACCCCGATTTCGGTGACGCCCATTTGAACCTGGGCCGGCTCGAGCACGAAGCGGGCGAGCTGGGCAAGGCGGAGTCGTACTACCGCGACGCCGTCCGCTGCTCGCCCGAGGACCCGGCATACCACTTCAACCTCGGCGTCCTGCTCGAAGACCGCGGCCGCCGCGACGAAGCCGTGCTCGCCTACGAGCGCGTGGTCGCCGCCGATCCCTTCCATGCCGATGCCCACTACAATTTGGGCCTCCTCCTCGAGACCATGGCCCGCCGCTCCGAGGCCATGAAGCACCTCATGATCGCCCGCCGCCTCTACGCCGGCGCCGGCCACGTCACGGAATAGAAGGCGGAACCTGCTTTAGCGCGCTCTTTCCCTCATTGCCCTCCTGAGCGCCGCATCGAGCGCCCGCGTCGTTTCGTATTCGGCGTGCGCACCGCAGAGCAGTCGAAAGTCCTCGATATTCGTCCCCAGTTTCTCCTCCAGGGGTGCAATCGGCACGATCTCAAGCAAACGGCGGCCGGTGCAGCGGCGCCCAGAATCGCTCACGAATGCGCAGTGGCCACCATCTCGCTCCCACACGGCGCGAAAAATTCGACCCGGAATGCCGCGCGCCGCAGCCCTCCGAAAGCAGCGAGGGCGAGGCTTGGGAGTCGCTGCCTTGTGCCTGCTTTCCAGCTGAGCGACCCACGAACTGAGACCGCGGAGGAATGCTTCACCAAGGTCACCGGGCGTGAGAGGACGATCGAGAAACTCCTCAGCCCTACGCAGAAGTTCCAGCCCCGGTCGTGCGATCTCGATGCGAATGCAGGGGCGATCCCCGCCGACATCAACAACTTCCGCCAACCAAGCATGCTCTGGAGCAGCCCATTGGTCACTTCCGGCCCTTGACCCACTCGCATGCCGTGCGGCCACCAATTGGTCACTTCCGGCACTTGACCCACTCGCATGCTCTGGAGCGAGTGAATGGTCAGGCGCTGCGTTTGACCCACTGCAGCAGTGGGGATCCGCCGCGCGATCAGCAGATGAATCGTCCATGTGAAGATAACGATTGGGGGGCGCGCCTGCGGGGGCGAAGCCAGCAGCTTGCTAAGGTGATCCTATGCAGAGAGCATTCCACGATGCACTGACAAACTTTGTCGAGGGCGAAGAATTCGGATCTACTCCTTCATTCCCGCCAGCTTCTTTACCCGCGCGAGCTGCGCGTCGGTCAGGGGAATGACCGACAAGCGCGAGAGCCGCACGAGATCCGTCGACTTGAGCACGGCATCGGCCCGGAACTGCGCCAGCGTCACCGGCTCGGGCACCGCCTTGCCGGCCACGATGTCGATGACCACGCGCTTGGGATCGGCCACGTTCGGATCCTGGTACCCCGCCGAAGCAGCCCGCGCCAAGCCCACGACGCTCTTCTGCTCGCCGGAGTGGTAGATGAGGAGGGTGTCGCCCTTCTTGACGCCGCGCAGGTGCTTGAGCGCGACCGGATTGGAAATCCCGTCCCAAACGGTCTGCTTGTCGCGCACCAGGTCGTCGAAGGAATAGGTCGAGGGTTCGGTCTTCAAGATGTAGGCAGGCATGGCAGGAAGCCTACGCGCGCCGCCCGCCGTTGCGCAACCGCGACGCGCCACTAGTCGTGCGCCAGCGCCCCCACGGTCTGCAGCCCGTAGTACCCGATCTTCAAACCCAGCACGATCATGAAGGCGGTGAATGCGAACATGACCATCGTGCCATCATCGTTGATCGGGATTGCGGCGACGTGGAAGAAGAAGCAGGCGAACGCCACGTTGACCGCCGTGTCGTAGATGCCGTGCGAGATGTTCTCCGGCATGAGCATGAGGGTGCGCAGAAGCCAGGTGATGAAGTCGGCGATCGACGCCCCGAGGATGATGCCGTCCAGGAGCGGCGCGAACTCCGTGCGCGTGAATCCCAAGGCCGCCGCCAGCCCCGCATAGATGGCGGTGCGGAAGATGGAAACCAGCGTGCGCTCGGTCAGGGAAATCGCGTCCATGGCTCCTCTCCCGGCGCGGGGCCAGCCAGGCCAGCCAGGCCAGCGCGGGGCCAGCCGGGCCCCGCAGGGGCTCCGCGCACCCCTTGGTTATCGGCAGCCGCGTAGTATCCTTGGGCCCGCCGATCCGCCCATCAGCCCAGTAGGGGGGATTTCCCGCACGCACACGGAGGAAACATGCTTCTGATCCGCGAAGTCATGTACTGCAAGCCGGGGAAGGTAAAGCCGCTGGCCGAAAAGTTTGTCGCCATGTCCCAGCTCATGGAGAAGAACGGCATGGGCAAGATGCGCGTGATGACCGACCTCAGCGCCGAGCGTTACTGGATGGCGGTGGCGGAGTTCGAGGTGCCGACCTTGGCGGCGTTCGAGTCCATCATGGCCGGCGAGGGAGGGAACCCCGAACAGATGAAGGAGATGGACAAAATCATGAAGGACTATCACGAGCTGGTCGAGCACGGCCGGCGCGAGATCTTCAAGATCGAGAACTGAGCCTCGCTTGGCAAGGCGATGCCGCCAGGGCGGACCACGGCGAATTGCGTCGAGGTCCGCCCCCGAGTGATCTCATCTCACGCCCAAGCCCCCTGGCCGACGACGCTGCGGCGCAGTCCCTGCGTCGAAGCGGCGGTCAAGGCTGATCCGCGCTCGAGTGCGCATCCATTCACTTCGGAGTGTCAGACCCGCAGGGGAGTGGGTTACTTGCGTACGCGCGTTGCCGGCCGCAGAAGTCGCTTCTTGGTCTTCGCCGACGCCAGCCCGGTCATCGCGTACTCGAAGATCTGCTTCACGAAGGCTTCGGTCACCGGCTCGTGGCGGACGAATCGGCGATAGAAGAGGGGCCCGAACAGGAGGTCGGTCGCGATGAGCGGCGCGATGCCCTTACAGAGGTCGCCCTTCGCCTGCGCTTGACGCACCACTTCCGCGGTCGCCGCGCGCCGCGGCTTGAAGAGACCGTTCTGAAGCGCCACCCGCACCTCCGGGTCGTTCTGCGACTCCCCGAGAAGTGAGAGCAGGAGCCGCCCGGGCAGGGCGTTCGATGCCCGGCCCACGGTGTGAAGCTCGTTGCGGAGGGCCCGCAGCGGACTCTTGCCGATCGTCGGCGGCGGCGCCGCCACGGCCGCAATCTTGAGCAGGAGCTCGACCACGAGCGCGGCCCGATTTGGCCACCACCGATAGATCGTCGTCTTGGCGACGCCCGAGCGGGCCGCGATGGCTTCGATCGTGGCCGCCGGGTAGCCGCCTTCCTCGAAGAGCTCGCAGGCAGCATCGAGAACAGCGCGGCGGGCTTTCTCGCTGCGCGGCCGGCCGCGCGGCGAAGGGGTCGGGAGCGGCGCTGAAAGAGAACTCATACGGTCAAATTACGCTACACCACGTTTCGTATCAAGCATTTGAGGGCGTTCCCCGCCATTCGCTTTTTTCCACGGATCGAAACGACACGCACCGTATCGAAATGGCTGATGGCGGGGAGTGGCCCCGCCCCTAGACGACGCTCCACGGAGGTGAGCCCCATGCCTTCCCGTTCGCTTCGGTTTCTGCTCGCGGTCTCGGCCTTGTCCACGGCCTTCGCGTCCGGCGCCTTCGCCGACTGGCCGCCGTTCGGCCAGGCCATCATCACCGACGGAGGCGCGCAGGTGCACTCGTCGATCGCCTCGGACGGCGCTGACGGCGCCATCGTGGTGTGGCAGAACCAGCCCATCGATGCGCTCAACATCATCGCGCAACACGTGCGCGCCGACGGCTCAGTCGATCCCGCGTGGCCCAGGAACGGGCGCGGTCTCCTTGGCGACGTCGGTGCCATTGAGAAGCAGGCGGGCGGGCAGGTGCAGCCCGTCGTGGTGTCGGACGGGGCGCACGGCGCCATCGTGGTCTGGGAGGATCTCCGCGACACGGTGAGCGACTTCGACCTCTACGCGCAGCACGTGCGCGCCGACGGCACGCTCGATCCGGCCTGGCCGGTCAACGGAGTTGCCCTCACGCTGGCCCCCGGCAATCAGGAAAACCCCATCCTCGTGCCCGACGGGGCCGGGGGCGCCATTGTGGCGTGGACCGATCAGCGCAGCGGTGCCGGGGCGCTCGATGTGTTCGCGCAGCACGTGCTCGCCACCGGTCTCGTCGATCCGGCATGGCCGTCGAACGGTCTGGCCGTGTCCGCCGGGACCGCGCGCGAGGAATTCCCGTCGATCGTCTCCGACGGCGCGGGCGGCGCGATCGTCGCGTGGGACGATAACCGGGCGGGCGCCGTCGGCTTCGACGTCTTTGCCGCGCGCGTGCTCGCCTCCGGCGTTCTCGATCGTGCGTGGCCCGCCGGCGGCCGCGCGCTGTGCACAATCACCGGCGACCAAGGCCGGCCGACGATCGCCTCGGACGGCGCGCATGGCGCCGTCGTGGCGTGGACCGACGGGCGCGTGTCCGGCACGGACCACATCTTCGCCGAGCACGTGCTGGCCACGGGCAGTTTGGACGCGCTCTGGCCGCTCAACGGCAGACAGATTTCCAACGCTGGCGTGCTCGAGTCCCGTCCGCTCGCGGTTTCCGACGGCGCCGGCGGCGCGATCGTCAACTGGATGGCTTTCACGGTTCATCTCAACATGTTCGTGCAGCACATCAAAGCGAACGGCGCCTTGGATAACAACTGGCCCGCGGCCGGCCGGGCGCTCAGCAACGTGCCGCGCCTGGAGAGCGGCGCCGAAATCGTCCCCGACGCCGCGGGCGGCGCCGTCATCGCCTGGGCGGACAGCGGGGACATCGTCGCCCAGCACGTCCTCGCCTCGGGTGCACTCGACCCCTCGTACCCGGACAGCTTCCGCGCCGTGTGCAACTTGCCGAGCGAGCAGGGCGATCTCGCGCTGGTCGCCACGTCGGGTGGCGGTGCGATCGCTTCCTGGACCGACGGGCGCAATCAGAATCTCGACATCTTCGCCATGCAGGTGCTGCTCGCCGGCACGGTGGATGTCACGCCCGTGACTCCGCCCGCGATCGCCTTCGCACCCGCCGCACCGAATCCGGCGCGCGCGGGAACGGGCCTCACGCTGCGCTTCACGCTGTCACAACCGGCGCGCACGAACCTCGCGCTTTACGACGCCACAGGGAGGCGCGTGCGCCGACTCTTGGCTTCAGATGCGCGGCCGGAGGGTCCGCAGGCCATCACATGGGATGGCCGGGACGACTCCGGAAACCAGGTGCGCGCCGGAATCTATTTTGCACGTCTCGAAGCCGAAGGTCGCGTGGCCGCGGTCAAGTTCTCGACTCTGCCCTGAGGGGGACGTGATGGTTCCGTTCGTCGAGTTGTGCCCGGTGCGCCACGAGCCCCATGAGCCGATGCCGGCCATGGGGCGCCGCGCGCTCATCATGCGCGCCGTCGTCATGCGCCAGGTCGGCGGCCCCGAAGTGCTCGAGCTCGCCGAAGCACCCGTCCCGCGGCCACGCGCGGGCGAAGTGCTGGTCGACCTGCACGCGCGCGGCGTGAACTTTGCCGACACCGAGTGGCGCCGTGCGCGTTACCGTCCCACGCCTCTGCCCTGGATTCTCGGCAGCGAGGGCGCCGGCATCGTGGTCGCCGTTGGCGACGACGTCGATCCCGCCTGGCGCGGGCGCCACGTCGCCTTCTACGCCGCGCCGCCGGCGGTGAGTGGCACCTACGCCGATCTCGCCACCGCTCCAGCCGCGACGCTCATGCCATGGCCCGACGAGCTCGAATTCGTCACCGCGGCCGCCATTCCCCAGCAGGGGCTCACCGCCTGGTTCCTCGTGCATCGCGCGGCGCGCGTCCAGGCCGGCCAGACGGTGCTCGTGCACGCCGCCGCGGGCGGCGTGGGACTCCTCGCCGTGCAGCTCGCGAGGCTCGCGGGCGCGCGCGTCCTGGGTACGATCTCGAGCGATCACAAAGCGCTCGCGGTGTGGGAGGCGGGAGGGGAGCCGCTCCTCTACGGTGACGATCTCGCCGAGCGTGTGCGCGCCAAGACGGGCGGACGCGGCGTGGATCTCGTCCTCGACTCCGTCGGCTTGCCGACGCAGGCGGCGAGTCTCGCCATGCTCGCGCCCTTCGGCGAGCTCGTGCACTTCGGCGACGCCGGCGGGATGCCGGCGCCCGTCGATCCCGACGTGCTCTATCCGCGCTCGCTCAAGGTGAGTGCCTTCCAACTCGACCTGACGCACGATCCGCCCGCGCTGGCGCGCGCGCGCCACGAGCTGATCCAGCACGCGGTCGACGGCTCCTTGCGCTTCAAGATCGCCGCCACGCTGCCGCTCGAGCGCGCCGCCGAAGCCCATCGCCTTCTCGAAAGCCGTACTACGATCGGCAAGATCGTCCTGACCCGCTGACCCGAGCCCCACGCAGCAAAGAGAAACTCCCCGGGAGCTTTCGCCCCCGGGGAGTTCTCGTGTACGGCCCGTGATCGATCGCTACGGGAGCGCGATCACGTGCGCCGAGCCCTGATTCTGGCCGGCGACGATCTTCACCATGTAGACGCCCGCGGCCAGACGGCGGCCGTTCGTGTCCGTCAGGTTGAAGGGCACCGAGTGCACGCCCGCCTCCTGAACGCCGCTCACCAGCGTGCGCACCTTCGCGCCCGCGATGTTGTAGACGGCGATCGTGACGTTCGTGGTCTTGGGCAAGGAGTAGCGCACCGAGCTGCCGCCGCGCGCCGGAACCGCGCCCGCGATGGCGAACGAGAACTGCGCCGGCGTGCTGGAGAACGTCAGCGTGCGCGAGTCGACCATGCGCTCGCTGCCGTCGATCATGTGGGCATCGAGCTCGTAGATGGTCGAGCCCGTGCCGGGCGCGCCGTCATGGAAGTGGAACGAGCCGCCCTGGCCCATGGTGATCGGCGCCGTGTTGAGAAGCACGCGCAATCCCGTGAGATCGGTGCGGTAGAGGTTCCAGCCCGAGACCTCGGTCGTGGCGTTCGAGCTCCAGTCGAGATCCACGCCGTTGTCGACGGCCTTGGCCTCGAACATGGAGATGAGCGCCGGCACCGCCAGCTCGCAGTGGACCGTCGTGTTGCAGGTCTGCGGGGCGCTGCACGCATCACCCACCGGAATCGACGCGATCGAGACCACGTCGGTCGGGGGCGTGCAATCTTCGGGCAAGGTCACCGTGACAAACACGTCGAAGAAGCCACCGGGCTGCAGGATGCCCGTGGTGCCGCTGGTCGCGCCCACGATCCAGCCGGCCACGTCGGAGGCGTTCCACGCGTAATTGTCCGGCGCCGTCCCGGTGTTGAGGAGGCGGAACACGCGCGTGATCGTCGAGCCGGCCGCGGCGAACGTGTCGGCCGGGCAGCTCACCGCATTGAAGAACGAGATCCCAGTCGAGAAGGTGTCGGGACCGCGGCCCGCGGTGTAGGTGTTGGTGTTCGGCGTGCGCACGTCGCCCGACGAGATGCGCTGGTCCGACCACGCCGGATGGAAGACGGCGCTGTTGCGGCCGGAGACCTGGTTGTAGTCGCCGAGGTTCGGCACCGCGATGGTGTTGAACGAGAAGAACGACGACTCGTCGGTCACCTGGAAGTTCGGCGACCAGGTTGCGCCGCCGTCGCGCGACACCGTGCCGAAGATATTCGTCAGCGAAGCGGACGACCCGAGCCCGGCCAGGCGCGAGTCGTGCCAGTAGGCGGTGACCTGACCGCTGCTGTTCACGCCGACGAACGGCCGGCGATTCTCGAGACCCGCCGGGTCGTCGTTCACGCGCTGCGGAGCGCCCCACGTCGCGCCACCGTCGGTCGACCGGCTGACCAGGATGTCGCGCGTGTCACGCGCCGCGCCCGCTGCGAAATTGAGCGGACGGACGCGCAGGATGTAGGTGCCGGTGGTGGTGCCGCCGCTGATCTGCACGCGGATCAGATAGTTGCCGGTCGCCGGAGCCGTCCATGTGATGCGGTTCTCGAACGCGCCGATGAACGAGGCGGCGAGCAGCGAGTCCGGGAAGCCCGTGGGGTTCGGGAACGTCGGCGTCACGGCGAACAGACGCATGCGCATCTGGCGCGAGGTACCGCTGACACCGCAGTTGAAGGCCTGCGGCAGGAGGTCGATCAGCAGGTTCTGACCCTGCGTGGCGCTGAACTGCCAGTAGTCGAGGTCGCCCGCGGGCGTGATGTTCCCGTTCGCATCGTCGCCGATGTTGAACAGATCGGGCGTGCCCGGGTTGTTGTTGTTGGCGACGATCTCGGACTTCGGCGGCCCGATGGCCACGTTCGCGGTCCACGGCGCCGAATCGTGCCACGTCACGTACAGGTTGCCCCGGTAGCAGCCGTTCGAAATGTCGACGGCGATGTCGGGGAACTCGTTGGCTCGCTCACGCAGGTCGCCCGGTCCGGACGCGAGGAAGTCGGTGATGAGCGGCGAGACGACGGACAGCGGCGAGTAGGTGACGCCGAAGTCGGTCGACTTCGAGAACGCGATCTCGGCACCGTTGAACGAGGCGAGGTTACCCCCGGCGTCCGGGCAGAAGATCGTGTTGGCGCCCTTCTCCCACACCACATAGACCTCGCCGTTCGGCCCGCAGATGGGGCGCGCCGCGGTCTTGGAGGCCGTCGGAACGGTGGTGTTGTCGAGAATGATCGGCGGATCCCAGGTCGCGCCCTTGGTGGTCGAGCGCGCGATCTCGATGTTCGAGTTGCCGAGGAAGCGCGTGTAGGCGACGTAGACGTTGCCCGTCACCTTGTCGGCGGCGATGAGGCACTTGTCGAGCAGGCCCGTCGCCGAGGTGCCGATGGCGGCCTGCACGGGAGGATCGAGGGTGAGAACGCCACCCACGAAGCGCGCGTGGTGGACGGCCACGTTCTGCTGGCCGGTGCGTGTGTAGAGCTGGACGAGATACCAGTTGCCGACCTCGTCGGTATCCCAGCCCGTGTCGCCGAACGACTGGTCGCCGGCCGCGGCGAGGGGAACGCTGCCGCCGTCCGTGAAGGTGGCGCCGCCGTTGGTCGAGTAGGCATAGCTCGTGAGCGTGATCGGCGTGCCGATGAAGCCTTGCGAGTCGTTCCAGCCGACGACGACCGTGTCTCCGTTGACCGCGACCGAGACCTCGGACTGGGTCTCGCCGACACGGTCACCGGCGGGGTTGTTGCACATGATGTTCGTCGGAGCCGCCAACGGGAGCAGGCCCGAGCGCTTCACGACTCCCATCTCGCGGGTCTGGCTCGCGTAAGTGCGCGCGACTTCCTGCACACCTGCGGGCACGTCGAGCACGGGGAAGGTGCTGGGGGCGACGCCGTTCGCGAGTGCGGCACGCTGGCCCGCGGGCGACATCTGGGTGAGGACGGGGACGGCCGCGGATTTCTCCGCGCTACCCGCGCTCGCAAAGATCGTCACGCCGAGCGCGGCGATGACGAGCACGCCAAAAACATTGGTTGCCTTGGACGTCATTGGACCTCCTACGTGGGTAAAGCTGCGACAGCTCTGGCGAAAGGAGGCTGCCAGTGGAACGAACGACACTGGGATGATCGGTTTCCGTACCGCGACCAGGACTCGGCGACTCGGGATGTGCCGAGGCCCTTTGGAGAAGATGGGATCGATTAAACCGCGGCTGTCACAGACAAATCAAGAAAGAATGGACCTCGAGCGCGTCAATTGACCCCAAAGCGGGCATCGTTAGGTTGTGCTGAACGCGGAATGTTCTCTAGGGGGAAAGGCGCGACGGCGCGTCGATCTCGCCGGCGCGACGAAATCCGAGCCGGAACACGCGTGGCTGATATTCGGACTCGCCCTCAGGACCCGTTTCGAGCGCCGAGCCGACCGACACCGCATTCAGCTCGCCGTCGACCAGCACTCCCGTCAAGTCGCCACCTGAAACCTGCTCGTTGTCGGGATGCGCCTCGGCTTCGGCTTCCAACGGCGTCTCCGTCCAACCGTTCGGAGTCGATCCGACCAGAAACGGACCACCTGTCGCCCGCCCGCCGACCGCCCAGCCGTTGCCCTCGCCATCGAAGGCGATGAAATAGAAGTGGGCTTCGCCGCTCTTGCGCCGTGTGATCGGGACGTCTTCCCATATGCCGTGACGCAGCCGGCACAGCACACCTTGGGTTTCGCCGTTCTGGGGAATGTTGCCCGCGATGTAGGGAACGCCGCGCCCGTCGCACGCGACGCCGGTCCACTCCACTTCCATGGGCGGGGTGTCCATGGCGATCCATCCCTGTCCGCGGTCGACCAGGATGGTGCCGCCGGGTTGTCCACTCTGCGCGCCCACCGCATACCAATTGCCGTCGACCGAGTGGGTGACGGCGCGCAGCGTCCAGATTCCCGAGCGAGCTGGCAACGCCATGAACTGCCACGATCCGTTGATCCAGCGCAGCACCTTGCCGGCCGAAAAAGCCGAGTCGCCCACCGCGCGCACCTCGGGGGCGGACGGACTTCCGCCGGTGGCGACGCCGGTCAGTGTGAGCCCGGTAAGCGAGCCCAATCCGGCGAGCGACTCCTGCGACCACGCGCCGCCGTCCAGCCGGTAGATCAGCGGAGAGGGGTCGAACGGCTCAGCCTCCGAAGCCACGGTGCGGCCGACCGTCCATGCGCGACCCGACGGATCGACCGCGACTCCATAGAGGGCGGCGCTCCCTGAAGGCGGCGAGGGCATCGGCAATTCCGTCCACCCGCTCGGCCCGAACACGAGCGAAAGGGGGCGCGCGACGAGCGAGAACTCCTGAAGCTGATGACCGGTCGCGATCAGCTCGTTGGACGGCAGCAACGTGACGCCGCTGAGCGCGGTCTTGATCGTCATGTGGTCCTGCTTCCAGACCAAACTGCCTGCCGGCTTCTCGGAGCAGCCGGTGAGCGCGAGCAAGACGAAGAGAGCGAGCGAGATCTTCTTCATAGTCCGGTCGAGATCTGGAGGACGACGTTGCGGCCCGGATCGAGAGCGAAGCGTTTGTAGCGCGACATGAAGTCGCGATAAGCGTGGTCCGTCAAGTTGCGCACACGCAGCTCGAAGCGGAACGGCCGCCCGGAGATGGCGTGGGCCATGCCCGCGTCGAGATGGATCAGAGTATACGCACCCGTGGCCTCGTCGAAAGGCCCGAGCCGGTTCTGATTCGCCACATACTCGGCTTCGATTCCCACGCGTGCCTGCTCCGCCCACTTGAGCTTGGATGTATGCAGCTCGGACTCCACTGCGGCCCGGAAAGGCGGGATCTGCGGCAAGGGCGAGTCCGTCTTCTGGTTCTGGCCGCTCACGTAATCGGCGCGCGCGCGCAGCACGAGCGAGCGTGTGGCCTCGAGCTCGCCCCACGCCTCGCCGCCGATGAGATTCGCGTCGGCCTGATCGTAGAGATAGACGTCGAGCGTGTCGGCGCCCACAACGCGGTGCGTGCCGTTGGGCACGAGGAAGATGAAATCCGTGATCATGTTTTGAAAGCCGGTGAGCTCGGCGCGCGCGCGCTCGGCGCGCCAGCGCAGGCTCGCGTCCAGCTCGATCGAGCGCTCGGGCTCGAGCTCGGGGTCGCCCAGCTCGTACCTCGATTCACCAATGTGCGGACCGTTGGCGTAGAGCTCGAACAGGCTCGGCGAGCGCCAACCCTTGCCGGCATTGCCCGCCAGGGAGAGCGCTCCCGACAGGCGATAGACCAGGCCGAACTGAAGCGAGCCCTGGGTGTCGTCGCGCGATTGATCGGGGAGTGCCAAGGCCAGGTTGTTGTCGGCCTCGAGATGCCGTTGATCGAAGCGCCCGCCGGCGAGATAGCTCCACGGCCCGTCGTCCACCTGTTCGAGCGCGAAGGCCGAGGCCGAGAGCGTCCTGGCGTCGGGCACGAGCGGGATCGGCCCGCGCGTGTCATTGGTTTGCGCGAGTCCCGAGACACCGATCGTGCCGTGCGCCGCACCTTCCTTGCCGTGATGGCCGAGCAGGTCCAGCTCGTAGCTGTCGAGCACGAGATGGAATTGCTCCGCCTCGCCGCCCGCCGCCGCCGAGTCTCCGGGCTCGTCGGCGACTTCGATCAGCGAGTGGTTCTGCCACTGTGCCTTCGATTCGAAGCGGATGCCGCCGAGCAGCAAGTTGCCGCCGAGCTGCACGCGGTTGTCCGAGGTCTTGCGCTCCGGTCCGCCCTCTTCTTCTTGCTGCTCGCCGGGCGGCGCGTCGGCTTCGAGCAGCTTGAACTCGCCGCCGTAGTGGGCGGCGCGCAGCGTGGCCGACGACGTCATGCCGCGCAGGCCGAGCGCCGTCTCGCCGTTGAACGCGCCGAAGCCCGTGTTGTGGATCGATCCCGCTGGCGTGCTGACGTCGTCGCCGTGGCGTCCCACGACGAAGAGCCGGCCGCCGAACCCGCCCGCGGCGTGCTCGAGGCGAAGCGCGCTACCGAACTCCGAATTGTTCGAGGCGCCATAGATGCCCGCGGCGGCGCGCGTCATCGCCTTGCCGCTCGCCGAGCTCGGCAGGTCGGCGGGGACGGCGTTCACCACGCCACCGAGCGCATCGGACCCGTAGAGCACGCTTGCCGGCCCGCGCACCACCTCGACGCGATCGGTGAGCCATGCGTCCACCGAAGGGCCGTCCTCGTCGCTCCACGAGTAATCCTCGAGGCGATAACCGTCCTCGAGCACGAGCACGCGTGGACCCGCGAGCCCGCGAATCACCGGCTTGCCCACCTGCTCGCCGGTCGAGAGATTGCGCATGCCCGGAAGCTCCTCGATGGCCTGCGCCAGGGACACCGTGTGCTCGCGCTGCAAACGCTCGCCCGACAGCGTCGCCGAGGGTTGCGGCGAGCGATCCGGATCGACGGGCGCCCGCGAGGCGGTGACCTGCACGGGCGCGATCTCGAAGGGCGTGGCCGCGAGCTTGACCTCCAGTGGAGAAGAAGCGGGCAGCTGGAAGGCGATTCGCGCCGGAGCGTAGCCGCTGCGCCGCACCACGAGCGTATAAGCGCCGGAGCCGGCCGCGGGCAGGGCGAAGCTTCCGTCGGCGTGCGTGATCGCGCGCAAGCCGAGCTCGGGGACGGTCACCACCACGTCGGCGAGCGGCGCTCCCGCCGCGTCGGTGACGTGTCCGGCCAGCGCGGCCGCGTGCGCGGGAATCGCGCACGCCAACAAGAGGACGAGCACCACGACGAGGCGCTTCACAGCTCCAGCTCCCGCTCGACCACGATGCGCGCGATGAAGTGGTAGGGGCGTGGATGGACGCCGAAGGAGCCGCCGAGACGGATCGAGGCCTCGCCCATGTTGAAGTGCAATTGCGGCGTGATGCGGGTGGCGCGCTCGAGCGGCTCGCGCGTGACCTCGGCGCCCAAGGCGACGGGCCGGCGGTCGGGCCAGCGCGCGCCCAGCGCCCAGGCAAAGCCCGTGCGATGCAGCGGCTCGATCTCCCATGCGAGCCCGGCATTGCCGGTGGTGAGCAAGGTGCCCGAGAAGACACGCGTCATGATGAGTCGCGGAATGAGCACGCGCTCGTACAACAAGTGCTTGGCCGCCGAGCTTTCGACTTCCCACTCGAGCGCACCGGCGACCGCGACGGGGAACTGCTCCTGGCTCACTGCCACGTAGCGCGTCTCGAGATTCCAGCCCGCGAACTCGAGGCCGCGCCCGCGGCTCAGTCCCTTGACCACGGTTTCGGCCAACCAGCGTTGCGTGATGCCGTACTCGGTCGCGCCCGCGAACCAGCCCTGCAATTGGTCCTGGATGTCGACGCGGCCGTCGGCGCCCAGCTCGATGCCGGTCTCGCCTTGGCGCATGCCCTCGGCGATCGAGGTCTCGTCGATGAAGTCGCGTCCGGTGGCGCCGGCGGGAGAAGCGGCGAGCGTCGCCAGGCAGACCGTGAATCCGAGAACGAGACGCAGATCGCGGATCGCGCGCGGGGCGGGCACGCGGGTCGGTGGGGTCATGGATCTCGATGCGGCAAGGAGATGAAGGAGGAGGCCGGCGTCAGCGCCGGCTCCCGGCGAACCAGCGGTCGGGCGCGCGCACCGTATCGTGGGAATCCATGAAATCGCAAGGGAAAAGCCATTCCGTGCCGCCCGGCGCGCAAGCACGGGGCGAGCGTGGTAACCTCCGCGCAGTTTCCACGGCCCACCCCTGACGGAGAAGGATAACCATGAAAATTGAACGCCGCTTGCTGTCCTGCCTGGGGCTCATTGCCCTGGTGTCGGCCGCCCCTGTGCGCGCCGACGGTCCTCCCGCGGCGCGGAAGGATCCGGTCACCGATACCTACTTTGGCACCACGCTGACCGACGATTACCGCTGGCTCGAGGACGTGAAGTCGACGGAAGTCACCGATTGGCTCAAGAGCCAAGCCGATTACACGAAGAACCTCCTCGACAAGATTCCGGGACGGGACGCGCTGGTCGCCGACTACGTCAAGCTCGACGCCGCCCGCCCGGCCAACATCTCGGGCGTGATCCGCAAGGGCGGCCGCTACTTCTACAAGAAGACGCTGCCCACCGAGAACGTCGGGCGCCTCTACTACCGCGAGAGCCTCGACGGCAAGGAGACCCTGCTCTTCGATCCCACCGTGGGAGCCGGGGAGAAGAGCGTTTCGCTCTCCTTCTACATGCCGAGCGAGGACGGCAAGAAGATCGCCCTCGGCATCGCCGAGCAGGGCTCCGAGTCGGCCACGATTCGCATCATGAGCGTGGACGACAAGAGCTTCGCCACCGAGACCATCTCGCCGTGCTGGCAGGGGATCGGCGGCTGGTCGCAGGACGGCGCGGGCTTCAGCTACAACCTCATGAACTCGGCCGACGTTCACGACAAGAATCGCGAGCTCAACACCAAGGCGTTCTTCCACGTCGTGGGCACGGATCCCAAAAACGACAGCGTCCTGCTCTCGGCCGAGAAGTATCCGTCGCTCGGCATCACGGCGCAGGATCTTCCCATCGTCAGCTTCACCGATGATTTCAAGTATCTGGTGGGCGTGTCGGCGAGCGTGCGCAACGAGCTGACGCTGTTCATCGCGCCGGCGAGCGAGCTCAAGAACGACAAGATCAACTGGAAGCCGTTCCTGAAACCGGAGGACGAGGTCACCAACGCCGTCGAGCACGACGGCATGGTGTATCTGCTCTCCCACAAGAACGCGCCCAAGTACAAGATTTTGGTGACCAGCCTCAGCCATCCCGACGTGGCCAACGCCAAGGTCGTGATGCCGCAGGGCACCGAGACGATCGACGGCCTCGAGCGCACCAAGGACTATCTTCTCGCCACCACGTCGGACGGCATCAACAACCACGTCTCCATCTATCCGTTCGCAGGCTCCAAGTGGGAGCCGGTGAAGCTGCCGCGCACCGGCACGGTGGGCATCAGCGGTTACGACGCCACGTCCAACGACGCGCAGATCGTGATCACGTCGTGGACCAAGCCGACCGAACGCTACCAGTTCCAGCCCAAGACCAAGGCGATCACGCTGAGCCCGCTCAACGTGGCGGCCACGTTCCCGGGCGCCGATGACCTGGTGGTCGACGAGGTGCAGGCCACGGCGAAGGATGGCACCAAGATTCCGCTCTCGATCATCTACAACAAGAAGGTGGCCAAGGACGGAAAGGCGAACTGCTATCTGTCGGGCTACGGCGCCTACGGCATCACCGAGCCGCCGCACTTCTCGATTCTGAACCTCGGGCTCCTGAACCGCGGCGTGGTGGTGGCCGTCGCGCACGTGCGCGGCGGCGGCGAGCTGGGCTTCGACTGGTATCACGCCGGCTACAAGGCGACCAAGCCGAACACCTGGAACGATTTCATCGCGTGCGCCGAGTACCTCGTGCAGAACAAGTACACGACGCCGGCCAAGCTCTTCGGCGAAGGTACGAGCGCGGGCGGCATCCTCATCGGCCGCGCCATCACCGAGCGCCCGGATCTCTTCGGCGCCGCCATCGCCAACGTGCCGTGCGCCAACGCGGTGCGCATGGAGAATACGCCCAACGGGCCGGTCAACACGCCGGAGTTCGGCAGCGTGGCGGATCAGGACGGATTCAAGGGCCTGCTCGAGATGGACGCCTTCCAGCACGTGAAGGCGGGCACCAAGTATCCGGCGGTGATCTGCGTGGGCGGCTTCAACGATCCGCGCGTCATCGTGTGGCAGCCGGCCAAGTTCGCGGCCGCGCTCCAGAACGCGACCACGTCCGGCAAGCCGGTGGTGCTGCAGGTGAACTACGACGACGGGCACTTCACCGAGGACAAGAAGGTCACGTTCCGCAACTTCGCCAACATGTACGCGTTCTGCCTCTGGCAGACCGGCCACCCCGACTTCCAGCCGGGCCCGGGCTCGACGAGCGCGGTCGCGCCCTAAGGCAGCCGAAAAACTCGCGATCACGGGCCGCGCTCCTCGCCGGGCGCGGCCCTGGTCGTTTCTGGTTGGACGACAACCTGCCCAGGAACGGGCGGGTGGGTGCGAGGCCCAAGCAGCCCCATTCACATGCCGTGAAGCGACCAAGCGGTCCAAGTGGGTCAGTGCCCAAAGAGCCCAATCACTCGCCCGCGGGCGAGTGAGTAGTCCATCTCGCCATCCCGCCTGCCGATAACCAGAGCATGGAGATCCATCCCAGGCGCTGGGACATCTCGACCGCGGTCCTCGTGGCGGCCAATGCCACGCCGCTCTTCGGCGTGCTGTTCTTGCAGTGGCAGGTGTTCCCGCTCCTGCTTCTTTACTGGCTCGAGAACGTCATCGTCGGGCTCTTCAACGTGCTGCGCATGCTGATCGCCGACCCCGACGACCCCGCGGCTTGGATCGGCAAGCTCTTCATGATTCCGTTCTTCTGCGTGCACTACGGGATGTTCACCTTCGTGCACGGCGTGTTCGTCTTCGCGCTCTTCGGCAAGAGCCAGTTCGGCGCGCCCTTCGACGTGCTGGCCAACATCCTGCCCGCCATCCAGCGCACCGGCCTCGGCTTCGCCGCACTCTCGATCGCTTCGTCGCACGCGGTCTCCTTCGCCGTGAACTACGTGCACGGCGGCGAATACCGCCACGTCCCCCTGTCGCAGCTCATGTCGCAGCCCTACACCCGCGTCATCGTCCTCCACCTCACGATTCTCCTCGGCGGCTTCCTGATGATGGCGCTCGGCTCCCCCGTGTACGGACTCATGCTGCTCGTCGGCATCAAGACCGGCGTGGACGTGGCCGCGCATCGTGCCGAGCGGCGCAAGCTCGCCGAGCCCGCTCTGCCCGGAAAAACGGTCCAGCCGGCCAGGGTCGCCTAGCCGGCTGGATGCCGTTTCTCTCCTCTTCGAGACATTTCTATTCGGACTTTGCGGTCTCCGGAGATTTGGGCAGGTTCATCGCGTCCCAGGCCGGAGGCGGCGGAAAGATGAGCCGCGGGCCGGCGAACTTGGTGCCCGGTGGCACGCGATCCGGCGCCTTGTGCTTCACGGCGGGGAGGCTCTTGAGATAGGCGGCGAGCGCCTTCGCGTCGGCGTCACTCATGTGCGAGTACGCGGGCCACGGCATGGGCGGGAGCAGCATGGTGCCGTCGGGCCGCACGCCCGTGCGCACGGCGTTGATGATCTGCTCCTCGGTCCAGCTGCCGATGCCCGTCTCCTTGTCCGGCGTCAGATTGCGGGGATAGGTCACGCCCCATGGGCCTTCCCAGCCCAGCTCGCTGCCCGAGAGATAGCGGGTGGTGTCCGGCGCGCCGTAGAAGGTGCCCGGCGTGTGACAGTCGACGCAGCCCGACGAGTAGGTGATCGTCCTTCCCCGCGCCAGGTTCTCCGCCAGCGAAACTTCCGTGGTCGCGCTCTTCTCGGCCGGCGAGCACGACCATGCGACCGCCGCCACCAGCGCGGCGCTCAGAAAACGCTTCATCGACTCCTCCATTCGCGCAATGAGCCCGCCCCTCTGAGCGGGTCGAGCGGCGAATGTAGCCGAGAACAACGCGACGCGCGAGCATGGGTCGCGTAGACGCCTGAACACCGTTACGATGCACTCCGTGAAGTCCGCGGACGTGGTCATCGTGGGAGCGGGGGCGGCGGGGCTCATGGCGGCGCGTGAGCTGGAGGCGCGTGGCCGCTCCGTGCTCGTGCTGGAAGCGCGCGACCGTATCGGCGGCCGCGCGTGGACGATGCACGATCCGCGCGTGCCGCTGCCGCTCGAGATGGGCGCCGAATTCATTCATGCCGGCGCGCCCCTGACCGAACGCATGCTCGCCACCAAAGGGCTCTCGAGCCTTGGGCTTCACGCCGAGCATCGGCAATGGCGGAACGGCCGTCTCGTGCGCATCGATCTTCCCACCGCCATCCAGCGCGTCCTGCGCCTGGTGCGGCACGATCGGCCGGACGAATCGGTGGACGATTTTCTCGCACGGAAGCCGGGCGGCCCGGCGCTCGCGACCGCGCGCGCCATCACGCGCCGATTCGTCTCCGGCTTCGACGCCGCCGATCCGGCGCGCGCCAGCGTGCACTCGGTGGCGCCTTCGCCCGAAGAGCCGGAGTCGGTCGCGTTTTCGAGCACCGGCCGTCCGACTCTCGGATACGGCGCTCTGATGGAGGCCCTGGCCCGCGATCTCGAACGCCCCGTCGTCCTTCGTCACGAGGCGAAAGTGATCGAGTGGAAACCGGGCCGCGTGACGCTGCGTCTGCGGGGCCGGCGCTCGCGCACGATCTCGGCGCGTGCGGCGATCGTCACCGTACCCATCGGCGTATTGGCCCAGCGCGGCGCGATCACGTGCGATCCCGAGCCCAAGTCGCTGCGCGTCGCGCTCTCCGGGCTCACCATGGGATCCGCCCTGCGTTTCGTCGTTTGGTTTCGCGAGCTGCCCTGGAAAAATCCATCGGTGAGCTTCGTGAACTTTCCCGAGGGGCCGTTTCAGGCCGCGTGGAGCGCCGATCCGGTGCGCTGGCCTCTGGCCACCTTCTGGTCCGGAGGGCCGCAAGCGCGCGAGCTCTCGCGCCTGCCCAGGACAGGACTCCGTCGTGTCCTCATGACGCAGCTCTCGCGACGCTTCGGTCGCCAGGCACCCAAGCTCGTGCGCCACGTGTGGTGGCACGACTGGGACCGGGATCCCTACGCGCGCGGCGCCTACAGCTACGTGCTCGTGGGAGGGAAGAACGCCGCGCCATCCCTCAAGCGTCCGGTCGAGCACACGTTGTTCTTCGCCGGAGAAGCGACGGAATTCGAGAGTGGAACGGTGGAGGCGGCTCTGGTGAGTGGACAGCGCGCGGCGCGTCAGGTGAATCGCGCGCTGGATCGAAAGCGCTAGGCGACGGCCCGCGAGCGCTCGGCTGCCTCGGACAAGAAGACCAGCGTCAGGCGCTCGTTCTCGTTGAGGCCGCGCACGGGACTCGGATGTCCGGCCAGCTCTTCCAGGCGCTCTTGCAGCTCGCCCTTCTGGAAGCTCTGGATCACCGCCGGGTGAACGTAACACTTGCGACAGATGGCGGGCGTGTTGCCGAGCTGCTTCGCCACCTCTTTCACCATGTCGGAGACGATGCGCGCCGAAGGGCCCCGCTGACGCGCGCCCTCTTCGGGTTTCCACGCACGCATGGCCGCCATGGCGCGCACCGTTCCCGCCCAAGTGCGGAACACCTTGGCGCTCACGTCGGCGCCCGTGATCTCGCGCAAGTAGGCGTTCACGTCGGCCGAATCGACGCTCTGCCGCTTGCCCTCGTCGTCGAGATACTGGAACAGCTCGTAGCCGGGCAGATCCTGGCAGGCTTTCACGATGCGCGAGAGCCGCGAATCTTCCACGCGCAGCCGGTGCTCCTTGCCGCTCTTGCCGCGGAACTGCAGCGTCAGGGCGTGGCCGCGAATGGTCGCGTGATGGTCGCGCAGCGTGGTGAGGCCGAACGAGCGGTTGTGCCGCGCGTACTCCTCGTTGCCGATGCGCATCATGGTCAGCTCGAGGAGCCGCACCACGGTGGCGATCACCTTCTCGCGCGGCAGGCCTCGGCGTGCGAGGTCGCGCCGCACGCGGCGGCGGATCGCGGGCAGCATGGCGGCGAAAGCGACGAGCTGGCCGTACTTGTTCTCGTCGCGCACGTCGCGCCAGCGCGCATGGTAGCGATACTGCTTGCGGCCACGCGCGTCGCGGCCCACGGCCTGGATGTGCCCGAGCGGTGACGGACAGATCCATACCTCCGTCCACGCCGGTGGGATGACGATGGCGTGAATGCGCTTGATCTCGGCCTTGTCGCGGATCGTCGAGCCGTCGGGCGCCACGTAGCGGAAGCCCTTGCCGCTCTTCATGCGGCGGATGCCCGGGGGCAACGGGGACATTTCCACGTAGTGGAGGCCCGCGTAGCGCGCCGCTTCCTCGGGCTCGAGAGGCACGAGCGCGACGGACGGCCGGCGCCGCGGAGTCTCACGCAGAGCTTCCGCCAGCTTGCGGCTCGCCTTCGCGATCCGTGACTTGCGTTCCTGGGAAAGGACCTGCGGCTCCGCCACCATCGTGCGCTCCGTTCAGTTGGGGTGACCCTTGCCCCGGGCAGGAAGCAAGCTCCGTACCGACCGGTTCGCAGAACGCAAGACACGGAGGTTAGATGACTTGGCTCGGGGGGGCCGAAACGCTGGCGAGGCGCTCGTTTCCGGAAATTTCTGCGTTCGTGGCGCCGGCGCCGCGCTCTCGGCGAGTGCCAAGAAAATGTCCGCTCGCCATCAGGCGTCCCGCAACGCGTTTAGGGCGGAGAACGCTTCTGGGGCGGCGGTTTGCCTGGGCGGAGAGGCTCCGGGATCGTGTCGCCTTCTCCCGGCGACTCGGTGGAATCGGGATAGTAGCCGGGGTTCTCCGGCTCTGCTTCGGGGGTCGCCGCCGACGATTCCGCCTCCTCGCCTTCGATGCGCAAGGAGTCCGGCCCATAGAGAGAGGAGTCGGCGTTGAAGGCCTCCTCGCCGAACATTCCGCCCTCGCCGCAATACGCTTGCGGCGCGGTGCCGGGGAGAAACGGCACCATCATCGACTGGCAATGCGTCGAGTCGGGCAGGAGACCGGACCACGGATCGATGGCGACGTATTGCACCTCGGCATCGCTCGCGAAGGCGAGCGCGGGCGCATCGCGCAAGAGCTCGCTCATGATGCTCGCCCACACCGGCAGAGCGGTGGCGGCCGCGGCGCGTCCCAGGCTGCGCGGCCGGTCGAAGCCCACCCACACGCCACCCACCAGCTGCGGCGTGTAGCCCACGAACCAAGCGTCGTTGAACTCGTTCGTCGTGCCCGTCTT
>DASYSL010000041.1:0-11524 GCA_036003365.1 Candidatus Eiseniibacteriota bacterium
CCCGTGCGAGACCCAAGCGGCCGTGCGCGCTCAGCAGGTCCTCCCACGCGCGCGCACTCCCCGGCACGGTCACCGGCGCCGCCCCCGTCATGGGCACGCGCCGCCAGCCGCGCGCGCGATACGACTCCAAGGTTGCTCCGCTCGGGGCACGCCCGCTGCCATTCAATGCCGAAAGCTTGTGGCGCGCGGCATCCCACACCAAGGCGAACGCGTCGCCGCCGATGCCGGTCGACATGGGCTCGACCACGTTGAGCATGGCGGCCGCGGCCACGCACGCGTCGGCCGCCGTGCCGCCGGCGCGCAGCGCATCCAAACCGGCCAGCGAGGCCAGCGGATGGGACGTGGCGACGGCACCGCCGCGTCCGACGACTAGCGGGCGCCGCGAGGGGATTCGCTCGGAGGCCAAGGGGCGGGGCGCGTCTCGGCGCGCGGACGGCGAGGCAGCGAAGGATCTTCGAAGAACAGCGTGCGGTAGTCGGAAGCGTGATGAAAGCCGCCGCGCTCGTAGGCGCGCAGCGCCGGCGGATTGTCCTCGCGCACGAAGAGGCAGACGGCGGGCGCGGTCTCGAGCACCCGGCGCGCGATCTCGACCGTGCCGCGGCGCGCGATGCCGCGATTGCGGTGCGCCGGATCCGTGTACACGCCGGAGATCTGGGCGCCCAGCGGGCACAGTGCCGAGAGCTCGGCCTTGAACACCAGCGTGTCGTCGTCGCGCAGCACGTACACGCGCTCCTCCAGGATCATGCGCGCGACGCGTCCCAAGAAAGCTTCCGGATTGCGCGCGAAGGGATCGTCGCCCATCTCCTCGAGGTGCGCGCGCGACGCCGCGCGGGTCACGAGATCGAGATCGTCGAGCGTGGCCAGGCGCAGCTCGGGCAGGCTCGACGCCGCATCCAGGGTGGCCGCGTCCACTTCCATGAAGAGCTCGCGCACGCGCACGCGGGTGCGCGCCCCGGCCGCCTCGACGAATGGCAAGAGCGTGTCGACGAGCTCGAGCGAGCCGATCAGCGCGCGCAAGCGCTCGGCGCGGCGCGCCAGCACCGGCCCGAGTGCCGTGATGTCGTCGACGTGATGCGCCGCCGGCACGGCCAGGCCGCCCTGTCCGTAGAAGAGAACGGCGCGCAGTTCTTCACCGGCATACGCGCCCCACAGCTCCGGCGTGCCGTCGGCGCTTTTCTGCGAGAGCGCGCCGCGCCACAGCTGCGACGCGACGAAGACGTTGCGGATGCCACCGGCCTCGAGGAAGCGCCACGTCGCCGGACCGTCCTTGGGACCGAGCGGTCGGGAGACGAGATCGTCCGGAGTGGGCGCGGGATGGGCCGCCATGAAGATTCCTCGAGTGCCGAAGCGGTCGGGTTCCCGCCGGCGGTTTCGCGTTGGGGTCGTTTTGGAAAATGTACCGCTCGGCGTGGCATCGCGTCCACCAAGACGAAGGGCTTCTTTTCCCCAAAAGCAGCGGGCGGCGGCACATCGCCGCCGCCCACGCCATGGCGTTCCTTCGCCGGTTTCGAATCAGTGCTGCACGATCACCCTCGTGCCACTCGACAGTGAGCCCTGGAGGACGCGTACGAAATACACGCCGTTGGGGAGCGCGCGCGTCTCACTCAGGTCCACCGCATGCGAGCCGGCGCCCATCGCGCCCAGTTCACGGCGCGACACGAGACGTCCGGTGACCGTCCACACTTCGAGCGACGCCGGCTGGTCGTTCGCCAGCGTCAAGGCAAGGACGGCGCCCGTGCGGGCCGGATTCGGCCACACGGATTGCGCCCGCAGCTCGAGCTGCGTCACTGCCGTCGCGTCGCGCGGATGGAGCCTGTCGCGACTGTAGGCGCGCGTCACCGTGCCGTTCACGGTGACATCGGCATGGCCGCGGAACGGCTTGCCGTCGTTCATGAAGCCCGACACGTCGGCGACGCGGTCGCCCGGATTGAGCTGCAGCGTCTCGGTGTCGAAGCCGAGTGACATGTCGGCGTAGCCGTCGCCGTTCACGTCGGAGAAGGTCACGATGGCCGAGTCATCCTTCCTGGTCCGGGCATGCGCGCCGGCGAAGAGCACGCTCTGCGCGTCGATGTTCGCCACGTTCACGTCGGCCGAGCCCAGAAGTGCCACCGGCACGAGGCCGCTCGAGCCCATCTGGATGTGGTTGTCCGACGTCCCAGGCCGCACGTCCACGCTCACCTGCAGCGTCTCAGCCGGGGGCGGAGGAGGAGGCGGCGGCGGAGGCGGCGGAGGAGGCGGCGGCGGAGGCGGCGGCGGCGCAGCCGCGAACGCATAAACGTCGATCGAGCTGCTCGAGCTGTTGGCCACATACAGCTCGTCCGAGCCCCACGCCATGCCGGTCACGTGGAACGACTGCTCCGCCGTCTCGGCGTCAGGCGCGTCGACGTCGTCGAGCGACGCCACGGCCGACTCGCTGCCGCTCGTCGACAGCGTGTGCACGTTCCAGTGGAAGAGCGAAGGATTGCCGCCATCCGCGGCCCACGCCGCGTACAGCAGGTTGTATCCGTCGCTCGAGAGCAGACGCGGTCCGCTGCCCTTGGCACTGACATCGAAGCTGCCCAGGCGCGAGCCGTCGGAGGCGTTGGCTTCGGCGATCACGAGCGACTCGTCGCCCGGATTGCACGCATCGGGATCGAGCTGGCCCGAGGCGAAGAAGCGCGTGCCAACGAATGCCAGGCCGCTGGCCATGCCGGTCACCGGACTCGCCATCGTGCGCAGCGTGCTCCCGCTTGCCGGGTCGAGCACGCTCACCGAGTTGGGATTGGATCCGCCGCACGCCATGGCGCCGGCGTCGCTCGTGACGAAGAGCGAGCTGCCGTCATGGCTCATGGAGCCGACGTCGGCGGACGCGAAGAAGCTGTTCTTGACCGAGCCGGTCGCGGGATCGAGCTCGAAGACGAGCGTGAACCCCGGGCCCATCGAGCCGGCGACCCATAGGCTGCCACCACCATAGGCAATGCCTTGGACTTGGGGTGCCGGGAAGGGAATCGCGCGGACAGGAGAGAGAGACGCCGCGCTCGGATGGGCCGTCGACCCGACCAGCAGCAGGGCTGCCAGGGCCGCGATGACGGCACGGGGTCGAGGGGAATGCATGGGTGGCCTCCTCCTTCGTAGATTCATCGAGGGAATCGACGACCTTGGTTCGTCCCGTGTACTGCCCCCAGCGCGCCCGACTTCGAGTCGCGTCCCTACGATTCGCGCGACGGCTTTGGCGGCCAGGGCGCGAAAATCGCCGGACCTCTCTCGAGCAAGCCGGAGGCCAAAAGGGGCGAGCAATTCGCCGCTCATAGGGTCAGGTGCCAAACCCATGACCTGCTTGCGGCACCGGCGCAGGCGGCGATTTGCACGCGGAGAGCCATCGCGATCGGCAATTCCAACGACACGGATTCGGAAATCCGGGCACCGCGAAACGCTTCGATCACTTGCCCCAATGGCAGTGAAAGCTCGCTGCCTGACAACTGCCCCCCAGGGGCAGTTGGGACGCCATCTTCGGCGACTGCCCCTCGGGGCAGTGAAAATGCCAAATGGGCCCAACTGCCCCCGGGGGCAGCTCGTGCCGCGGCTTCATGAACTCGCCCTGGGGGAAGCGGTCAGCTGGGCAAGGAAACTCACCCCAGGGCGAGTCCGAGTCGGCGCTAGATCGCGCCGCAGTGAGATTTTCGCCGCGCGAGCCATCCTGATACTCTTGCCCCCGTGAGTGCCTCCGCCCCCCTTCCCCAGACCGAGATCTGGCTCGCCACCCCGCGCGGCTATTGCGCGGGCGTGGACCGGGCCATCGATGTGGTCGACCTGGCCATCGACCTCTATGGCCCGCCGGTCTACGTGCGGCACGAGATCGTTCACAACCACTTCGTGGTCGAGCAGCTCAAGGCGCGCGGGGCCCGCTTCGTCGAGGACCTGGACGACGTGCCGGAGGGCAGCACCATCGTATTCAGCGCTCACGGCGTCTCCCCTGCCGTGCGCGCGCATGCCGAGCGGCGCCACCTGCGTCCCATCGACGCCACGTGCCCACTGGTGACCAAGGTCCACCTCGAGGCGGTGCGCTTCGCCGGCCAGGGTTACTGGCTCCTGCTCGTGGGCCACGACGGTCACGCCGAGGTCGAGGGCACGATGGGCGAGGTTCCTGAGCGCACGATCCTCATCCAGACGGTCGAGGACGCCGAGCGCGTGCAGGTGCCCGACGAGACGCGCATCGCCTATCTCACGCAGACCACGCTCTCGATCGACGAGACCAAGGAAATCCTCGACGTGCTGCGCCGCCGCTTTCCGGCCATCCGCGGTCCGGGACGCGAGGACATCTGCTATGCGACGACCAACCGCCAGAACGCGGTCAAGGAGCTGACGTCGCGCTGCGACCTGGTGCTCGTGGTGGGATCGCCGATCTCCTCCAATTCGAATCGCCTGGCCGAAGTGGCGCGCGCGGCGGGCGTCGAGGCGCATCGCATCGACTCGGCACGCGATCTGAAGCCGGAGTGGCTCCTGGGCAAGCGCTCGATCGGCATCACCAGTGGTGCTTCGACGCCCGAGTCCTTGGTGCGCGAATTGGTGAGCCTTCTCGAGGCGCGCGGCTCCGGTCCGGCGCGCGATCTCAACGTGACCGAGGAGAACGTCTCGTTCCGGCTCCCCGGCGCTCTCGCCAGAGACGTCGAGAAGTCCGAGCGCGCCACGGAGCTCTTGTCGCGCTACAACCGGACGGCGACCACGCGCTAAGGCGTCTTGGCGCCGCGACGCGGCGCGTGCTTCGCCGCGTCTTCGATTTCCTTCTTGCGAGCCTTGAGATCGGCATCGTCCGGCGCGATGTCCAACGCGCTCTGGATGGCCTGCAGCGCGAGACCGTACTCGCCGCGCTTCCATCGCACCTCGGCGACGGTGTCCAGGACATCGGTGTTCTTGGGCTCCATGACCGCCGCACGCGTCGCCGCCTTCAAGGCGTCGTCGAGAAACACGCCGGAAGATCCCGCCGACCACGCCACCGCGTTGAGTGAGCCGCTCGTCGCTTCGGGATCGGCGGCGACACGCTTCACGATGTCGCCGAGCCGCGCGCGCTCGCGCGCCGCCTCGGCCGCGCGCTTGGCCGACTCGAAGCCTTGCATGTAGCGCACGTGCGCCTCGGCCAGGCCCGTGGCTTCGTACAAACGATAGATCCGTGTCAGCTCGACGATGGGCCGCGCATGATCCTCGACTTTCAGTTGCACGTAGCGGTCGCGGTACTCGGGATACTGGTCGCTCGGCCGCGCCACCAGGAGTGCGGCCGATTGCTGGCCGCGCTTGTCGCCGCCGGCCGCCTGGCCCGCGGCCAGGGCGGCGAGCAGCCGCGCCGCCAATTCCCCCTTGGTCTCGCGGAAGGCGCGCTCCATCTCGCGCACCACCTGCGGACTCGCGAGAATGTTGCCCTGGATCGCGAATCCCGGACCGACGATGCCGCCCGCCCACGCCGTGCACTTGCTGCCGGTGTAATTGGCCGAGTGTCCGAAGGCGTCGATGACACCCACTTGCCGATGATCGCGATCGAGATCCTCGGTCAGCAAGGAGTCCAGGACGTGGCGCGGATCGGTTCCGGAAGCGAGCATGGCGAGCCCGCGCGGCCCGAAGGCTTCGCGCGTCGACGCCTGCGTGGCGACGGCACCCGCGCCGGCGCGCACCCACGGCACGCGCGTGCCCACGGTCAAAGCGCGCGACGCGACTGCCGCACCGACTTCCCCGGTGGCGGTGTCGCACGCGACAATGGAAAACGTGCCCGTGTCGGGCGACGCTTCGGCCCGCGCGGCCAAGGCGAGAGCCAGGCAGACGATCGCCGCCCGCCTCACAGGGCCCACCCTCCCGAGAGCGAAATCTGCGTTCCGGTCACGTACGACGCGTCGGGATGACACAAAAACGCCACCGCGCGCGCCACTTCCTCGGGAGACGCCAAGCGCCCGAGCGGCGCCAGCTGCAGCATGCGCTCACGGAACTCGTCCGACATGCGCTCGGGCCCCGTATCCACGAAACCAGGCCCCACCGCGTTCACCGTCACGCCGTGCTGGATCTCCTCGGCCGCCAGCGATCGCGTGAACGAGAGCACCGCCGCCTTGGCTGCCGTGTAAGCGGCGGTGCGCGGCCGCGCGCTCAGGTGATCGACCGGCGAGAAGGTGATGTTCACGATCCTGCCCCACTTCTCGGCCCGCATGTGGGGCAAGGCGCAGCGCGACACCAGGAACACGGAGTCGACGTTGGACGAGAACACGCGGTGCCAGTCCGAGCTCGTCGTCTCCGCGACTGTCTTCAACAGGAAGTCGCCCACGTTGTTCACCAGGATGTCCGGCGGGCCGACATGCTTCACCGCGTCGGCCACGAGATGGTGGGCGCCCTCCGAGGTCGTCACGTCGGCTTGCACCGCCGCCGCCTTCACGCCGCCCCGCCGCGCGCGCTCGGCGACCTCCTGGGCCGCCGCCTCGCTGGTGCGGTAGTTCACGACGAGATTGGCGCCCATGTCGGCCAGCGCATACGCCACGGCGCGGCCAATGCCCCACGCCGCACCCGTGACCACCGCCGTCTTCCCGGACAATTGCCCCATTCGATCTGCCTCCGGCCTTGCTCCATGGACGATCCCACCGTAGGCTAGCGCATCCGCGCGAGCGGCGCGCCGCGAAACCCGCGCCCCGCGCACAGGGGGAACACTGGACTCGCTCGATCTCACGGGAAAGAACGCCGTCGTCTTCGGCGTCGCCAACCACCGCTCGATCGCCTGGGGCATCGCCCAGGCGCTGGCCGCGCGCGGCGCGCGCCTGGCGCTGGCCTATCAGGGCGAGCGCTTCCAGAAGGCGCTCGAGGAGCTGAGCGCCGGGTTCCGCGATCCGGTCCTGGTCTCGTGCGACGTGCAGGAGGACGAGCAGATCGACGCCTGCTTCGCCGAGATCGGCAAGCGCATGGGCGGCGTCGATTATCTCGTGCACTCGATCGCCGCCGCCAAGCGCGAGGAGCTGACCGGCGACTTCCGCGACACGAGTCGCGACGGCTACCGCATGGCGCTCGAGGTGAGCGCGTACTCGTTCGTCGCTCTGGCCAAACGTGCCGTGCCGCTCATGGAGGGTCGCAAAGGCGCGATGCTCACGCTTTCCTACATCGCGGCCGAGCGCGCCGTTCCCCACTACAACGTGATGGGCAGCGCCAAGGCCGCGCTCGAGCAGGCGGTGCGCCAGCTGGCACTCGAGCTGGGGCCGCTCGGCCATCGCGTGAACTGCATCTCGGCGGGGCCGCTCAACACGCTCTCGGCACGCGGCATCAGCGGCTTCAGCGACATGCTCAAGACCATGCAGGAGAAAACGCCTTTGCGCCGCAACGTCACGCTCGAAGACGTCGGCGGCACGGCCCTCTACCTCCTGAGCGATCTCGCGAGCGGCGTCACCGGCGAGACCATCCACGTCGACGCCGGCGCGCACATCCTCACCGTCTAGATGACCTGGAACGACGTGCGCCCGGCGGCGCCCCGCACCGACCCCAAGCTCCTCGGCGACTTCGAGCGCCTGCTCGGCGAAGAGCTGGGGGCGCGCGGCAAGTCGCCCGACGTGCAGCGTGACGAGCACCTCTCGCGCCACACCACGCTGCAGATCGGCGGCCCGGCCGATGCGCTGGTCGAAGCGCGCACGCCCGAAGCCGTGCGCGCGGCACTGGCGGCCGCGCGCCGCGCCGGCCTGCCGGCGTTCGTGCTCGGCGGCGGCTCGAACCTCCTGGTCTCCGACGAGGGCTGGCGCGGCGTGGTCGTGCACGTCGCCGTGGACAGCGTGCAGTTCAAGGGCGAGCACGCCGTCGTCGGCGCCGGGAAGAACTTCCTGGAGTTCATTCTCGATTGCCGCGACCGCAGTCTCAGCGCGCTCGAGTTCGCCTCGGGCGTGCCCGGCGACATCGGCGGCGCCATGTACGGCAACGCGGGCTGCTACGGGAAGTCGATCGGCGAGTTCGTCATCGACGCGGTGGTGTGCAAGCCGGACGGCAGCGAGCTCATGGAAGTGCCGGCCACGTTCTTCCAGTTCGATTATCGCGACTCACGCCTCAAGCGCGACCCGCACATCATCGTCTCGGCCAGGCTGCGCGTCGAGCCGGGGTCGCTCGAATTGATCCAGGGCGAGATCGATTCGCGGCTCGAGGAGCGGCGCATCAAGCATCCGGACTGGCGCCGCGAGCCCACCGCGGGCTCCTACTTCAAGAATCTGCCGCCCGAGCGGGCGGGCGAGCATCGCGTGCCCGCCGGCAAGGTTCTGGACCAGGTTCATTGCCGCGGCCTGCGCGTGGGTCAGGCGATGGTGTTCGCCAAGCACGCCAACATCATCGTGAACGAGGGCGGCGCGACGGCGCGCGAAGTGCTCACGCTCGCCGAAGTGATGAAGACGCGCGTGCGCCAAGCCTTCCATGTTCATCTGGAAGAAGAAGTCATGTTCGTGGGCCAGCGCCCGGAGCTGCTGCCTCACCCCGAGCTCGACGGCGCGAGCTAGCCCCTACTTCCACCCCTTCAACACATTGTTGGCCAGGAAGGCGTCGATCTGGGTCCAGGCCTGGAGCGCCACGTCGGCCTTGTAGCCGGGGCGCGTGTCGTTCAAGAAGGCGTGGCCGACACCCTCGAATTCCACCGTCCTCACGTTGCGCCCGGAGGCGTGGCCGAAGGCCTCGAACTTCTTCACGTCTTCCGGCGTGATGCCTTGATCGAGCGCGCCATAGATCCCGAGCAGGGGGCCGCGCAGCTTCTTGAGGCTGGTCGGCGACATCACCGGCGCGCCATAGCAGACGACCGTGGCATCGAAGGGGCTGTTGTCCAGCGAGGCCTTGAGCGCGAGGCCGCCGCCCATGCAGAACCCGATCACGCCGTTCTTGAGGAGCTTGGCGCCCGAGCTCGGCGGACGAAGATAGTTGGCCGCCGCCTGAATGTCGGTGATCCCTCGCTCGTCGGGCAGGCCGCGCATCAGCTCGTGGGCCGTCTCTTCATTGGTCGCCACCTTGCCGCGATAGAGATCGGGCGCCAGCACGCGGAAGCCCTGCGCCGCGAAGCGATCGGCCGTCTGCTTGACCCAGTCGTTGAGCCCCCACCACTCATGAACGACGACGAGATTGCCCTTGGGCTCGCCCTGCGGCTCGACGAGATAGGCATTGATCTTGTCGTCCCCGGCGGTGATCTCGATCAATTTGCCCGCGTGCGATTCGGTCTTGGCGAAGGCGGGCACGGCACACACGAGCGCCAGGGACACCAGGGCGAAGCGAAGCATCCATTTCTCCTTCGAGAGAGTGATCAAGCGACGACTCGAATGTGTCCCGCGGGACCGGCCACGATCTCCCCCACCACGGCGCGCGCCAGCGTGCGCTCGCGCGCCAGCGCCTCGAGCAAGGCGGGCACGCGATCGGCCGGCAGAGCGATCAGCATGCCGCCCGACGTCTGGGCGTCGGCCAGCAGCAGCTGGTCCTCCTTGGACAGCGCGGCGTCGTATGCGACCCAATCGTTCAAGAAGCGCCAGTTGGCGTGCGTGCCCCCGGGCGCGTTGCCTTCGCGCACGTAGGTGCGCGCTGCCTCGATGAAGGGCACTGCGCCGTTTCGGATCACGCCCGACACGCCGCTCGCCGCCAGCAGGTTGCGTAAGTGCCCGAGCAGGCCGAAGCCCGTGATGTCGGTGGCCGCGTGCGCGCCGGCCTCGAGCATGGCTGTACAGGCGCCGCGGTTGAGGTGCTTCATGGTCTCGATGGCCTCGGGCATGGCGCCCAGGTGATCGCGGTCGTTCTTGTTGGCGGTCGAGATCACGCCCAGGCCGAGCGGCTTGGTGAGCACCAGGACGTCGCCCACCCGAGCGCCGGCGTTCGAGATCACGCGGTCGGGATGCACCTCGCCCACCACCGCGAGCCCGTAGATGGGCTCATCGGTCTTGATGGTGTGGCCGCCGACCACGTCGATGCCCGCTTCCTTCACCTTCTCGATGCCGCCGCGCAGGATCTCGCGCAGGATCTCGGGCGCCAGCGTCTCGTCGGGAAAGCCGACGAGGTTCAAGGCCGACAAAGGCCGCCCGCCCATGGCATAGACGTCGGACAAGGCGTTGGCCGCCGCCACCGACCCGAAGTCGTACGGATCGTCGACAATGGGCGTGAAGAAATCGGTGGTGAAGACGAGCGCGCGCTCGTCGTCGAGGCGGATCACGGCCGCGTCGTCGGCGGTGCTCGAGCCGATCAGGACGCGCGGATCGCGCACTTCCGGCAGGCCGGCGAGCAAGGGCAGCAGATATCCGGGCGGGTGCTTGGCGGCGCAGCCCGCGCGCTTGGCGGTCTGCGTCAGGCGCACGGCCGGGACGTCGGATGTGGAGGACATGCGGGGAACCTCGAAGAGCGCCTGGGCGGGGCGGCGCTCGGACCTGAGTCTAGCAAGCGCGGCGTATCCGCCGCTAGTTCACGGGTTTCAGGTAGCGATCGTACCAATCGAGCATGCGGCGCAGCATGTCGATCTGATGCTTCTCCTCGCGCGGCAGATGTCCCTCGCGTGGATAGACGACGAGCTGGCACGGCACGCCGAGCTGCTTGAGCGCGCGGTAGTAGCCGATCGACTGGCCGACGGGATTGGCCACGTCCTCCTCGCCGTGCAGGATCAAGGTCGGCGTGTTGGCACTCGCGATGTGCATGTTGGGCGAGCTGTGAGCGAAGGCGTCGGCATGGTTCCATGGCCGGCCGAAGAACCACTCATCGCCTTGCGGGTAGTCCTCGGTCTCGAACTCGGCCACGAGATCGAAGGTTCCGGCACCCGCAACCGCACACTTGAATCGCGACGTGAGGGTCGGCGCCCACTGGCTCATGTAGCCCCCATAGGACCAGCCGCCGATGCCGAGCCGGTTCGGATCGGTGCGGCCCCGGCCCAGCACTGCATCCACCGCCGCCATCTGATCGCGATAGTCTCCGCCGCCCCAATCGCCACGGTTGAGCTTGGTGAACTCCGAGCCGTAGGCCTCGGAGCCACGCGGATTGACCATGAGCACCTGATAGCCGTGGGCGACCAGGAGCTGCGGCCACATCCCGAACCAATACGTAGAAGAAGCGTCGAAGCTGCTCGTCGGCCCGCCATGCACGAGAAGAACGAGCGGCAGCTTGCCGCGCGCATGCGGCGGCTCGAGGAGTGCCGCCTCGATGGAGCGCCCGTCGAAGCTCTTGAAGCGGAAGATCTCGGCCGGGGCGAGTGGCGTGTCTGCCCATGAGGCAGGCTGAATGTGACTGATCTGCCGCGTCTTGCCATCGGGTGTGCGCAGGTAGATCTCGCCCTGACGCTCGAAGCCATTGCCGTAATACGCGACGGTTCCGTCACGCGCCACGTCGAAGTCGCGCGCCGAGAGCGGCAGTGTGATGCGCTCGGGCGTCTTGCCGCGCTCGAGCTGATACACGCGATAGAAGAATCCGTCGGTGACCGAGAAGTAGACGGTCTCCTCGTTTTGCCACTTGACCGTTTTCACCGGTCGATCTACCGCCATGCTCTCGTCACCCAAGCCTCCCGGGATGTCCTGCAAGAAGAGATCGTGCGGGGCGGGACCCT
>DASYSL010000042.1:0-35970 GCA_036003365.1 Candidatus Eiseniibacteriota bacterium
ACACCGTGTGCGTAGGCCAGGAGGTGGGTGATCCCGGGACGCTTCCCTACAACATCACGTGCACGGGCTCGGCCAACGCCACCACGGTTCACATGCACTGCACGGGCAGCGGGGAGCTCATTCCCGGTTGCACGGTCGACATCGACATCGTGACCGATGGCACGGTGAGCGGCGATTCGTACGACATGGTCACGACCTCCAGCTTCACCTACACCGGCGCCGGCTGCCTGGGCATTCCCAATCAGTGCCTGGTCCTGCACTCGCACGGCACACGCATCGCTTCGGCCCCACCAGCGTATTGCGCCACCCCCGCCCAGCCCTCCACGTGGGGCGGGCTCAAAGCGCACTATCGATGACAGGAGGATGACATGGGCCGGCTAGCCACCGTCGTTTTCTTGAGTCTTCTGGTCTTCGCGGGCAGCGCCCGCGCCACCGGCAACCCCCGGCCGAGCGCAGGCGTTACCGTGCCCGCCGAGTGGGCGGGCATCTGGACCTCGGTCGATTCGGTGTACGACTGCGCGACCGGGTCGCTGCTCAAGGTGGTCGAGCTCACCGATACGCTGTGCGCGGGGGAGGACGTGCCGGACGATCCCAACGCGCCGTCGTACTTTGTCTTCAACACGTGCACGGGCTCGGCCGATGCCACGCACATCCAGGAGCAGTGCACGGCCAACGGCGGGCTCTGCGGCGAGGCCTGCACCGTCGCCGACACGTTGGACGTCGACGCCACGCGCCAGAGCGATTTCGCCTTCTGGTCGTGGACCACGAGAGCCGTCTCCACGTGTCACGTCAGCATTTGCGACTTCTGCATGCTCACGCACCGGCGCTCCCTGCGCATCGCGCCCGGACCGTGCGGCGTGGTTCCCACCCAGGTCGAATCCTGGGGAAAGCTCAAAGCTCACTACCACTAGGCCGCGCTGGACCCTGGCGAAAGGGCCCACGTGGCTGCGCGAACGGCATGCGCTGGCGCATACGCAGGGTTGCGCGCTCCTGGCTCTAGCGCATGCGCTGGCGCATACGAAGTTGAGGGCGCCTGAACGTTTTTGGTGGCACCGCGGTCGAGTCGCCGTCTTCGTCCAGGCGATGGATGGGCCGTCTGTTCCTTGCCGCCAGCGACACCACAGGTCCACATGAGGTGCACGGGCGGCGGCGAGGTCATCCCCGAATGCTCGGTCGAGCTGACCCTTGCAGCTCGACGCCACCCGCACCAACGACACCTTCCTATCCGGTCTACCTGCCACCCGGATCAGCTCGGGGAGCGCCCATGGCGCGACACCCACGGACGCTTCGACTTGGGGTAGAGTGAAAGCCGTTTATCGCTGACCCCGAAGGCCGCCCGGCGTCCCCCAGACGACAGCCTCGGCACCGGGGTGGTCCTCTTCTTTCTCGCCCGGAGCGCCCGCGTTGATCGACAAGAAGCTCGGTCCCTACAAGATCACCGAAGAAATCGGCTCCGGCGGCATGGCCACGGTCTATCGCGCCTACCAGGCGAGCATGGACCGCCACGTCGCCGTGAAGGTCATCCGCACGAGCATTCTCCACGAGCCCACGCTCAAGGAGCGCTTCCGGCGCGAAGCGCGCCTCATCGCCCGGCTCGAGCACCCGCATCTTCTCCCGGTGTACGACTTCGACGGCGACCACGAGCCGCCGTACATCGTGATGCGCTATCTCGAGGGCGGAACCCTCAAGCAGGTGCTGACGCAGGGCGAGCTGCCCTATCCGGAGATGCTCTACACGCTCAAGCAGGTGGCTGCCGCGCTCGACTACGCGCACCGCCAGGGCGTCGTGCACCGCGACCTCAAGCCGTCGAACATCATGATCGATCGCGAGGGCAACGCCTTCGTCACCGACTTCGGCATCGCGCGCACCGGCGGCACGGAAGAGAACCTGACGGCCGCGGGCGATCTCATCGGCACGCCGGCGTACATGTCCCCCGAGCAGGCGCGCGGCGACTCCGAGATCGACGGCGGCGCCGATGTCTACGCTTTCGGCGCCATGGTGTTCGAGATGCTGACCGGGACGCCGCCGTACCAGCACGAGTCGAGCCTCGGCGTGCTCATGGCGCATCTGAACGATCCCGTGCCCAGCGCCAAGAAGCGCAACAGCAAGCTGCCCGACGCGGTCGACACCGTGATCGCCAAGGCGCTCGACAAGGACAAGACCAAGCGCTACGCCAGTGCCGAGACGCTGGTGGCCGATCTCGCCAAGGCGCTCAAGGCCAGGCAGGCCGAAGCACCGACCAAGCTGCAATCGTTCACCCAGACGCTCTCGCTCGAGCAGCTCAAGGCCTTCCAGAAAGCGCAGAAAACGCCCAAGCGCGAGACGCCCTCGGGAGCCACGCCCACCGAGCAGCAGCGGCAGATGTCCACGCTCTACGTCGACGTCACCGAGCTGGCGGGCGCGCTCTACGAGCTGGGCCAGGACGCCGAGACGGTGCGCGCGCGCATGGAGAAGCTGTGGACGCGCTTCGACGAGATCGCGCGCGAGGAGGGCGGCGTCATCCAGAGCCGCACCGACGACGTCGGCCTGGCGCTCTGGGGCCGTGCGCGCATCCGCGAAGACGATCCCGAGCGCACCATCCGGGCGGCGCTGCGCATGCAGGACGCGACCCAAGCCGAAGCCGTCGCCATCTGGGGCAAGGATTGGAAGCCGTCGGACGACAATCCGCTGCCCTTCCGCGCCGGCATCACCACCGGGCCCGTGTTGCTCGAGCGCTCCGGCGACTCCGGCATCTACACGGCGAGCGGCTCCACCATCACGCTCGCCGGGCGCATCAAGGACTCCGCGCCTCCGGGCACGGTTCTGGTCGCGCACGACACGTATTCGCAGGTGATGGGAGTCTTCACCGCGCACACCCACGAGCCGCTGCGCTTTCGCGGTCGCAAGGATCCGATCGAGGTCTACGTCGTCATCCAGGTGAAGCCGCGGGCCTTCCGACTCAAGGCGCGCGGCATTGAAGGCGTCGAGACCAAGATGATCGGCCGCGAGATCGAGCTGCGCCTCCTGCAGGAGGCGTTCACGCTCACGGTCGAGGACGGGGAGACGCAGGTGGTCACCGTGGTCGGCGAGGCGGGTGTGGGCAAGTCGCGCCTGCTTTTCGAGTTCGCGGGATGGTCGGAGCTCAACGAGCAGACCTTCTGGCAGTTCGAGGCGCGCGCCACGCAGCCGTCCATGCTGCAGCCCTATTCGCTGACCCGCGATCTCTTCTCCTTCCGCTTCCAGATCCTCGACTCCGATCCGCTCGACGTCGTGCACGACAAGTTCGTGAAGGGCGTCGCGGGCTTCCTGGGCGCGGGCAGCGAGGAGAAGGCCGAGCTCATGGCCCAGCTGGTGGGCTTCGATTTCTCGTCCTTCCCACGCGTCACCGAGGCGCTCAAGGACACGGAAGGCTTCCGCAAGCGCGCCCTCGAGCACCTGGGCGAGTTCTTCACCGCCGCCTCCAAGGTCAACCCGGTCGTCATGCACGTGGAAGACATCCACTGGGCCGACGACCGCTCGCTCGATCTGCTCAACAACCTGGTGCGCGAGAACGAGAAGCTGCCGCTCTTCGTCCTGTGCATGGCGCGTCCCTCGTTGTACGAGCGCCGTCCACAATGGGGCGAGGGCCAGCGCTTCCACGAGCGCATCGCGCTCGACCCCTTGTCGCAGCTCTCGAGCCGGCGCCTGGTGCGCGAGCTTCTCAAGAAGATGCCCGAGGTGCCCACGGCGCTGCGCGATCTCATCGTCGACCGCGCCGACGGCAATCCTTTCTACATCGAGGAGCTGATCAAGGCGCTGATCGACGACCACGTCATCTTGAAGGGCGAGGACAAGTGGTCGGTGGACGGGACACGTTTGTCGGCGGTGCGCATCCCCACGACGCTCACCGGCGTCTTGCAGTCGCGCCTCGACGGCCTTCCCTTGCCGCTGCAACAGCTTCTGCAGCGCGGCTCGGTCGCGGGCCGTACGTTCTGGGATGATCTTGCGGTCAACCTCAGCACGGAAGCCGGGCTTGGCGCCGACGACGTCAACAGCATGCTCGAGGAGCTGCGCCAGCGCGAGATGATCCTGCGGCGCGAGGAGAGCGGTTTCGCCGGCACCGTCGAATACATCTTCCGCCACGCGATTCTGCGCGACGTCACGTACGAGACCTTGGTGCCGCGCCAGCGCCGCGCCCTGCACAAGCAGGTGGGCGATTGGCTCCTGTCCATGGGCGGCGAGCGCGCCAACGAGCTGACGCTGCTCGTGGCCGAGCACTACGAGCGCGCGGGCGAGCCCGGGCTCGCCGCCGAGCGCCTGCGCGTGGCGGGCGAGGCGGCGCTGCGGGTCGGGGCCTACGAAGAGGCTCTCGCCACCTTGCGACGCGCCCTGGATTTGGTGTCGGCGCCGGAGCATTTTGCCGTGCGCAGCAGCGTGGCCCTGAATCTATCCGAGGTGCTGAGTCAGACGGGCCGCCTCACCGAAGCCACCGAGCTGCTCGCATCCATGCTCCCGGAGCTGCGTCAAGGGCAAGATCTCCTCAACTTGGGCCGCACCCTCGGGTACTTGGGACGAATCGCCATGTGGCAAGACGACCCCGTGCGGACCAAGGCTTACCTAAACGAGGCGCTCGAGATCGCCCGCAGGGCGGGGGACGAGCCGGGCTTGATGTTCCTCCTGCGTCAGATGGGGAACATCACGGCCGACGATTTCGAGAGCAGCAAGAAGTTCCTCGAGGAGAGCATCGAGCTGGCCCGGCGGCTGGGGAACCGAGCTGGCGAAGCCGCCGCGATGAATTCGATGGGCAATACCTATCAGGTGGCTCGGCGCTTCGCGGAATCCACCGAGTGTTACAACCGATCCCTCCAGCTCGGCACCGAGCTCAAGAGTCCCTATCTCATGACGATGCCGAGCCTCAACATCGCCATCAACTGCACCGTGGACGGAGATCTCGGGAAGGCGCGATCGCTTCTCGATGCCTCTTTGGCGCGCATTCGTGAGCTCGGTGACGTGTCCATGCTTCCTGGAGCGTACGAAAACATGGGCTGGCTCGAGATCAAAGCCGGCAATCTGGTGGCCGCGCGCGAAAAGCTGGGTCTGGCGCTTCAGGGGTTTCGCGATCAACAGAGCGTGCCGCTCCTGACCATCACTCTTCTTGCCATCGTCGAAGCCAAGTCCGGACGTCCGGAAACCGGCCTCGAGTGGATCGGACTCGTGCGATCCCAGCCCACGCTCTATCCTTCGGCCGTCGAATTCTTCGTCCAGCCGCACTGGGACGAGATCACGGCCGGACTCTCCGCGGCGGAGGTCGATGCCGCTCTGGACCGGGGCAAGAATCTGAACATGCAGGATCTGCTCCGGCAGCTGGCGGGCGAGGCGGAGCAGGTGGGCGCGGCCGACGCGGCCGGCGCGGCCGGCGCGTAACCCGGCGCGTCTGGCGCGTAAGCCGGCGGCTCGGGAGACTCGCGTCTCGACAACCTTGCGCTCGCGGGGCTATCGTTTCCGCCACCCACGGAAACGATCGATGGCGATCATCCGGAGCGCCCCGCCATGGCCACGCAGAGCGACGCAGACGAGCGGACCCGTTCGGCTTCGGCAGAGGAGTCCGAGCGCCGTCTGACCGCCGAGTATGTGACGGCGCGCGCGCTCGTCGAATCGGCCACGCTCTCGGAAGCCATCCCCAAGATCCTGCAAGCCATCTGCGAAGCGCTGGGCTGGGAGCACGGCGCGTTCTGGGAGATCGATCCCAAGGAGCGTGTCCTCCGCTGCATGGAGAGCTGGCACACGCCCCGGGTGGCGTTCCCCGCCTTCGACGTCATCAGCCATCAGGTCACGTTCGCGCCTGGCATCGGCATGCCGGGGCGCGTGTGGGCGACGGGCGAGGCCGCCTGGATTCCCGACGTGACCAAGGACGACAACTTCCCGCGCGCCGCCGCCGCCGCGCGCGAAGGCCTGCACGCCAGCTTCGGCTTTCCCATCCTCCACGAAGGCGCCGTGCACGGCGTGATGGAGTTCTTCAGCCGCGAGATCCGTGAGCCCGACCCCGATCTCCTGCGCATGATGGCCACGGTGGGGAGCCAGATCGGGCTCTTCCTGGAGCGCCGGCGCGCCGAGGAAGAGCTCGACCGCTACTTCCAGATGTCACTCGACTTGCTGTGCATCGCGACCGTCGACGGCCACTTCCGGCGCTTGAACCCGGCCTGGCGCGAAGCCCTCGGATACACGCCCGAAGAGCTGCTCGGCCGCCACTACTTGTCGTTCGTGCATCCCGAGGACAAGGCGGCCTCGGCCGAGGCGGCGTCGCATCTCGCCGAAGGCGTCGATCTCGTGCACTTCGAGAACCGCTATCGCACCAAGGACGGCTCGTATCGCTGGCTCCTGTGGACGGCGGCCGCGCATCCCGAGGGCGACCGCGTGTACGCCGCGGCTCACGATATCACCGAGCGCAAGGAGCATGAGGTCACGCTGGCGCGCTACACCAGTGAGCTGGAGCGCGCGCGCCGGCGTCTGGAGGAGCACGCCGCCCGCCAGGCTCAGCTCCTGAAGGAGCTCGAGGTCGCCAAGCGCCGCGCCGAGGATGCGGCCGAAGCCAAGAGCGAGTTCCTGGCCAACATGAGCCACGAGATCCGCACGCCGCTGAACGCCATCCTGGGCATGACCGAGCTGGCGTTGCGCACCGGGCTCTCGCCCGAGCAGCGCGAGTACCTGGGCGCGGTGAAGACGTCGTCCATGGCGCTGCTCACGCTGGTCAACGACATCCTCGATTTCTCGAAGATCGAAGCCCGGCGGCTCGAGCTCGAGGAAACCGCCTTCGACCTGCGAGAGTGCGTCGAGGAGACGGCGCGCATGCTCGCCTATCGCGCCGAGGAGAAGGGGCTCGAGCTGGCGTGCCACGTGGCACGCGACGTGCCGCCGCATGTGGTCGGCGATCCGGGGCGTCTGCGCCAGGTGCTCGTGAACCTGCTCGGCAACGGCATCAAGTTCACCGACCATGGCGAGGTGGTGCTGGCGGTCGAGCGCGAGAGTGCCGCCGGAGACACGGTGACCCTGCACTTCGCGGTGCGCGACACCGGTGTCGGCATCGCGGCCAGCAAGCAGCGCCAGGTCTTCGATGCCTTTGTCCAGGCCGACAACTCGACCACGCGCCGCTACGGCGGCACGGGCTTGGGTTTGACGATCGCCACACGGCTCGTCGAGCTCATGGGCGGGCGCATCTGGCTCGAGAGCGCGGAGGCGCGCGGCAGCACGTTTCACTTCACGGCGCGCTTTGGTGCCGTGGCCGAACCCGCTTCCCGGGGCCCGCGCGCGGCCCTCGCCGGCTTGCGCGTGCTGGTCGTCGACGATCACGCCACCAACCGCCGCATCGTGGAGGAGATGCTCACGAGCTGGGGCATGCGGCCCGCGAGCGTGGAGAGCGCCCGAGCGGCGCTCGAGCGGCTGCGCAAGGACGAGCCTTACACGCTCCTCGTCACCGATTATCAGATGCCGGCGATGGATGGGCTCGAGCTGGCGCGCCGCGCGCGCAAGCTGCCGGCCGCGCGGCGCCCCGCGGTCTTGCTGCTGACTTCGGTCGGCCAGTCCGAGCTTTCGCCCCGGCGCCGCGCCGCCGTGCAGGGCGTGCTCACCAAGCCCATCAAGCACTCCGATCTGCTCGACACGATCACCAGCCTGTTCGCCTCGACAGGTGAGGTGCGGCCGCCCAGCGTTCCCGCTCGGGCGCCGCGCGTGCTGCGTCTGCTCGTGGCCGAGGACACGCCGGTGAACCGCAAGCTCGTGGCCACGGTCCTCGCCAAGCGCGGGCATCGCGTGATCACGGTGGAGAACGGACGCCAGGCGCTCGACGCCGTGGCCGAGGAGGCGTTCGATCTCGTGCTCATGGACGTGCAGATGCCGGAGATGGACGGGCTCGAGGCGTCGCGCGCCATTCGCGAGCGCGAGCGCACGAGCGGCGGGCACGTCCCCATCGTGGCTTTGACCGCGCACGCCCTGAAAGGCGACCGCGAGCGCTGCCTCGCGGCCGGCATGGACGGCTACCTGGCGAAGCCGATCGATCTCGATCAGCTGGTGGCGACGGTGGAGGGGTGGGGGACGCCGGTCGTGTCCTCGACGCCGGTCGCATCCTCGACGCCGGTCGCATCCTCGACGCCGGCACCGCCCTCCGCGCCCAAGGGATTCGACGAAGAGTTCGCGCTCGGGCGCGTGGCCGGGGACAGGAAGCTCCTGCGCGAGGTGGTGGCGATCTTCCGCGCCGACTATCCCAAGACGCTGCGCTCGATCGAGGCCGCGCTCCGCCGCAAGGACGGCGAGGAGCTGCGCATGGCGGCGCACGCGCTCAAGGGCTCGGTGGCGACCTTTGGCGCGGGCGAGGTGCGCGAGCGCGCTCTCAGGCTCGAGCAGCGCGGCAAGGGAAAGCGCTTCGCGGGCGCGAGCCGCGACCTGGCCGAGCTCAAGGCGGGTCTGCGCCGGCTGGAGAAGGCGTTCGTCGGAGCCCGCCTGGCACGAGCCAAAGCCACGAAGATGAAGAAGAAGCCCACGAAGAAAGGACGCGCGCGATGAATCGCATCCTGATCGCCGACGACGACCGGGCGACGCTGCACCTGCTCTCCGGCGTCCTCAAGAACGCGGGCTACGCGACCGAGATCGCGCATGACGGCCACGAAGCGCAGGAGATGCTTCTGCGCGGCCGCTTCGACGCCGTGCTGCTCGACATCTGGATGCCGCGGCTGAACGGGCTCGAGCTCCTGGCCAGCCTGCGCAAGCGCAAGCGCGGGCCGCGCGTCGTGGTCATGACCTCCGACGACACGCCCGACACGCTGCTCAAGGCGGTGCGCGAGCAAGCGTATCGCTACTTGCACAAGCCGGTGGACGCCAAGGCGCTGGTCGAGACGCTGGAGCAAGTGCTCGCGCAGACGGCGACGCCGAGCGAAATCGAGGTGGTCTCGGCGCGGCCGGAGTGGGTGGAGCTGGTGGTGCCGTGCACGCGCGCGTCGGCGGCGCGCATCGAGGAGGTCATGGCGCATCTCGAGACCGGGCTCACGCCCGAGGTGCGCGATTCGGTGTCGTCGGCCTTTCGCGAGCTGCTCTTGAACGCCATCGAGTGGGGCGGGCGACTCGATCCTTCGCGCAAGGTACGCATCGCCTATCTGCGCTTCGAGCGCATGCTGCTTTACCGGATCGCCGATCCGGGTCCCGGCTTCGATCCCACGCAGCTCGAGCATGCGGCCGTCGGCCAGCCCGACGATGACCCCATCGCCCACGTCCAGGTGCGCGAGAAGAAGGGGATCCGCCCCGGCGGCTTCGGCCTGATGATGGTGAAAGCCCAGGTCGACGAGCTGCTCTACAACGAGAAGCGCAACGAGGTCGTGTTCGTGAAGTACTTGGGGTGAGCCGCGACGACCTCTAAAGAACCTCGACGCACTTTAACGTGCGTTTGTGAAACATTTCACGAACTGCCCCCAGGGGGAGTCCGACAGGATCAGGAGCACTGCCCCCAGGGGAAGTCGGGCGAGATCAGGAGCGCTGCCCCCGGGGGCAGCTCGCGGCGCGAGTCAGGAGAACTGCCCCCCGGGGGCAGTTGAAGGAGAGGTCTGGCTCATCGCCCCGGGGCGATGGTGACGGCGCCCTCGGCGGGCGCGTCGGCCTGGACGTCGGTCACCGCCTGCACGCGCGAGGGATCGCCGATCAACAAGGGCGCGAGCGAGCGGGCCACGCTGCCGGCCAGGCCGTTCGCCTGCTCGAAGGTGCGCGCGGTGGCGGTGACGCGGATCGCCTGCTTCGTCGACGCCGATTGATTGAGCCAGCTTGCCGCTTCCAAGACGAGCATGGGGGGCGCGCTCGCGCGGCCCGGCGTGTCGCCGCTCCACCCGCCGCTCTCCGCGGCGGCGAGGTCGTGCCCCGAGAAGGCGAGCACCGGCCCCTGCGGCGTGTCCACGCGATACGTCGAGACCTGGAAGCCTTCGCCCACGAAGTTGCGCTTGTTGCCGGCGCGATCGAAGGCCTCGAGCACATACGAGTAGGTGAGGCCGGGGACCACCGTGGAGCCGTCTTTGGCGCGTCCGTCCCACACGAGATCGTGTGGCGGCGCGCCCTTGCCTGCGAACGAGGCCACGGTCTTGCCGCGAGAGTCGGCGATCACGAGCGTCCAGCGCTCCACTTCCTTGAGGTCGGGATGGAACGCCGCCACTGGCCCCGAGCGGAAGCGGTCGAGCCACGGGCGTCCAAGATAGGGCGAGCGCTCCTGCCGCGAGAGAGCGAGGAGCGGCGAGGTGAGGTCGGGCACCGTGCGGTCGAGCACGTCGCGCGCCGTGCCCCAGTCGAGACCCGGCGCCTTGGTCGGATCGAGATCGAGATCGAGCGCGGGCCGCTCGAACTGGATCTGGATCTTGTCCTCGCCTTCCACGGTCAGGCTCTTGAAGGCCGTCCCTTCCTGACCGCCCTTGAGCACGCGCGCGCTGTCGGTGGGGGCAGGGGTCGCGGCCGGCTTGGCCGCAAGCACCGTGGTCTGGGGCTTGGGTTTGGCGCTCTTGGCGCGCGTTGCGGCATGCGCCGGCGCGGAGACCAGGAGGGCCGCGCTGACGAGGGCGAGCGATGCGGTGCTCTTCATGGTCGTTTCTCCTCTAGCCGTTGTCGCGCAGCCGGAAGTGGAACGTGATCGTGCCCCACTGCTCGCCCGTGCGTCCGGCGTGCAGCGCCTCGAAGCGCCACGCGCGAAGCGCGGTGCGCGCGCTCTCGTCGAAATCCTGGAAGCCGGCGGTCTTCTGCACGACCACGTTCTCCTTCACGCTGCCGTCCGGGCGCACGATGAAGTAGAGCGTGACCGATCCTTCGACCGCGTCCTTCTTGGCCCAGTCCGGGTAGACGGGCTGCGTCATCTGCAAGATGGCGCGATCGGCGATGGGCCCGGCGAGCGAGGCGCCGGCCAGGTTGCGCCGCGCCGTGGCGTCGCCTCCGGAAGGCGCGGCCGCTTGGGCGCGCTGCTCGGCCGGGAGCGAAGTCGGCGCGAATGCGGGTGCCGTGCCGTGTCCGCTCGCCCCGCGCGTCAGCTCGAGCGAGGTTCCGGTGCCGCTGCCGCCGCGCGCCAGATTCACCGGTCCATGACCGTCGCCGCCGATCGTGCCCGGCACACCTGCGGCGCCCCAGGCCGGGGAAGGGACGGGAGAAGATCCCGGACCTTCCGCCGGCACCAGGGCATCGCGCTGCATGGCGGCCAGGCGCGTGCGCAGACGGTCTTCCGTGGCCGTCGGCGTTTGCGGCTCGGGCGCGATGTCGGCCGGGACCGCGCGCCGCTCGAAGCGCGCGTCCTCGGTGTTGGAGGTAAGGAGCCCGGGCGCCGGTCTCGGAGCCGCAACGGGAGGGCCGCTCGCGGGCGATCCGGTGTCGAGATCCCCGGGCTCCAGATACGCGATCTCGGTGAGCGCCGGCGCGCTCGCCGTGCTCATGGGATGGAGCACGATCCAGGCCAGCAAGAGCGCGTGCAACAGCACGCTCGCCACCATGGTGCGCCGGGTGCGCGCGCGGCTCTGGCGCAGATCGAGGGCGAAGCTCATCGACCTCACGGGCGCTCCTCCGCTTTCTGGCGCGTCGCGATGGCCAGGTGCTGGGCCCCCGCGGCGCGCGCTTTCTCGAGCAGGTCGCGGACCTCCGCGTAGGGGGCGCCCGAATCGGCGCGCACGACCACGAGCACGTCCTTGTTGCCTTCCTCGCCGAGACGCGAGCGCAGCATGTCGGTGAGCGATTCGCGGCCCACGATCGTCTCGTCCACCGCCAGCTCGCCGTGCGACCCGAGCGTGATCGAGATGTTGCGCTCGTCCTCCGCTTCGCGGGTCGTGGCCTGCGGCAAATCGACCGGCAGGTCGGCGACCGAGAGCAGCGGTGCCGTCACCAGCAGGATGATGACGAGCACGAGCGCCACGTCGATGATCGGCGTGACATTGACGCGTGTGATGAGCTCCGAGGACAAGACGGCGCGACGGCGCACGTTACCTCCCCATGACCGCGATCTTGGCGGCGCCCGAGCGGCGTGCGGCGTCGAGCACGGCGACGAAGGTGCCGTGCTTCACCCGGTCGTCGCAGCGCACCACCACTTGGCGCGTCGGGCTCGCGGCCACGAGCGGCGCGACCTCGGCTTCGATCGCGGAGCGCGTCACGAGCGTGCGGTTCACCAGCACGCTGTCCTCGCCCAGGATCGAGATCTCGATCCACTCGGCGCGCGACGAGAGAGCTGCCGCCTTGCCCGACGCCGCCGCGCTCTTGACCGCGATGCTCGACTGGAAGGCGAGCGGGGTCGCCACCATGAGAATGACCACGAGCACGAGCGAGACATCGATCAAAGGCGTCATGTTCACGTCGTAGATGCCTTCGGCCCGCGCGGAACGCTTGCCGTTGCGCATGAGCCCGGCCTACGCGACGCGCGCCAGCGGGCGCACGTCGGACGTGGCGCGCTCGCTGCGCATGGCGAGCCGCAAGCTGCGGGCGCCGTTCTCGGCCACCGTGAGCATGACCGCGATGCGGCGCACGAAGTGGTTGTAGAGCATGACCGCGGGCACGGCGACGAGAAGTCCGGCGGCGGTGGTGAACAGGGCTTCGGCGACGCCGGCCGCGACCACCGAAGGTCCGGCCGAGCCGGTGCTCGCCATGTCGTGGAAGGCCCGCATGATGCCCCACACCGTGCCCAGGAGGCCGATGAGCGGCGCCGTGTTGCCCATGGTGCCGAGCACGCCGAGGTTGCGCTCGAGCAGGAGCTTCTGCTCGCTGAGCGCGATCTGCAGATGCTCCTCGACGTCGTCGGCCGGCAGATCGGCGTGGGCGATCACCGCCGCGGTCACCGCGCCCATGGGGTGCGGCGTCTGGCCGCAGGCACGGCTCGCGCCGCGCAGGTCGCCGTCACGCACGCTCGCCATCGCCGCCGTCAGCGTCGTGTCCGGATCGCCGCGCCGCTTCCAGAAGTAGAGCGTGCGCTCGAGGGCGAAGCCCACCGTGACCACGCTGCAGCCCAGGATGATGATCATCACCGGGCTCGTGCGCATGGCGCCGATCCAGTCGAAATGCTCGAACATTGCGGTCCTCCCTGGTGGCGAGAGCTAGCGCCGGTGGCCGGCGCCGCCCTCGAGCTGGGCCACGCGATCCGTGGCCGCCGCGATCAGCTCGGGATCCTTCCCGTTCCTGATGAGATCGCGATAGGCCGCGATGGCCCGCGGCACGTCGCGCTTGGTCTCGTAGAGCACCGCGGCTCGAGCCACGGCGGACAACCGGAAGGTGTCGCCCTTGTCACCCAGGGCGGCAGCTTCCTGGTAGGAGCGCAGGGCGCCGTCGGCATCGCCGAGCTTCTCCTTGCAGTGCCCGAGCCGGTAGCGAAGCTCGGTGGCCAGCTCCGGCTTCGGCCGCGCGCTCAGCGCGCGCTCGAACTCCTTGGCCGCGTCCGGCATGGCGCCCGCGTTCTCGTCGAGATCGCCGAGCTGATAGGCGATGTCGGCGGCGCGCTCGTCGTCCGGGAACTGCGCGCGGTAGCGCTCGAGCTCGGCGCGCGCATCGTCCGCCTGGCCCAGGAGCCGCTGACACAACGCCAGGTTGTAGCGCGAAGCCGAAGCCACGTCGCGTGACGCGCTGTCGCCGAGCACGCTCGTGAAGGCGATCGCCGCGCGCATGTAGTCCTTGGCCTGGAACTGCATGAGCCCGAGCCGGAATTGCACGGTCGAGCGCAGCTCGCTCGTGGGGAAGAACGAGAGGAACTGCTCGTAGGCCTGCGAGGCTTTCTCGGCATCGCCGGATTGCGCATACGCGTCGGCCATCAAGAAGTGCGCGCGGTCGGCCGCCGAGTAACCGGGGAACTGGCTCACCACGCGCCGAAAATCTTCCGCGGCTTCGGCGTAGCGCTTTTCCTGGTAGGCGCGCCAGCCGATCTGGAACTGCGCGTCGGCCGCGAACGAGCTCGAGGGATACTGCTCGACCAGCTTGGCCAGAGTCGCCGTGCCGCTCGCCGTCGAGCCCAGCCGGTAGAGCGCGAGCTCGCTGCCGCGCGCCGCTTCCTGGGCGATGGGAGTGCCCGGGAAGCGCGCCACGGTCTTCGAGAAGCCCTCGAGGGCGGCGGCGTCGCGTCCGGCGTTGTAATCGCATTGCGCCATGCGCAGCTGGGCGATGGCGGCGGCACTCGAGCTCGCGAAGTGCGCGAGCAGGCCTTGATAGGAGCGCTTGGCGTCCTCGTAGCGGTCGGCCTGGAAATAGAGATCGCCGGCGCGCGCCCAGGCGCGCTCCGAGAGCGGCGCTTCGGGATGCTCGCGCGTCATCGTCTCCCAGCGGTCGACGGCGTCGCCGGCGCGCTCGAGGCGCACGTAGCAGAGACCGGCCTGATAGAGCGCGATCGGGCGCTGGGGATGCATCGGATAGCGGCGCAGAAAGTCTTCATAACCAGATGCGGCGTCGGCGAAGCGCTTCTGATTGAAGCGCACGTTGGCGATGTCGAGCATGGCGGCCGCCATGACGTCGTCGCTGGCGCCGCTACGCGCCACCAGCTTCTCCTCGGTGGCAACGGCGAGGCTATCGTGTCCTTGCTGCGCATAGGTCCAGGCGAGCAGCCGATCGGCGCTGGACGCGAGCTTGGGATCGCTGCTGTCCTTGGTCAGGCGCTCGAGCGCCATCTGTGCGTCGGCATAGCGTCCCTGCGCCGCCTGCGCGTCGGCGTCGAGCAGCACCGCGTAAGAGCGCCACGACGAGCGACTCGGCGGCAACTTCTTCAGGAGCAGATGCGGCGCGCCCGACATCTGACCCAGATTCCCTGCCTGGTGGTACGAGTACTCGAGCAAGCAGAGCGCGGCCTCGACCAGCTCCTGGTGCGCGGGCGAGGCGAACACCACGAGCCCCGAGCTGTCGCTCTTGGCGGCGTAGCGGTCGAGCACGATCTGGAAATAGGGCGCGGCGGCGAGCGGCTTGCCCTGGTCGAGGAGCCCGACGCCGGCCAGGTAGGCCGCGGCCGGCGCTTCGGGCTGCAGGGGATAGCCGCGCACCACCGCCTGATAGGAGCCGGTGGCATCGGCGCGCTTGTCGAGCGCATCGAGACAGCGCGCCACGCGGTACTGCGCGCTCGCGGCCACGGCGTGCTGGAAGTAGGTCTCGAGCACGCGGTTGTACTCGACGATGGCGTCGGCATAGCGCTTCTGCCCGAAGAGCACCTCGCCGACCAGGAACTGCGCCCGTGCTGCGACGTCGGTTCCGGCGTGGGCGTCGACCACGGCGCGCAGACGCGCCAGCGCCGAGTCGCTCGAGCCGGAGAGGAAGACGCAGGCCGCGCCGCGCAGATCGGCTTCGGCCTGCACGTCGGGCAGCTGCGCCTTGTCGCGCACGCGCGCGAACTCCTCGGCAGCGCTCCGGAAATCGCCCGCGGCCAGGAAGGAGTTGGCCTTGGCGAGCAGCGCGTGATCGCGGAGCGGCGACTCGGGATGGCGGTCCGCCACTTCCAGGAATCCGGCCGCGGCCTTGAGCCGCATGCCCTTGGCGGCGTAGCAGAGCGCGCGCAAGTACGTGACCGAAGCGCCGGCGGGGGCACTCGCCAGAGTGCTCAGGGCGTCATCGGCCTTGCCGTCCACGTAATCGCAAGTGGCGCGCGCCAGGAGCGCCCGCGCGTCCGTGCTCATCCACGGGGCGGCGGAGCTCATCGCGCTCAGCGACTTGCGCGCTTCGGACGTCTTGCCGCGGCGCAGGAAATTCCACGCCAAGGCGAGCCGCGACTCCGGCACGAGCGGGCTCGTGGCGAAGCGCTTCTGCCATTCGAGCCACTGCGCGGCGGCTTCCTCGTCGCGCCCCTGGGCTTCGAGCGTCTGGATGGCCGCGAACCCGGCGTCGTCCGCCCACGGGCCCTTGCCGCCCAACGCGTCCCCCGAGGCGCGGAACGACTCGTACGCCGCCTTCGACTGACCTCGCTCGGCGTCGATGGCGCCCGAGAGGTAGCGGGCTTGCGCCTTGGTCTCCTGATCGAGCTTGCCGGCCATGACCTGCGCCAGCGACTGGCTGACGCGGTCGAGTGCCTCGAGGCGGTCGGCGCCGGTGAGCCCGCGCGCCGACTCGAACGAGCGCGCCACGTCGTCGAGCGGAGAGGAAGACGGAGGCGTAGGCGTCGTGTCGGCGCCGGCAGCGCGCGGCGCTCCCGCGAGGAGCGCCGCCAGAGCCAGGAGAGCGATCGATGGAATGCGGGCCATGGAATCCTCCCTCGCCCTATTTCGCCGGAATCACGGGCACCGATCCCTGCGGGCCCGAGGTCATGATCTCAACCTTGCGCACCGGTCCTTCGACGCGCCGGCCGTCGGTGTCGATGACGACGAGCTGGTAGTGGTAGAAGCCGTCGGCGAGCGGCAAGCCGGTCTCGTCCTTGCCGTCCCACTCGAGATGGGAAGGCGGCAGTCCCTTGCCACCGAAGCGGCGCACCACTTCTTCGGACTTGTTCTTGAGCTCGAGGGTCCACTCGGCGGCGTCGGACTTGGTGTGCGCCTTGAGCAGAATCTTGGTGACCGCGTTCTCGCCGGTGGGCGAGAACACCGCGGGCTCGGCCTGGTTCGAGGCGAAGAAGCCGCCGAAGCGGTACGAGATGCCGACGCGATGCGTCATGCCGAGGTCGTCGTCGGAGATGCCGTAGTCGAGCTGCAGCGGATTGCTCATGCGATAGCTGAAGCCGGCGGCCGGAAACGACGCGTCGTAGCCGGCGCGCAGCGCGAACTGGGGCTGGATCCAGTACTCGCCGCCGCCGTGCACGCGCATGCTCTGGCCGGAGAGCTGGTCGAGCTGGCCGACCAGGAGGCCGCGGCCGCCCAGCACGGTGGCCGCGAAGCCGCCACGCATCTCGAACGGATAGGTCTCCTTGGTGTCGCGCAGCGTCACGCTCGGGCCGCCCAGATTGAGCATCGACGCGGCCACGCGCAGCGTCGGGCTCACGTCGTACGAGCCGCCCAGATCGACGCCGAAGCCGCCGGCCGAGAAGTCCTCGAGGCTTTGGCGCACCATCTTGAGATTGGTGCCCACCGCGAAGCGCGGGCTCAGGCTCTTCGACGCGGTGAAGAGAATCGCCATCTCCGACTCGTTGAACGTGCCGAGGTTGTCGTTCAGCTCGTTGGTGCGCTCGAAGTCGCCCGAGCGCAGGTTGGTGACGGTGATGCCGAACGAGGGCAGCCGATGACCCGGCACGGCGAAGCTCAAGCCGTTGACCGAGGTGCCTTCGTAGAGGCGCGAGGTCTCGGCCAGAAGCTCGTTCTGGTAGAGGAGCGACAGGTTGGCCGGGTTCCACAGGGCGCCGAAGGCGTTGTCACCCACGGCCACGAAGGCGCCGCCCAGACCGACCGTGCGGGCGCCAGCGTAGTGCGAGAGCCAATCGCCGGGCGCGCCGCCCGTCTCCTGCGCGGCCAGAGGAAGAGGCGAGAGCGCGGCGAGAAGAACCGCGGCTGCCGCCACCCGATGCCAGGAAGCCTGCTTGGGGTTCATGGATGCTCCTCGCTTAGCGGATCACCGCGATCTTGCGGCGCATCGTGTTCACGGTTTCGCCCTTGCCCTGGGCCTCGATGAGCGCGATGTAGCCACCGGATGCCACGTACGTGCCGTCCCCATTGCGCCCGTCCCACACGAACTCGTTGAGCCCCGTCATGCCGCCGATGGCGCCGGTCGAGAACTCGCGCTTGAGCACCGGCTGGCCGCTCTGCGTGAAGATGCGCAGCGTCACCGTGGCGTTGTCGCTCAGGACGTAGGCGATGGTCGTCGGCTCGGAGCCGGGATGGAACGGATTCGGATAGTTCGTGACGCTGCCGCCGGTCGCGTTGGGATCGACGAACGCCGTCTGCAGATTCAGGTCGGCGGTGAGCGCTCCGGACGAGACGTGGATCTGGTCGAACTCGGGCTGGCGCGCGCTCAGGAAGTCGGCCGTGGCCACGCCGTTGGCGTTGGTCAGGCTGTCCACGGGCGTCAGCGTTCCGTTGCCGGTCAGGCGCTGGAACACCATGGCCTGATCGGGCACGCCGTTGTCGAAGGCGTCGACGAGCCGCGCGCTCAGGAGGTCGTGCTTGTTGCCGCCGACCCACGGCGGATTGGCCGTGAGCTGGATGGCCGCGGGCACGCCCGGCGTGATGGTGATCGGGTTGGAGACCGCGGGCGCGTTACCGGCGTCGTCGTGCGCCGTGATCACGATCGGCTCGGCGAAGGTGTAGGTCTCGGACACCGTGCGCTGGCCCTGGAGGAGCTGGAATTGCGTGGTCAAGAGCGTGCCCTGGCCGGGGGTGCGCGAGTTGGCGTTCTGCACCACCACGGTGACGAACGAATTGATCTCCTGGATCACGCTGCCGGCGTCGTTGGTGACCTTGACCGTGAGGCTGAACGGCTCGCCGGCGCGGGCCGAGCCCGGCGCGACCGAAGCCTCGAGATGGAAGCCGCTCGAGATGGCGCGCACCTGCGTCGTGCTGCCGCCGATCGCCGCGTTGGTCACGTCGCTCACCGAGATCTGCTGGAAGCCGCCGGTCGAGAGCCGCACGTTCATGTCGGCCCGGCCGTTCACCATGGCCTGGTCGGCCGGCAGCTGCGCCAGCGCGTCGCCCGAGGTGACGTGCACGACGTCGCTCGGGCCGGTGACCGGATTCCACCACTGGTCGGTGGCCAGCACGGTCACGGTGAAGGCGTAATTGATCGACTGATCCGTGGCCGTGCCGGTGCGGCCGGTCACGGTTCCGGGCGCGGAGCTCTCGCCGGGCGCCAGGATGAGCACCTTCTTGAAGGGACCGCCCACCACGTTGACCGCGCCCGAGGTGTCGGGACGGATCGACCCGTTGGTGAGATCGCTCACCCACACGCGCTGCGGGCCCGAGCGGTAGAGCCGCCCTGGAATCAGGATTTGCCCGTTGGCGAGCGCGGTGTCGGCGGGAATGGGCGCGAAGGCGTCCGTCGAGCCCAGCGAGACGTGGTCGCTCACACCCGGCACCAGGTTCCAGAAATCGTCGACCGCGCGCACCGTGATCGTGAACAGATTGCCCGCGGTCTCATCCGTCGGCGTGCCGAGCTTGCCGCTGGGCGTGCCGCCCTGGGCGGTCTCACCGGGGAGGAGAATCTGCAGGCCAGTGAACGGCCCGGGGTTCACGGTGAAGTTGTTGCTCGTCCCCGAGTGCGGCGGGCTCGAGTAGTCGAAGCAGCTGAACGAAACCGCGCCGCCCGCGCCCTTGAAGACCATGGTGCCGGTCCACACGCCGTCCGTGAACGTGACCTGCTCGGGCGTGATGCTGCCGGCGCCGGTATTGGCGGTGAGCACCGCGCTCGCGTTGTAGCCCGGAACGGTGTTGCCGGTAGCGTCGGCGGCGCGAATCGTCACCGAGACGCCTACGCCCGCCGTCTGCGGCGAGGGAATGCTCGCGATCACGAAGTGATCCACGTTGCTCGGGATCACCTGGATGCCGGCCGAGGTCATGGGCGTGATCGACCCGTTGGTCATGTCGGAAGCAGTGAGAGTCTGCGTGCCCACCGTGCCCAACGACACCGAGAAGCGATGGAAGCCGTTCGTGAGCAGCGAGGTCATGGGTGTGCTCGCCGCCGCGTCACTGGAGGTGAGCCGCACGTTGTCGCCGCTCGGCAGTGGGTTCCAGTAGGCGTCGGTCGAGTACACGTCGACGTTGAACGCGCGCCCCGCGCTCTGGCTCGAGGTGCTGCCGGTGAATCCGGCCACGCTGCCCGGCAGCGGTGTCTGCCCGGGCACGATGACCTGCAAGCGCGAGAACGCTCCCGGATGCACGGTGAAGGGATCGCTCGTCCCGTTCTTGGCGGGAGCGGCGGACAGGAAGGCGTACACGTTCACGTTGCCGCGGTTGATGCTGGTTTCATCGGCGCGGTACATGGTGACCGAGCCAGTCCACTGACCTGCGCTCAAGGTCACCGTCGCGGGCGAGATGCGGCCATCGCCGTAGCTCGTGATCTCCTTGAGCGCCACGCTTCCCGAGAACCCCGTCACCACGTGGCCGGCCGGATCGACCGCCTGCATGGAAATGGTCATCGGCACGCCCGCGGTCTGATTCTTCTGGTTGATGGTCGAGAAGGTGAAGCCCTGAAGGACGAGCGACGTCACCTTGGCCGAAGCACCGTCGGGAATCGTGCCGTCGGTCTGGTCGTGGGCGAAGATCGTGAACGATCCGCCGGCGTTGAGCGTCACCGTGAACGTGCGCTGCCCCGACTGCAGCTGGGCGGGGGAGGGCAGGGTCGCGCTCGCGTCGGAGCACAGGATCTGCACGGCGTTGGTGACCGTGCCCACGGTGTTCCATGAGTCGTCGCAGGCGCGCACCGTGATCGTGAAGGGTACGCCCGCGGTTTGATTGAGCGGGGTGCCCGTCTTGCCGTTCGACGTCCCCGGGGCCGCCGTTTCTCCCGGAACGAGGACCTGGAGCCGGGTGTAGGGCCCGGCGAACGCGGTGGACGCGGACACCAAGAGACACGCCGCCGCCAGCGCGATGCCATGGATGGTGCGATTGCGAAGAGCCACGCCGACCCTCCCGGAAGTGGATGCCACCTCTCGACGCTCGATTGCCGCGCGCCACCCGTGCGAATCGCCCACACGCGACGGCCTCGCGATGTGCTTCAGGGAGCCCCACCCGCTGCACGCGACGTGCCGAAATCTGTTGCAGGATGCGTGGCGAGATTTCTGTGCGTACAACGTCCTGCGCCAGACGCGTTTGCGCGACCAGGAAAACGTGGCGTCGGATCGTGTGTGCGAGCCGACCGGTCGTCATGCAATCACGAGCGGCGCGTTTCGGATTTCGCGACGTGCGGGTCGCGCATGGGCGGCGTGCAGGAGGCACGCCTGAGGTGAAAATTTGAGTGCGCGCGTGCGTCGCGGGACGCGAGGCCGCTCACCGTGCGCCGGACAGCGTGGAGATTCTTCCCGCCCCTCCACGCCACGAGGCATCTTGCGACGAGGTGAGCCAAACCGTTGACCCGCTGAGCCTTCTGCGCCGTGTGCGGATTCACGCCAAACCGGGCGGGGCGCGGGCGGCGGGGGCTGCCAAGGCGCGCGAGCCAGAGTAGGATCGTCTCCGATCCGCCCCCCTTCCGCGAGGAGATCCGCCATGAGCCCGACGACGGCGCAGGAATCGCGCAGCATGATCCATGTCGGTCAGGAGAACACGACTCCGATCGATCTCTATTACGAGGACCACGGCTCCGGAAAGCCGGTCGTGCTCATCCATGGCTGGCCGCTGGACGGTGCTTCGTGGGAGAAGCAGACGGCCGCACTCCTGGCCACCGGCCATCGCGTGATCACCTATGACCGTCGCGGCTTCGGCAAGTCGAGCCAGCCGGCCACCGGCTACGAGTACGACACCTTCGCCGCCGACCTGAGCAAGGTCCTGAACGCGCTCGATCTTCATGACGTGGCGCTGGTGGGCTTTTCGATGGGCGGCGGGGAAGTGGCGCGCTACCTCGGCACGTACGGCGCGGAGCGCGTGTCCAAGGCGGTGTTCATCGGCGCCGTGACGCCCTTCCTCCTCAAGAGCTCCGACAATGCCAACGGGGTCGACCAATCGGTGTTCGACGGCATCCAGAAGGGCCTCGCCAACGACCGTCCAGGCTTTTTGGCGCAATTCCTCCACAACTTCTACAACGTCGACGTCCTGGGCGGAAAGCTCATCAGCGACGAGGCGGTGAAGAGCAGCTGGACCGTGGCCGTGGGCGCATCCGCCAAGGGCACGCACGACTGCGTGAAGGCCTGGTACACCGATTTCCGCAAGGACCTGGCCAAGATCGACGTGCCAACGCTCGTGATCCACGGTGAGCAGGACCGCATCGTGCCCATCGCCATCGCCGGAGCGCTCACGCACGCGAGCATCAAGGGGAGCAAGTACGTGCCGGTGAAGGACGCGCCGCACGGCTTGTTGTGGACCCACGCCGAGCAGGTGAACGCGGAGCTGGTGAGCTTCCTCGAATAGACTCTAGGCCTCACCGTCCTCGTGCAGCTCGGACACCGCCTCGCCGGCGACGGTGCGCTGCCAGGCGCTCGTCTTCCAGTTGTCGAGGCGCTCGCGCTCGGGGCTCCAGTCCGGCACCACGAGATGGAAGCGCTCGCCGAGCGTCTGCACGTAGGGCTCGTAAAAACGCCGAAGATCGGCGAGGCGTCCGTCGGCCTCGGCGTCGGGCCGCATGGTCAGGCCCCAGCGGCGCACGTGCTCGCGCATGCGGGCGAGCGCGTCGGGCGTGAGCCGCTCGTGCTTGGGCGGCAGCGGCACGGCGCGGAACACCTGCGAGAGATCGACCACGGCGTGGCGGGCCATGGCAAAGGTCAGGCGCGCCTGCCGCTCGATCCCGTCGTCGAACGTCGCCATGGCGAACGCCGTCGAATCGAGGATCGTGGTCAGCGCCGCGAGCCACGATTGGTTCTGATGCTGCGAGCGGTAATAGGCGAGCGTCGGATAGGAGAGGTGGCTTTCCATGAGCTCGGCGGCCCAGCGCTCCCACTCGGCGAGCTGGCGCTCGAAGCTCTCGGGATCGGCGCTGCCCTGACGGCGCACCAGCATCTCCGCCGTGGGCGGTGATCCGGCGCGCGCGTCGAGGAGCGAGATGCTGAGCTCGCGGCGCGAGAACGCCTGATAGAGCACCGGCAGGTAGCTGATGATGGCGGCCAGGAAGCCGAACCCCATGCCGGCTTCGAGCACCGTGAAGATCCGCGACACCGACGAGGTGGGCGTCACGTCGCCCAAGCCGAGCGTGAAGAACGTCGTGCCGCTCATATAGAGATCGAGCAGGAAAGTGGTCGGGGCGCCGTGGGCGGCGACGAGCTGCGAGCCGATGCTCCACTGGAGCAGAGCGAAGCCGAGGGTGAGGCCAAGGGCCCACACCACGAAGAGGACGAGGATCGAAAGCGGTCCGTAGACGCCGAGGAATCCCTCGCGCCGCTTGCCGGGGGCGAGGCGACCGCCGAGGCCCATCCACACGTTCCACGTCGTTCGGTAGAAGATCCTCGCCAGACGAACCGAACGGTTCACGGTTTGCGGCAGGACGACGGCCTCGAAGGCATCGCGCAGGATGACGCCGATCAGGAACAATCCCGCGAGGCCGGCGACCACGTGGCTCATGTAATCCCTCGTTGACGGGAAGAGGCGCGCAAGACCCGCCCAGCATCACCGTCCGGGCGCGGACGCGCAACCGGAATCCAGATCCATGCGCAGAGCGCGCCGAGAAGTGCCAGAGCCGCCGACGCGCGCGCCACGGCGCGGAATCCGGTCGCAAACGCGAGCCCGGCGACATGGGAGTGCGCCAAGGCGCTCCTGTTCTCCGCGGCCATCAGGATGCCGAGGAGCGCGATCGAGACGAGCCCGGCCGCGCGTGACACCGCGTTGTTGACGCCGGAGGCGACGCCCGCGTTGTCCTCCGGCACCGCGTTCATGACGGTCGTGGTCAACGGTGCGACGCTCAGCGACATGCCCAAGCCCAGGATGATCATTCCCGGAAGGAAGGTGACGGCGTAGGCGCCGCCCACCGAGGGAAGCGAGAGCGCGAAGAAGCCGGCACCGGCCAGCGTCGGGCCCACGAGGAGCGGCAGGCGCGCGCCGTGGCGCGCCACCAGCCCGCCCGCCCACCGCGACAAGGCGAACATGATGACGATGAGCGGCAAGATGGCAGCACCAGCGCCGAGCGGGGTGTACCCCTGAACCTCGATGAGATCGAGCGGCAAGAAGAAGAACACGGTGGCGAGCGCGCCGTAGAGGAAGAGCGTGACCAGGTTGGCGCCCGCGAACGCCCGCGAGCGGAACAAGGCGAGCGGAAGCATGGGCGCGGCGGAGCGCGATTCGATGAGCAGGAAGGCGGCGAGGGATGCCGCACCGATCGCGAGCCCGCCGAGCACCAGCGGATGGTCCCAGCCTCGGCGCGAGGATTCCACCAGACCGAGAACGCAGCCGCCGAGCCCGACGGTCGCGAGTGCGGCGCCGGGCAGGTCGAGGGAGCGGGCGTGGGGATTGCGGCTCTCGGGCACCTTGATCAACAGGAGCAGAACGACGGCCGCCAGTGGAAGGTTGAGAAAGAACGCCCAGCGCCAGGAGTGGCTGACGAGCCAGCCGCCGAGCAGCGGGCCGAGCGCTGTCGTGATGCCGCTGAAACCCGACCACGTGCCAATGGCCTGTCCGCGATGCTCGCGATCGAACGAAGCCGAGATCAGAGCCAGGCTTCCGGGAACCAGGAGCGCGCCGCCCACTCCCTGCGCCGCGCGGGCGGCGAGCAGGAGAGAGAGCGTGGGGGCGAGAGCGCAGGCCAGAGACGCCGACGCGAAGATGGCGACGCCGATGGCGAAGACGCGCTTGCGCCCGGCGCGATCGCCGAGCGATCCGCCGACCAGGAGCAAGGCGGACAGAAACAGCGTGTAGGCCTCGACCACCCACTGCATGTCGACGAGCGAGGCATGGAGCTCGCGCGCCATGGCCGGGAGCGCAACCGAGACGACAGTGCCGTCGATGAAAGCCAGGCTCGAGCCGAGGATCGCCGCCGCCAGAACCCAGGGCCCGCACGGCGAAAGAGCGGCGTCGTGGACGCCGCTCTGGATCGCTGCTTCGTCGCAGGGAAGTCGGGTGGCCAGGGACACGCGCCCGCGTTTCTCTCAGCTTCCGACGAGAGCCAGGATGTTGCCGTCCGGGTCCTTGAACCAGGCGGCCTTCATGCCATCGATGACATGCACGTCGCCGCTGAGCCGGGCGTGCGGCAGCTGGTAATGCTCGAAGGTGATGCCCTTCTGGGACAAGGTTTGGACGAGGCTCTCGAGCCCAGGAGAGACGTTCCAGGTCGCGGCCGTGGCACGGTTCGTCCCCGCGAATTCCGATCGGTAGACGAGCAAGTCCTGATCGCCGCTGCGATAGGTCACGGCTTCGCCACCTTCCTCGTGCACGGGCCGGAATCCGAGCAGATCCTCGTAGAACTTTCTCGCCTTCGGAAGATCCTTGACGGCGATGGTGGCCGTCGCGCGATGGTCGGCAAGCATGACTACCTCCGTGCGGGCGCTCGCTCCAGGGGGCATCCCTATCCTACCCCCGCTGAAGTTGACCGTGCCGCCTGCCGATATCCATAATGGCAGTGTCTCCGGCAAGTCGCCCGACTGCTTGCCACGCATCCCCCGAACCGACACCGAATAGGTTTCCGACCCGCCATGCGTGTCGGCCGCCTCGGAGGCACGCATGCCGCACTCGGCGCTCCCGATGGATCGCGTCCGCCGCTTTTTCTTTCTTTCCCTGGCTCTCTGCATCGCTCTCGCGCCGCGTTTCGGCCGCGCCGCCGAAGCGGACGGTCGCGACGAGCACGAGACACACTCGGTCCGCTTGCAGCCACACGTTGCGGGACGGGCTCCCGGCCAGCGTCTGCCCGAGGTTCGTGCCACGGTCGTGAACTTCTCGGAGCTGGCGCGGCTCGATGCGCAGCACAAGGGCCAGCGGCCTCCTCTCCGCACCTGGATGACCAACGAGCTGGAGGAGCCGGACGAGCCGCTCGCCGCGCCTGCGCCCGATCTCGGCTTCGCCCCCATTCGCCCGTTCGTGGCCTCGCCGTCGCCGATCTCGACTTTCATGGGTCTCGACGACATCCCGATGGCCGACTCGAGCTACGTGGTGATCCCGCCCGACTGCGGCGGCGCCGTGGGGCCGACGCGCATCATGCAGGGGCTCAACAACAACTACCGCATCCTCGACAAGTCCACGGGTGCGGTGATCAGCACGCTGGGCACGGCGACTTTCTGGGCGCCGACAGGGGAGACCGCGCTCAACGGACTCACCGATCCGCGTACTCTCTACGACCCGTACAACAATCGCTGGATCGTGGAGATGCAGACGGTGACCACGGGCGCCGGCGACATTCTGGTCGGCGTGTCGCAGACTTCCGACCCAGCGGGGGCGTGGAACCTCTACAAGTTCGCCACCGGAGCCACTATCGACTTCCCCATCGTGGGCTTCAACAAGAACTGGGTCGTGGTGACGATCAACAAATTCACGAACGGCGGCTCCTTCCAGAACGGCATCACGCTGGTGGCCGACTACGGGCAGCTGCGCATCGGCACCCTGGCGGCCACGCTCTTCACACAGTCGGCGGGCACGCACTTCTGCACGGCGCCTTGCGTCACCTACTCGACGACCTCGGACACGCTCTACCTGGTGACGCACCTGAGCAGTGCCGGCGCGACATACGCCGTCGACAAGATCACCGGAACGTCTGCGGCTCCGGTGTATACGGCGGGGGGCACGCTCACGCGCGCCGGCGGCGGCTGGGTGCAGCCGAGCGGCAACATCATGCCGCAGTCGGCGCCCAACTCGGGCACCAGCGCTTGCGGGACGACTCCGTGCCCGATCGAGGCTCAGGATGCGCAGATCCGCTCCGCGCCCGTGTTCCGGAACGGCAACATCTATTACGCGCAGACCGTGGGTCTGCCCTCGACCGGCCTCACCCACACGGCCGCGCAGTGGACCAAGCTCACGACGCCCGGCGGCACCGTGGTCGACGGGGGGCGTATCGACGACGCCACCGCCACCGCGACCAACGGCGGCAAGTGGTACTCGAACGTGCACGTTGCGGTGAACGCGGCGGGCGACTTCGTGGTGGGCTACACCCAGTTCTCCTCGGCGCAGCATCCCTCAACCGGGTACTCCGTACACGTGGCCGGCGACGCCGCGGGCACGATCCGCGATCCGCTCGTCTACAAGGCGGGCGAGGACTACTACCACAAGACGTTTTCGACGGCCACGGGGCGCAATCGCTGGGGTGATTTCAGCCAGGCGCAGGTCGATCCGAGCGACGACAATGCGCTGTGGGTCATCCAGGAGTATGGCAAGAACCGTACGGGCACCAACGACGGCAACACCGGCACCAACAGCAGCAGGTGGTCGACGTACTGGGCCAAGGTCTCGCTGACCCCGCTGCCGACGGTGACGTTGAGTCCGGGCCCGAGCCTGAACGAGGGCAACAGTGGAACGACCTCGTTCCCGTTCACGGTGAACCTCTCGCAGACTTCCTCGCAGCCGGTCACCGTCCATTTCCATACGCTCGACGGCACGGCCATGGCAGCGAACAACGACTACGTGGGCGTGAGTGACACGGTCTCGGTCTTGCCGGGCAATCTGACTGCCACGATCAATGTCACCGTGAACGGCGACACCACCTGTGAAGGCAACGAGACCTTCAACGTGGGCATGACGTCGGTCGAAAATGGCGTGCTGGGCGCGCCTTCGACGGTGACCGCCACCATCTTGAACGACGACTCGAAGACGATCACCGCGAGCGCCGGCCCCAATGGCGCCATCTCGCCCCTGGGTGCGGTGAACGTGGCCTGTGGCGGCAGCCAGTCGTTCACCATCACCCCCGACGCGCACTACCACGTGGCCGACGTCGTCGTGGACGGCGTGTCGGTCGGCGCGGTCACCAGCTATCCGTTCACCAACGTCACGCAATCGCACACCATTGATGCCAGCTTCGCCATCGATCAGCAGACCTTGGCGGTGACCGTGGTGGGTCACGGCTCGGTGACGAAAGCCCCGAATCAGCCAACTTACGATTACGGCTCGAACGTCGACCTGACGGCGACGCCCGATCCGGGCTACACCTTCGCGGGCTGGAGCGGCGACGCTTCCGGAAACGCTAGTCCGCTCTCGGTCACCATGGACGCGGACAAGAACATCACGGCCACGTTCACCGACATCGGCGCGCCCACCGTGCAGGTCACGGCGCCCAACGGCGGCGAGAGCGTCGTCCTGGGCGCCAATCTCGACATCACCTGGACCGCCGCGGACAACGAGAGTGTGACCGTCGTCGACTTGCTGCTGTCGAGGAACGGTGTCGGCGGGCCCTACGAAGACATCGTCGATGGCGTGGCGAACACCGGACTCTACTCGTGGGCGGTCACCGGTCCGCCCACCGACAGCGCGCTGGTCAAGGTGGTGGCTCACGACCTCTCGGCCAACACCGGCGAAGACGTGAGCGACTCGCTCTTCCAGATCACCGACGCCGTGGCCGCGCAGACGAGGTCGCTGGTCGCGCTCGCCTTTGATGGCGTGCAGCCCAATCCCTCGAGCGGCAGCGTGAGCTTCCGTTACGGCTTGCCGCGAGACGCCGCCATGCGCCTGGCCATCCTGGACGTCCACGGCCGTGAAGTCGCCGTCGTGACCAGCGGCCAGCAATCCTCCGGCTGGCATGGCGTGAGCTGGAGCGGAACCTCGAGCCGCGGCCGCGCCGGCGCCGGCGTCTACTTCGCCGAGCTCTCCAGCGAGGGCAGGACAATCGTGCGCCGCTTCGCGCTCTTGCGCTGATCGCAGCCGATCACCCGCTTGCCCGAAGAGGGGCCGTCTTCCAAGGCGGCCCCTCTTGTTACATGCGCCAGCGCATACGCTCGGTGGGCTTAGGCCCTCGCCCGGCGGCTCGCCCGCCCGACCCGAACATGCGCCAGCGCATACGCCGGGTGGGCTTGGGTCCGCGGCTCGCCCGTAGCTCGCCCCCGGGGGCAGCTCGCCCTGAGTCCGAACATGCGCCAGCGCATACAACTGGCGGGCTTGGGCCCTCGCCCCGCGGCTCACCGGCCCGGCCCGAACATGCGCCAGCGCATACGCCGGAGGCCCACGTGGCTAGAGCCGGAGCTCCTCCGCGATGAATGCTTTCACCTGGGGCGTTCCGGTGATGCGCAGCCACACGGCTCCCCGCTCCTCCTCCTGCGTGAGATCGAAGGAGAAGAAGGGACAGCACTTGTGCTCGAGCGCTACCCACTCGGCCGTGGATACCAACGAGCTGCCGGGCAGGCGGAAGGCGTAGCCGTTGGGAAGCTCGCGGTGCTCGAGGACCGAGCCCCAGAGTGCGTGAGCCAGCTTGTCGTGACGCGAGCGCTCGCTCGCGCTCAGGGCGCCCAGGTTGCAGGCGAGGGGATGGGATCCGGCGGCCGACACCGAAGCGATCGAAGCCAGGAGCAGCAAGGCGATGAGAGATTTCATGACGCCCTCCTTTCTACGCCCCAGCTTCGAACTTGAAGTGCACTTCAAGTCAAGCGCATGATGGGCGCATGCGCATTGGAGAAGTCGCCGCCCAGGCCGGCCTGGCCACCTCCGCCATCCGCTACTACGAGCGTCTCGGTCTCCTGCCGCCGGCGCGCCGGGTGAACGGCCGCCGCGTGTACGGGGAGGACGTGCGCGTGCGGCTCGTGGTCATCCAGGGCGCCATCGCCTCGGGATTCACCCTCAAGGAGATCCGGGGCCTCTTCGCCGGCCGGCCCTACTCGGCTCGCCTGCGCCGCCTGGCGGGAGCCAAAATCAGGGAGTTGGACCATTCCATCGAGCGCTCCCGCGCCATGCAGGGGCTTCTCCAGAAGGCCTTGCGCTGCCGCTGCCTGACCCTCGAAGAGTGCGGCCGGCGCATGCTTGGGGGCCATGGAAAGCGAGCTTGACACGCTTTCCACTGCCCGGTAATGTAAAGCGTACTTGTCATGGATCCCGTCATCCGCAACCGAGTGAAGGAGCTGCGAGCGACTCGCGGCTGGACGCAGCAGGAGCTGGCCGACGAGGTGGGGGTTTCGCGCCAGAGCATCAATTCGATCGAGCGCGAGCGCTACGTCCCGAGCCTGCTCCTGGCACTCGCCTTCGCGCGCGTCTTTGGCCGCCCGCTCGAAGACATCTTCCACGTGGAGAACCAGCGATGAGCTTTTTCAGCCGCCTCATGGACGAGCGCTTCCGCGAATACCGCCGGCGCTCGACGAGTTTCGCCGGCATGGCCGGCGCGGTCTGCGCCTGGGCGCTGTTCGAGTACCGCTGGTTTTTCCATCACGTGTGGGACTGGGATCTCATGGCCGTGCTGGTCACCATCGTGGTGGTCAAGCTGGGGCTCATGCTTTGGTATTCATTCACCCAATGAAGGAGTCGGTCATGTCCTTGCGCACGTTCCTCTGTCAGCCTCGCGTCCTCATCCAGATCGGCCTCACGGCGTTGGTCCTCGCCAACCTGAGCATGCGCTTCCTGCACGCCGGTCCCAACTTCACCGAAGACGCCAAGGATGGTCTCACGGGCTTTTTCTATGGCGTCGCCATTGCCGCCATGCTCGTCGGGATCACGCGCAAGAACCGCCAGGCCCGAAGCTAGCGGCCTGCAGCTCCGTCATTCCCCGAGAGCAGCCGGTCGCGGTGCGCCCGGCTCGGCCGGTAAGTGGCGCCACTCTCTCCGATCGAGTGTCTCGTGGAGACCGCGCTCCGGCGCTGAAGTCGGCGTCTAGCCCAAGGAGATGCACACGCCGGCGGCGAGCGCGACCGCGAGGCCGAGCGCCTGCCAGCGCGTCCAGCGCTCGCCGAGAGTGAAGCGCGCCAGGAGCGCCGTCGCCGCGGGCGCCAGCGACACGAGCGCCGAGATGAGCGCCAGCGGGCCTTGGTGCACGGCGATCAGAAACGCGACGTTGGCCGACGAATCGACGATGCCCGAAGCGAGAGCGGGAAGGCGCGCGGGTGTGGCGGGCACGAGCGCCTGACGCTGCGTCGCGAGCCATGCCGCGAGCACCGCGATCCCCGCCACGCGCGCCACGGCCAAGGGCCACAAGCCGGCCGTGCTGCCCACGCGCGAAAGGCACACGAGGAACCAGCCCACCACGAGGCCCGCCGCCACCGAGACGATGAGCGTCTCGCGCACGTGCGCGCGCGAGTAGTGGCCCTCGCCCTCGCCGGTCATGGCCAGAAGCGGGATGGCCAGCATGGCGAGAGCCACGCCGATCCATGCGATGGGCGACGGTCGCTCGCCCGAGGCCAGGCCGAAGAGCACCGGCACGCAGAGCCCGATCAAGCTGAAGACCGGTGAGGCAAGGCTCATGGGGCCGAGCGCGAGCGCGCGGTACATGAGCGACACGCTGGCCGCGCCGCACGCGCCTGCGGCCGCGCCCCACGCGAGATCCTGCGGCGTGGGCGTTCCGGAGAAAAAGGGCATGGCCGCGAGAATGGCCACGAGACCCGCCAGGCCCGAGAAGAGCCCGACCGTGGGCGCGGGCGCGCGCTTGGCGCCGATGCCGCCGAGGAAATCCGCCGAGCCCCACAGCAGAGAAGAGAGAAAGCCGATCGTGTACGCGGGATTCATGCGCGCGCGACCCTAGCACATGGGCGCTTGCCGGGTTGACGGGCCACCCGCCGCCGCGCATGCTCGCTCCCCGATGAAGAAGCGCATGACATCGGCCCGCCGCCATACGCGCGCAGCGCCCGCGCCGCCGCCATCCGAGCTGCGCCGCGACGACGCCGGTCAGATCTGGTCTCTGGAGCAGGTGGTCGCGGAGATCGCGGCCATCATGTGCGCGCTCGATGACAATCTCACGCCCAAGGACGTCAAGCGCTCGGCCACCTTCTCGGGGGATCTCGGCTGGGACGATTGGTTCAAGATGCGGCTTCGCAAGCCCATCGAGAAACGCCTGCACGAATCGCTCTCCGCGTTCCTGATCATGGAGCGCGTGAAGACGGTGGGCGATCTGATCGATTACGTGTGGTCGAGCATGGAAGCGGCGTGAGGCTCGGGGCCGCGCTGCTGCTCTTCTTGTTCTGGGCATGCGCCGCGCACGCCCAGCCGCTCGACGTGGCGATCGCCCATTCCTATCTGTCGGCGCGCTCGCTCGGCCAGCCGGCGACGCTCTTCCTCGTCGGCGCCCATCATGAGCCCACGCTTTCCGAAATCGATGCCTCGATTCTCTTGCGCGGCGGTATGGGCACGTCCGGTTTCTGGGAGAGCGGCGTGCGCGCGCTGGCAGGCTCGGCGCGAGCCAAGTCCGAGCGCGTGTTCGGCGCGGTGGCGCGCGGCACCTGGGATCTGAATCCGGTCGGCCTCACGGTGGCGGCCGAGTACGAGGCCGACGGCGCGTTCGACGTGGAGAAGGGCGTGATTTCCGCCGAAGCCACGCCCGAAGGCGGGCCGCGCGGGCTCGGGCGGCGGTGGAGCGCCGCCGTGCCGCTCGTCTGGCGCCCGTGGATCGGCGCCGGCGTCGGCAATGTGTTCGACGCCTCGGGCAGCGAGGACCCCGAAACCGATTCCTTCTTTCGCGCCTACACGCGGCTCGAGGCCACGTGGTCTCCGTCGCACTGGGAAATGGGCGCGGTCGGCACCCTGTGGGTGGTCGAGAGCGATGCGGTCACGCGCAGCCATGCGCGCGGCACCGTTGCTTACGAATGGGCAAAGGGCGTGTCGTTCGACGTGACGGGGGAGATCGGGCGACAGCCGCCGCGCTTCGACTACGACGAGTCGTTCAAGATCGGATTCGGATTGCACCACCCGTTCGCGCGCTGAGTCACGCGCCGCCCTTGCTCACGATCATCCACACGCCGAGAAGGATGAGCAGCACGGCGACCATGCGCCGGAAGATCCGCTCGGGGACCCGGCGCAAGAGGCGCGCGCCGAGCGCCGTGCCGATCACCACGGCGACCACGGCCACGACCAGTGGCCGCCAGGCCCTCGCGATGTCGGCTCCTTGCGTGGCGAGATAGACCGGAACCCGCGCCACGTCGACGCACAGGCCGATCGCCGTCGCGGTGGAGACGAAGGACTGCCTGGGCACCTCGAAGCCGAGCATGGCCGCCGAGCGGATCCCACCCTGGTTGCCCACGAGCCCGCCGAGCGCGCCCGAAAGCGCGCCCGCCACCCACGCCGCACGATGGCTCCAGCGCACGCGCGTCATCCAGCCCGTCAGCTCGCTCAGGCCGGCGAGGAGCAGGAGAACGCCGAACACCACCGAAAGCGCCTGGCTCGTGGCGCGCGCGTGCAGGAGCGCGCCCGCCAGCCCGCCCGCCGCACTCGCGAGGCCGAAGCGCACGACCACGCGGCGGTCGACGTAGCGGCGCAGCAGGAAGAAGCGCTGCGCCGTGCCGACGAAATGGGGAATCGAGACCACGGCGACCGCGAGCTTGGTGCCAAGAGAGAGGGCGAGGATGGGCGTGAGCAGGCTGCCGATGCCGAACCCGGTGACCGAGGCGATGACCGCCGCCACGAAGGCCGCGATCGCGACCAGAGTGAAGGTCACCGCGGCGTGAAGTGATCCGGGTTGGGCGTCTTCTGGTCGAGGAGGACGTCGGCGATGCGCTCGGCGAGCGCGATGCGCTTGCCGCCCGGGATGTTCTCGAGGTTGAACATGCCCGCGATCGCAAGATCGCGCTCGGGCACGAAGAACACGACCGCCGAGACCTGGGCGGTGCCGCCGCCGTACGTGCCCGCTTTCATCCCATGGTAGTCGTCGATGAACCAACCGTGGCCGAAGTTGTCCACGGTGCTGCCGTCGTTCAGCTTGCAGGCGGTCAACATGAAGTCCATGTCGGCGCGCGAGACGAGCTGGCCCGTCATCCAGGCATTCATGTAGCGCACGAGATCGGGCGCGGTGGTGATCCAGCCGCCGGCGGGCAGCTTGCTGCTCATGTCGGCCCAGGGGGAGTTGCGCAGCACGCCATCTTCGACGATGTAGCCGCGCGCGCGGTGCGGAATGACGACACGCGGATCGTCGTCGCGCGTGTCGGCCATGCCGGCGGGCTGGAAGATGAGCCGGCGCATGAGCGCCTTGTACTCCTCGTGCGACGCGCCCTCGAGCACCGAGCCCAGGAGCACGTAACCCCAGGTCGTGTAGTGCCAGTCGCTGCCGGGGCGCATGACGAGCGAGTCGCCGGCGAAGATGGCGAGTGCGTCGCTCACGTGATCGTAGTGGCGCGTGATGTAGCCCTCGGCCGCCGCAGTGGGGCCTTCGTAATGGCGGATGCCGCTCGTGTGATCGATCAGGTTCTGGACCGTGATCGGCCACGGCTTCTCGGGAAAGCTCCGACAATACTTCTGCACCGTGGCCGAGAGATCGAGCTTGCCTTCCTCGTGAAGCTTGTACGCCGCCGTGGCCGTCATCGATTTGCCGATCGAGGCGGTGCGGTAGGCGGTGTTGCCCTCGGCCGGCGCCTGGTTCTCGAGATCGGCGTAGCCAAAGCCCTTCGACCACACGACCTGTCCACCGTGGCCGATCGCCCACGAGCACCCGGGCGCTCCCGTGCTATCGAGGGCGGCATGGATCAGCTTCTCGATGGCCACGAGCTTGGGCTTGGTGAGGAAGGGCGCCGTGGCGGCGCCCGCGGCCGAGGACACGAGGAGAAGAGCCAGCGCGAGCAAGGCTCGGAGAGCGTTCATGCGGCGAGCCTAGACGCCGTGCGCCCGACCGCGCTAGCTTGAAAAAACTCGAAGGAGCGCCCCGAGACGATCGCCCCGAGACCTACTGGAAAGGATCTCACATGAAAGGAATCACGCCGTTTCTCTGGTTCGACCAGGACGCCGAAGCAGCCATGGACTTCTACACGTCGATCTTCAAGCACTCGAAAATCGTGCGAGTCTCGCGCTACGGCGATGCCGGCCCGGGGCCGAAGGGCCAGGTCATGGTGGGTGAGTTCGAGATCAACGGGCAGCGCTTCATGGCCTTGAACGGCGGTCCGCAGTTCAAGTTCACCGAAGCGATCTCCTTCGTCATCCACTGCGAGGATCAGGAAGAAATCGATTACTACTGGTCGAATCTGACATCGCAGGGCGGCCAGGAAAGCCAGTGCGGCTGGCTCAAGGACAAGTTTGGGCTCTCGTGGCAGGTGGTACCCACCGTCCTCAGCGAGCTCATGAGCGACAAGGATCCCAAGAAGGCGAACGCCGTCATGCAAGCGCTGCTTCAGATGAAGAAACTCGACATCGCGGGACTGAGGAGCGCCGCCGAGCGAAGCTGAGCGCGCTCCGGCGCTGAGAATCCCTTCAACCGCGAAGCTCTTCTTGACACTTCGCCGGGGCCTGCCGATACTCCCGAGCCGTGCGTGCCCCTGCGATGATGCTCTCGCTTGCCTTTTCTTCCGTTGCGATCCTGAGCGCACCCGCTCCGGGCTTCGCCGCCGACGCTCCGCCCGACACGGCCGGCTATTCGGTCCCGGTGCGCAGCGTTCCCCTCGCCGTCACCGAGGCTCTTGGCGCCAACGTGATCGTGAATCTTTTCGATCAGGCCACGCACGCGCACCCGGAGGAATTCAAGGTCACCTGGGAGTCGGTTTGGAACAACATCCAGGAAAGCTTCGAGTGGGACGACAACCATTTCAGCACGAACCAGTTCGCGCATCCCTATCACGGCAACATCGCTTTCAATGCCGGCCGCTCGAACGGTCTCAGCTATTACGAGTCCATGCCGCTGGCAGCCGTGGGCAGCCTCACCTGGGAGTACGCGGGCGAGGTGAATCGACCTTCGTTCAACGACTTCATCAACACCACCGTGGGTGGCATCGCGATCGGCGAGATCTTCCACCGCACGGCGGCGACGATTCGCGATAACCGGGCGACCGGAGCGCGCCGGGTCTGGCTCGAGACCGCCGGCTTCCTCGTCGATCCGGTGGGCGGTTTCAACCGGCTGTTCCGGGGCGAGATCGGACGCGTCTACGCCAACCCGCAGGAGCGCGACCCGAACGGGCTCTCCGTGTGGCTGCGCTTCGGCGCGCGCTCGCGCGGCGACGAGAACTTCCGCTTCGGCTCCGAGCAGACCGGCAGCGTCACCGACCTGCGCATTCTCTACGGCGATCCGTTCAACGAGATCAAGAAGCCGTTCGAGACCTATTCCTTCCGCATCGAGGCGGCCAGCGCCGATTCCGGCTTCCTGAACGGCGTGCGTGGCGAGGGCGCCATCGTGGAGCTCGGACACACCGAAGAGAAGCCGGTGATGCACAAGTACATGCTCACCCAGTGCTTCGACTTCTTCGACAACGCCGCCTACCAGTACGGTGGCCAGAGCGTGCAGGCGCGCTGGCTCAAGCGCTGGAAGAAGACCGATCAGTCGAGCCTGTCCACCATCGTGGGCGCCCAGGGCATTCTCCTCGGCGCCGTGAACTCCGAGCATGTGGGCCTGACGCAGCGCACCTACGATTACGGTCCCGGACTCGGCACCGACGTGATCCTGATGTGGATGCGGCACAACTACCCGCTGCTCCGTGGCGAGTACTCGATCGTGTGGCTCGACACCAAGGCGGGCGACAACGCGAGCCACTGGCTGCACCGCGGCGATCTCGAAGCCACGTAC
>DASYSL010000043.1:0-8882 GCA_036003365.1 Candidatus Eiseniibacteriota bacterium
CTTCATGAAGGTCGTGATCATCGTCCTCTTGCTTCTGGGAGGGGTCGTCGAGACCTCGTACCACCTGACGCATCCGACCGTCGATCTCTCGGTCGAATCGACCTTCAAGAGCTGGTTCACGACGCAGTAGGGAGGAAGCAGAGTGCAGCGACAAGTGCCCCTCTTGCTCACAGCGGCCATTGGGCTCGTGATGCTGCTCTATTTCTTCGTTCCCAACCCGATCATCTCGGGCCCGGGCCACTTCTTCGAAGATGCGGTGATCATCGTGGTGGCCTTCGCCATCGTGCTGGGGGCGGCCAACCTGCTCCAGTTCAACGGCGAGATCATCGTGCGCCGCGGCAAGGACTGGCCGTACAAGGCCGTGCTGCTGCTCTCCATGTTCGCCATGATCGGCATTGGGCTGGTGGAAGGGGAGCACTACCTCGATCCCGAGACCAAGTTCTCGTGGATGTACAACACGTTCTACGCCTCGATGCAGGCGACCATGTTCGCGCTGCTCGCCTTCTACATCGCCTCGGCGGCGTTCCGCGCCTTCCGCATCCGCAACGTGGAAGCGGCCCTCCTCGCCATCGCCGCGCTCTTCGTCATGATCGGCCGCGTGCCCATCGGCCTCGCCATCTCCAAGAACTGGCCCAACGGCGTGCAGCTGCCGCAGATCTCGGACTGGATCATGGAGAACCCGCAGAACTCGGCCAAGCGGGCCATCCTCATGGGTGCGGCCCTGGGCGTCATGTCGACCGGGCTACGCATCATCATGGGCATCGAGGGGTCGTTCTCGCGCGGGGAGGGCCGCTGACGTGGCCTCGCTGATCGTCTTCCTCGTCGTCCTCGCGGTCGTCGCCGGCATCCTCGCCTTTTTGCTGCGCGTGCCCGCCGTGGCCGCCTGGTTCGCGCGGCTGCGCGGCCTCGACCGGCGCTGGATCTTCGTCGCCGTGTGGGTGCTGGTCATGATCCCGCTTCTCTTCCCGCTCAAGCTGCCGATCGCGCCCACGGCGCGGGCCGTCGAGTACTACGAGGAGATCGAGAAGCTCAAGCCGGGCGACATCGTCCTCCTGTCGGCCGATTACGACCCGGCGTCGGGTCCCGAGCTCGGGCCCATGCTCCGCTCGTCGCTCACCCAGCTCTGCCGCCACAAGGTGAAGATCGTGGGCGACTGCCTGTGGCCCGGCGGTCCGCCGCTGCTCGAGCAGGGCTTCAACCAGGTGGCGCGCGATCAGTTTCATTATCAGTACGGCGTCGACTACGTGAACCTGGGCTTCAAGGAAGGGCGCGAGGCGGTGATCCTCGCCATGGGGAACTCGATTCCCGGCACCTTCGCCTCCGACTTCCGCGGCACGCCGGTGACCCAGCTTCCGCTCATGAACAAGGTGACCAACCTGTCGAGCGTGAAGCTCCTGGTCAACATCTCGGCCGGCTATCCGGGCACCAAGGAGTGGGTGCAGCAGGCGTCGCGGAGATTCAATCTGAAGATTATCTCGGGCTGCACGGCGGTTTCGGCGCCCGAGTATTACGCCTACCTGCAATCGAATCAGCTCCTCGGGCTGCTCGGCGGCATGGCGGGCGCGGCCGAGTACGAGAAGATGACCGGCATCACGGGGTCCGCGACCAAGGGCATGGATGCGCAGTCGAGTGTCCACCTGCTCATCATGCTCTGCATCCTGATGGGCAACCTCGCCCACTGGGCCGCCCGCCGCCAGGGCGAGCGCTAGGAGACCGCCGTGCACATTGCCAATCCGCTGAGCTTCGACGGGCTGGGGGTGTGGATCGCCGCCCTCCTCACGCTCTTCATCTTCTCGTTCCTCTACAAGGACAACCCGTTCTACAAGCTGGCCGAGCACCTCTTCGTGGGCATCTCGGCCGGCTACTACGTGGCGCAGGAGTGGTGGGCGGTGATCTATCCGCAGTGCGTGAAGCCGGTGATGAACGGCTCGCGCCCGATCATGATCATTCCCGGCATCCTGGGCTTGCTCCTGTTCAGCCGCTTCGTGCCCAAGGCGGGCTGGCTCTCACGCTGGTCCTTGGCCATCATCATCGGCGCCTACGCCGGCATCAAGACCACAGGCTTCGCGCAGGGCGATCTCGTGGAGCAGTTCCACGCCTCGCTGCTGCCGCTCTGGGTGCCCGGCCACATCGGCGTCTCGATCGACAACATCCTGTTCATCGCCGGCATCATCTCGACGCTCGTCTTCTTCTTCTTCTCCACCGAGCACAAGGGCGCCATCAAGAACGCGGCCCAGCTCGGCGTCTGGTTCCTCATGATCTCGTTCGGGGCCGCGTACGGATTCACGGTCATGGCGCGTGTCTCGCTGCTCATCGGGCGCTTCCAATTCCTCCTCGACCCATGGCTCGGAGTGGCGCGCTTCTGACCTCGGCACTCTCCTCGCCGACCCTCGAGGAGTGGCAAGCCTTTCACGCCGACGAGGCGCCGGGCGACGGGCTCTTTCTCATGGAGCGCGATCTCGCGCATCTGCTGAAGCTCGAGGGCGACCCGTCGCTCGGGCCTTCGCTCTTTCTCTATCGCTGGGCCGAGCCGACGATCTCGCTCGGCTACGCGCAGCGCGAAGAGCGCGTGCTCGATGAGACGGCGGTGCGCGCCGCGGGCATCCCGGTGGTGCGCCGCCCCACGGGAGGGCGCGCCATCCTGCACGTCGACGAGTGGACCTTCGCGGCCGCGGTTCCCATCGATGATCCGCGCCTGGGCGGCAGCCTGCGCGATTCGCTTGGGGTCCTGGCGGGGATCGTGCGCACCGCACTTGGGTCGGCCGGCGTGCGCACCGATCCCGAAGCGGCGGCCGCTACGCTTGGATTGCGGGAGAGGGGCGCGGCGCAAGCGTGCTTCGACCGCGCCCTGGGTCACGAGATCACGGTGGGGGGCAGGAAGCTCGCCGGGCTCGCGCAGCGGCGGTTGAGCCGGGCACTCCTCACCCAGGGCACCATCCTGGCGGGACCCGGGCACGAGCGGCTGGGCGATTTCCTGGCGGGCGACGCCGGGAGCAAGCGCGCCGCGCGCGAGAGCCTCGCCGCCGGCACGGTCACCGCGCTCGAAGTGGGGGGTGCCGCCGCCACCTTCGGGTGCTTCGCACAGGCTTTGCGCCGCGCTTGGCAGGCGGCGGAACTCTAGACGTCCTTTATATTTGACACTCCTGGAGGCGGTTTCTACGATGCCAGGGCCTTTCGCGCCTGCGCCCGGAGCGCCGTCGCACTCACTCGGAGGAACCCTCGATGATTCGGGTTGGCTTGCCCCGCTGGGCCCGGCTCGCTGCACCCCTCGCGCTCGCCGTGGTCCTCGCCGGCGGATGCGGCGGGAAGAACGTCTCGAACGCCAAGTTCCAGGATCCCAATCCGCTTCCCGAAGGGGCGGACGTGGTGCCGGTGACCGGCCATCACGGCGGTCGGCTCGTCTACGCCACCATCAGCGAGCCCAAGACTTTCAATCCGATCATCGCCAACGAGACGTCCTCGACTGACATTCTCGACGGCCCCGTGTACTCGGGCCTGGTCGAATTCGACAACGGCACGCAGCAGCTCAAGCCCGGCCTGGCGGAGAGCTGGGAGCGCAGCGACGACGGCCGCGTGTGGACGTTCCACCTGCGCAAGGGCGTGCGCTGGTCGGACGGCGAACCCTTCGACGTCGACGACGTCCTCTTCACCTCGAAGGTCGTCTACGACGAGAAGATCAATGCCGCGGTGCGCGAGCTGATCAAGTCCGAAGGCAAGCCTTGGGTATGGGAGAAGGTCGACTCGCTCACCTTGAAGGTCACGCTGCCGGCGCCCTTCGGGCCCGTGCTCGAGGTCATCGGCTCGGTCTACATCGTGCCCCGCCACAAGCTCGAGGCCGCTTACAACGCCGGTCGCTTCGAGCAGATGCTCGGCATCACCACGTCGCCCGATAGCATCGTCGGCACCGGACCGTATCGCGTCACCGAGTTCCGTCCCGGCGAGAGCTGCACGCTCAAGCGCAATCCGCACTACTGGAAGATCGATCAGAACCACCAGCGGCTGCCCTACTTCGACACCGTCGTGTTCGTGGCCTGCCCCGACTACAACGCGTCGTACCTGAAATTCCAGTCGGGCGATTCCGACATTCAGGACCCGGTGCGTCCCGAAGACGCGCCTTCATTGCAGGACGATCAGAAGAAGGGCAACTTCACGCTGACCAATCTCGGGCCCGACATCGCCACCAACTTCCTGTGGTTCAACTTGAACCCGGGCAAAGACGCGAGCGGCAAGCCGTTTCTCGAGCCCTACAAGCTGGCGTGGTTCAAGGACGTGCGCTTCCGCCGGGCGGCATCGCACGCGATGGACCGCGAGGGCATGATCAAGACCGCGCTCCAGGGCAGCGGCTACCCGCAGTACGGGCTCATCACCACCGCCAACAAGCGCTGGTACGACCCCAACGTGCCCAAGTTCGAGTACGACCCCGAGCAGGCCAAGACGCTGCTCGACCAGATGGGCCTCAAGGACCGAAACGGTGACGGCATCCGCGAGGACGCCCAGGGCCACAAGGTCGAGTTCGTGCTCTACACGAACAGCGAGAACACCATCCGCAAGAACCTGGGCCAGGTGGCCAAGGACTGCTTCGCCAAGGTCGGTATCTCCTGCATCTTCCAGCCCATCGAGTTCAACACGCTGATCAGCCACATCCGTGACGACCACAAGTACGACTCCATCATCCTCGGGCTCACCGGCGGCGTGCCGCCCGACCCGGCGCTGTCGCAGAACGTCTATCGCTCGACCGGCCTCACGCACCAATGGTGGCCGCAGCAGAAGACGCCGGGCACGCCGGCCGAAGCGCAGATCGACAAGCTCATGGACGTGGTCGTGCAGGAGCCCGACTCGACCAAGCGCAAGGCCGCCTTCGACAAGGTGCAGGAGATCCTCGGGGAGCAGCAGTTCACCGTCGGTCTGGCGCGCGAGCCGCTCATGGTCGCGGTCCGTAACCGGGTCAAGGGCGTGCGGCCGTCGGTGTTGCGGCTCCACGTCATGTACAACATCGAAGAGCTGTACGAGGACAAGGGGGCGGGGCAGGTGGCGTCGCGCTGATCGGCGAAACCTGAGCCCCGGCCACCGTGCGCACCTTCCTGCTCCGCCGCTTCCTCAACATGATCCCGCTGCTCTTCGGGATCTCGTTGCTGTCGTTCGGCGTCATGGAGCTGGCGCCCGGCGACTTCCTCGACACCATCCGCGCCAACGACGCGATTCCGCCCGAGCTGGTCGAGTCGATGGCCAAGCGCTTCGCGCTCGACAAGCCGTGGTACGTGCGCTACGAGCGCTGGCTCGGCAACGTCGTCCTCCACGCCGACTTCGGGGAGTCGTTCTCCTATCGCCAGCCGGTGTTCTCGATCATGGCGCCGCGCCTCGGCAACACGCTGATCCTGGCCCTGGCCGCGGCACTGATCACCTGGTGTCTGGCCATCCCGCTCGGCATTCTGGCGGCCGTCCGACAATATTCGTGGTGGGACAAAACGGCCTCGCTCATTGCGTCCTTCGGGCTCTCCATTCCCGAGGTCTTCTTCGCGCTCTTGCTGCTTTTGCTGGCCGCCAAGACCGGGTGGTTCCCCATCGGCGGCATGCACTCGCTCGACTATGACGACCTGACCCCGTTGGGGAAGGCGCTCGACATCGCGCACCACCTGGTGTTGCCGGCCATCGTCCTCGGCACCATCCCCATGGCGAGCCGCATGCGCCAGATGCGCGCCAATCTCCTCGACGTGCTGCGCCTCGAGTACGTGAACACGGCCCGCGCCAAAGGCCTGCCCGAGCGCCAGGTGATCTGGAAACATGCGGTGCGCAACGCGCTCAATCCCTTGATCACCCTCTTCGGCCTCACGCTCGCGGCCCTGCTCTCGGGCTCGTTCGTGGTCGAGGTGGTGATGGGCTGGCCGGGACTCGGCGCCCTCACGCTGGAGGCGCTGCGCAAGCAGGACCTCTATTTGGTGATGGGCTCGGTCATGCTCGCCTCGACGCTGCTCGTGCTCGGCAACCTGGTCGCCGACGTGCTGCTCGCCGTGGTCGATCCGCGCATCCGGTACGATTGATGTCCGTCGCCCGTAGCCCCTGGCAGATCTTCTGGAAGGAGTTCCGCAAGAGCCCGATGGCTCTGCTCGGGGCGGCGGTGCTCGTCTTCTTCTACGGCTCCGCCATCTTTGCCGACTTTCTCGCTCCCTACTCCATGATCGAGCAGAACCGCGATCTCGGCTATCTGCCGCCGCAAAGGGTGCGCCTCGCCTCCGGCGGGCCCTTCGTGTACGGCACGAAGCTCGTCGATCCGGTGCGCAACCGCTATGCCGAGGATCAAGCGCATCGTTATCCGGTTCGCTTCTTCGTCAGCGGCCGGCCCTACCGCATCCTCGGCCTCGTGCCCGCGAGCGTGCACCTCTTCGGCGTCGACGCGCCCGGCGGCATCCACCTCGTCGGCACCGACCAGTTCGGCCGCGACGTGCTGTCGCGGCTTCTCTACGGCGCCCGCATCTCGCTCTCCATCGGGTTGGTGGGGATCGCGATCTCGTTTTCGATCGGCATTCTCGTGGGCGGGCTCTCGGGCTATTTCGGCGGCTGGATCGACGAGGGCACCATGCGGGTCACCGAGATCCTGCTCTCGATTCCGGTGCTCTATTTGATCGTGGCCCTGGCCGCGATCCTGCCGCCCGAGATGCCCTCCGACCGGAAATACTTCCTCATCGTGGTCATTCTCTCCTTCATCGGCTGGGCCACGCTGGCGCGCATCGTGCGCGGGCTCGTGCTGTCGCTGCGCGAGTTCGAGTACGTGACGGCGGCCAAGGCGCTGGGGGCGGGGACGTTCCGCGTGCTGCTCCGGCACATCATCCCCAACACGCTGTCGTTTCTGATCGTGGCCGCGACGGTGAGCGTTCCGGGGTACATTCTGGGCGAGGTCTTCCTGTCGTTCCTGGGCGTGGGCATCCAGGAGCCGACGGCGTCGTGGGGGAACATGCTGACGGCCGCCCAGAGCGTGCGCGTGCTGATGTCGTTTCCCTGGATTCTCGCGCCCGGCTATCTCATCTTCCTCACGGTGCTGGCCTTCAATTTCCTGGGGGACGGGCTGTCGGACGCCCTGAACCCGCGCAAGATCCAAGGAGGGAAGGGCGGGTGAGCGAAACGCGAACCGAGGCGGGCCCGCGCGCAGGAGCGCCGGCAGGCGTCCAGCCGGTGCTCGAGGTGCGCGATCTGCGCACCCACTTCTTCACCGACGACGGCGTGGTGAAGGCCGTGAACGGGGTGAGCTTCCAGGTCTTCCCGGGCGAGACGCTGGGCGTGGTGGGGGAGTCGGGCTGCGGCAAGTCGGTCACCGCGCTCAGCATCCTGCGCCTCATTCCGAGCCCGCCGGGCCGGATCGTGGGCGGCCAGATCCTCTACAAGGGCAAGGACCTCGTCACCGCGAGCGAGCCCGAGATGCGCAAGATCCGCGGCAACGAAATTTCCATGATCTTCCAGGAGCCCATGACGTCGCTGAACCCGGTGTATACCTGCGGCGACCAGATCATGGAGGCGATCCGGCTCCATCAGGGGGTATCGCGGCGCGAGGCGCGCTCGCGCGCCATCGAGATGCTGAAGCTGGTCGGCATTCCGCTGCCCGAGCAACGGGTCGACGAGTATCCGCACCAGCTCTCGGGCGGCATGCGCCAGCGCGTCATGATCGCCATGGCGCTGTCGTGCCACCCGAGCGTGCTCATCGCCGACGAGCCGACGACCGCGCTCGACGTCACCATCCAGGCGCAGATTCTGGAATTGCTCGAGCGCCTGCAGGCCGAGCTCGGCATGGCCATCATCATGATCACGCACGATCTCGGCGTGGTGGCGGAAGTGGCCGACCACGTGGCCGTGATGTACGGGGGCCAGATCCAGGAATACGCCGACGTGCAGACCTTGTTCGACCGCACGACCCATCCCTACACGGGCGGCCTGCTGGCCTCGATTCCCAAGCTTGGCGAGGACGTCGAGCGCCTGCGCGTGATCCCCGGGGCGGTGCCCAATCCGGTGGACTTCCCGGCCGGATGCACGTTCCATCCGCGCTGCCACCTGGCCATCGACGAGTGCGCGAAGGTCGAGCCCGAGCTTCTGGAATACGACCCCGGACACCTCGTGCGCTGCATTCGCGCCAACGAGGTGCGCGCCGGCCGCGTGTCGCCCTTCCCGGGCCGCATCGCCGAGCGCACGGAGGCCTCGTGAGCGCCGAGCCGGTGACGGGAGCGGGCAAGGAGCCGCCGCTGCTCGAGGTCACGGACCTGGTCAAGCATTTCCCGATTCGCAAAGGCTTGCTGTCGCGCGTCGTCGGCCAGGTGCGCGCGGTCGACGGCGTGTCGTTCTCGCTGGCGCGCGGCGAGGTGCTCGGGCTGGTGGGGGAGTCGGGCTGCGGCAAGACCACGACGGGCCGGTCGATCCTGCGGCTCATCGAGCCGACGTCGGGCTCGGTGAAGTTCGAAGGGCAGGAGATCGTCGGCATGCCCAAGTCGGATCTGCGGGCGCTGCGCCGCCAGATGCAGATCATCTTCCAGGATCCGTATTCGTCGCTGAATCCGCGCCTCACCGTGGGCTCGATCATTGGCGAGGCGTTCGCCATCCACAAAACCGCGAACCGCAAGGAAGCGCGCGAGAACGTGGCCGAGCTCTTGCGCTTCGTCGGGCTCTCGCCCGACCACGCGCGCCGCTATCCGCACGAGTTCTCGGGCGGCCAACGCCAGAGGATCGGCGTGGCGCGGGCACTGGCGGTCAATCCCAAGCTCATCGTGGCCGACGAGCCAGTGTCGGCGTTGGACGTTTCCATTCAGGCGCAGATACTGAATCTGCTCCAGGACTTGCAGGAGCGGCTCGGGCTCACCTACCTGTTCGTGGCTCACGATCTCTCGGTGGTCGAGCACATCTCC
>DASYSL010000044.1:0-22322 GCA_036003365.1 Candidatus Eiseniibacteriota bacterium
CGAGTGCAAGACCGCCGGTCTAGCCGTCGGAGAAAGCGGGCTGCACCGGCATGCTGGCGCGACCGTGGATCGTGTACGTCCCACTGCCTTTCGGTCCCCAATAGATGATCAGCTGAACCGGGACGCCGACATCCACGCTCAAGACGTAAGGGATGTCCGCCTTGTTGAGGGTCTTCGTGATCGTGACGCCGCTTGCCAGCATGTTTTCCGTCTTCTGGTCGCGACCGTAGAGAATGCTCTTCACGCCCGCGTCGACACTGTCTTTCCACGCGTAGACGGTGTTGCCGTTGGGAAGCTCTTGCGAGCCGATCACGATGGCGCGGCGGGCGCCTTCGGCGGCCGCCATCTGCGCCATGTTCCACGCCCAGGTGGCGCGGCCCAGCTCCGCCATGCCGATGCACACGACAAGCAGCATGGGGAGAACGAGAGCGAACTCGACGATCGACTGGCCGCTTTCCGATTTCATCCAGCGCATAACCCCTGCCTCCGAATCCTCCGGCTGACCCGCCGGAGCCTGTCAATCATACCGTTTTCCGGCTGCGCTTGACCACCAGCCCGGCCGGACCGTAAGCCCCGGATGCGCACCCGGGCGTGCGTTTTGCAATCGCGCACGCGCGGTCACGCCCGGCCCAGGGTCCACACGCGGGGGCTCCGGTCGCTCCTCACGCAACCAAGCACGATTCGGGCCGCCTCGAGCGTCCATCTCGGGCAGGATTGCTTCAGCCCGTTTCGCGTGCGCTTCGACGATGCGCGGCGGCGCGCCGCTTTCGTGAAGCGAGGCTGAAAACGAAAAGGGGAGGATCTCGCGATCCTCCCCCTCGCTCTCGCTGGGCTCAGGGAAGCACTTGGACGAAGGCGCCCGCGGCCGCTGGATGGGACGGGACCTCGCCGCGGAACAAGATCGCGTCCGGGGTCACCGCCTTGCCATAGAACGCCGTGGCGCTCTCATCGTCGGGCGCGACGCGCGCGCCTTCGAGCGACACGCCGGCGAACAAGCCCTTCGAGCGCGCGTACGAATAGATCTCGGCGTTGAGCTTGATGTCGGTGTCGGCTTCCGCCGTGCGGCCGAACGGACCGGCGGCGACGCCGGCCTTGCCGCCGAGCGTGAACTTGCTGCTGAGGAGCGAGTGCACGCTCTCGTCGGTCATGAAATAGAGGATCACGTCCGCCGACTCGACACCGATCTGCAGGCCCCAGCTGCCGCCCGTCATGGTGAGGAACGCGGGCGGGCTCCAGCCGTTGGCGCCGCGATAGCTGATCACGCCCTTGCCGTAGCGGCCGCCGAAGCCGAGCGCTGCTTTGGTCACCTTGGGGAACACGGCGATGGCCTTGGCCTTGTCGCGCAGCCCCTGCGGCACTTTGTGATCCTTGGAGTTCACGAATTCGAGATAGACGTCGCGCGCCTTGAGCACGCGATCGGCGTGCGTCTTCTCGCCTTGCTCGTCCTTGGCCTTGTCCTTGTCCTCGGCGATCGCCGGCATGCCGACGAGCACCAGCGACCAACCCAGGGCGCACGCGAGCAGGATCCGCTCCCACTTCCACCGTCTCGCCATTTCGCTCTCCTTCAAGTGCGGGAACATGAACGGGGGCCTTTGCCCATCATGAGAACAAATGGAGCCTACGGCTTCAATCAGGTGACTTTCGGAGCTCAGGTCAATTCTTCGCCAGCGCAGACGCCCAGTTCACCTCGACCGTGATGGCGGCCCGCGAAGCATGGCCGGCGGGGACCACTTGGATGTAGCGCGACAAATCGCGGGTCGGGGCGATCCCCGAGACGTCTGGTCTCGCCCTGAACAACAGGTGAGGGGCGGAGGTGCGAAACGTGGGGTTCGTTTGCACATCGCAGGTGAATGAGACTCCGTCCGGGGTCACGAACGCGATCCGCTTTCCGTCCGGCAACCAGCCGGAGAACACGCCGCCCCCGGTGGAAACCTGGTAGCGCGCGCCGGGGGTGGGAAAAGAAGTCACGTACACCTCGGGCCGTCCCGATTCGTCCGACACGAAGGAGATCCACTTGCCGTCGGGCGAGATGCGCCCACCCTGCTCGCCGTAACGCGAGCGGACCACGGGAAAGGGCTTGCCATCGCCCGAGGCCGGCAGCGCCCACACGTCCCAGCCGGTCTTCGGGTCGGGCTGCTCGAACACCACGTAGCGACCGTCATCCGACCACTGGTCGATGTTCTTGAACGGCGCGCTCGACTGGTAGAGAACCCTCTCTTCTCCTTCGCCGTTGGCGTCCTTCACATAGATGTCGTACGGACCGTCGGCGTCGGAATTGAACGCGATCTTGCTGCCGTCCGGTGACCAGGTCTCGTTGAAGATGTGGGCGGAGGGCAGATGGGTGAAGCGGGACGCGAGGCCGCGAGAGAGGTCGATCATCCACAGATCCATGGAATTGGCGTCGCTGTAGCGCTCGACCACGGCTCTCTGCCCGTCCGGAGAGATCGCGAGATTTCCGTATTTGGCGGGCGGCAACGGCACCACGGCTCCGGGATGCCCGTTGGCATCGAGCCACTGCAGCTGCGTGTCCTGAAGTCCCTGCGAGGTGCGGATCAAGGTGCCATTGTCGGAGACGGAGATGCCCGCCATCCCGGCCGATCCCACGAGCTGTGGGGCGGTCGCGAAAGGAACGAGAGCCCCCGAGAGCTTGCGCGAGCCCGGATCGAAGCGCTGCGCCATCAGGCGATCGCCGCGGGTCAGGATCAGATAGGGCGCGCTGTAGATGGGAAGGCCGCCGGAAGTGGTCAGCAGAGTGCGCGACCGCGATCCCAGCTCCCCCACGAACACGTTGAACTGGCCGCGCTTGGGCGGCAGGCCCACGAACAGGTAGTGCTTGCCGTCCGGAAGAAACGACGGAAAGCGCAGCGACGTTTCCTGCTTCGCCGAATCGGGCTGTTGCACCACGACCGGGTCGCCGCCGGTATCGGACACGCGCTCGACCGGCCCGGCGGCGATGGGAGCGAAGAGAATCACGCCGTGGCCATTCCACGTGCCCCCGCGAGCGTCAGGCGCGTCGCACAAGGCTTCGACCCCGCCGCCGCCCGCTGGAATCTTCTTGAGCTTGCCGTCGGCGAAGAAGCCGATGAAGCGGCTGTCGGGTGACCAGAATGGGAGCGCCGCGTTGTCGGTGCCCGTAAGCTCCTTGGCTTCGAGCGCGTCGATGGGACGGATCCAGAGCCGAATATTGCCGCTCGTGTCGGCCGCTCCGAAGGTCACGAGCCTTCCGTCGGGGGAAATGGCGACGTTGCCCGCCTGCGGATTGATCGTGGTATGAGGAGGCGGTTCGATGGTGAAACGCATGAGCGGGCCGCGCGGCGGCGCGCCGCGCATCCACAAAGGCGAGAGCGCGCCGATCAGGCCGGCGAGCACGGCGATGGCGGCCACGGTCCACGCCAGGCGCACGCTCTGCGTGCGGCGCTGCGCCGGCAGCTTGGCGATGTCGGATTGCGACGAATCCCCGGCGATCCAGCCCAGCTGCAGGCGCACGTCGTGCGCCGTCTGGATGCGCTCGTCGGGATCCTTCGCCAGGCACGCGCGCACCAGGCGGTCGAGCGCCGGCGGCGCGAGCGGCACGAGCTGCATGATGGGCGGCGGCTCGCCCGACATGATGGACGAGATGAGGCTCGCCTGGCTCTTGCCCTCGAAGGCGCGCTTGGCGGTCGACATCTCGTAGAGCACGCAGCCCAGCGCCCACACGTCGCTACGCGCGTCGGCTTCCTTGCCTTCGAGACGCTCCGGCGCCATGTACTGGAAAGTGCCGACGATCGAGCCCTCGGCGGTGAGCGGCTGCGACTTGGTGACCGTGAGCGCGGCACCGGCCGGGCCGGGGCTGTCCGCCTCGCGCGCCAGCCCAAAGTCCATGAGCTTGGCGCCCAAGCGCGTGAGCATCACATTGCCGGGCTTGAGGTCGCGGTGCACGACGCCGGCGCGGTGCGCGCGGTCGAGCGCGTCGGCGATCTGCGAGCCCAAGCGCAGCACGTCGGTGACCGGCAGCGGACCGCGCTCCAGGCGATGCGCCAGGGTTTCGCCCTCGATCAGCTCCATGACCAGGAATTCGGTGTCGCCCTCGCGGCCGACGTCGTGGACCGTGCAGATGTGCGGATGGTTGAGGCCGGAGATGGTCTTGGCTTCGCGCTCGAAGCGGGCACGGAAGTCGGCCGAGCGCGAGAGGTGGTCGGGCAGCACCTTGATGGCGACGTCGCGGCCCAGGCGCGTGTCGCGCGCGCGATAGACCTCGCCCATCCCGCCCGCGCCAAGTGGCGAGACGATTTCGTAGGGGCCGAGCCGGGTCTGGGGTGTGAGGGGCATGAGCGGAGAATCTAGCGCATTCCGGCGAGAAGTTCCTCGACTCTCCGGAGATCGTCGCGTGTCGTGCGCTCCTCGCAGAGCCAGAGCCACGACCAGTCCATCTCGTGGCGCGTGGCGAGCGCCTGCGAAGCGGCCGCGAGCAGCGCCGGGTCGGGTTCCGTGGCGGCGCGTCCGGCCATCGCCTGCGCGAGCAGGAATCCCCCGCCCAGCGTGCGCGGGCGGCCGCCCAGGTGCAGCTCGCACTGGCGAAAGGCGGTGCGCGCCGCCTCGGTGTCGCCCTGGTCGAGCGCGGTGCGCCCGAGCGCGTTCAGGCAGAGGGCGCGGAACGTGTCGCGATACATGTGGTCGGTGCGCTCGACGTGCTCGAGCCCGGCGAGACACTGGGCGCGCGCTTCCTCGAGCTTGCCCTGGCGGCGCAGGCACTCGCCGAGATAGCCGGCCGCACCCGCAGTGGCGTGAAAGCCGCGCGTCTCCATCTCGAGCGCGCGCTCGAAGCTCCACACGGCTTCGCTCTCATGCCCCAGCTCGAGGTGCGTGTGCGCGAGGCCCACCCAGGCGAAGCCGAAGCCGGGGCCGCGCTCGACGGCCGCTTGATACAAGGGCAGCGCGGCCGCCGGGTTTCCCTTCGCTTGCTGCATGCAAGCCGCGAAATAGAAGGGATAGACATTGCCCGGATCCAATTCGCCGGCGCGCGTCACCGCTTCGAGGCCTTCGTCGATCTTGCCCATGCGCCAGAGCCCGTACGCCAGCCACACATGCGCGTTGCCGTGGTCGGGATCGGCCGCCACGGCGCGGCGCGCAAAGGCGACCGCGCGCTCGAGCTCGCTCGGATCGGTGGTGAACGTGAAGCGCATGTCGTGCACCGCGGCGAGCCCGGCAAGCGCGTCGGCATACGAGGGCTCGAGCCGCACGGCTTCCTCGAACAGATCTTCGGCCTGATCGAAATTGCCCTTGGTCATGCGGATCCACAGCTCCTGGGCGCGCGTGCAGCACTCGTAGGCGCCGAGCGTGGTGGCCGGCTTGGCTTGGGGCTCGGGAGCGCGCTCGCGCAGGCTCAGCGCGGCGGCGGCGCGCTCGGCGAGGCGGTCCTGCATGGCGAAGAGGTCGGCGACCTGACCGTCGAGCTTCTCGCTCGATGTCACCTCGTCGGTGGGCACGTGGGTGATGGCCATGAGCGCGCGCAGCGCCGGTCCCATTTTCTGGAAGCTCCCCGAGAGCACCCAGCGGCAGCCGAGCAGGGCGCCGATCTCGCCCGGCCTCTTGTCGGGAATGGCCGCGGCCTTGACCACGCGCGGGCGCGGCACGATCTCGATGTCGCCGAAACGCTTGAGGTCGGCGGCGAGACTCTCGGCGATGCCGGCGCCCATCCACCCGTCGGCGGCATCGCCGGAGCGGTTCTCGAAGTCGAGGATGGCGAGGCTGTCGGGGAATGCGGCCACCACGCGGCCCTCGGCGAGACGCCTGAGATCGCGCAGGAACTCGGGCGCCGAGGGATAGCGCTGCGCCGGGTCGCGCGCCAGAGCGCGGCGCACGATGGCCTGCAGATCGCCGTCGGCGCGCGGCAAGGGCGGCGCCTCGGCGAAGAGTGTGGCCGCCATGCGCTCGGCCCCGCTCTCGCCCGCGAAGGCCGCGCGCCCCGCCAGCATCTCGTAGAGCACGGCGCCGAGCGCGAAGAGATCGGAGCGCTGATCGGCCACGCCGCCGCGCAATTGCTCGGGCGCCATGTAGCCGAGCGTGCCCACGGCCGAGCCGGGCTCGGTGGCGAGCGAGATCGTAGGGGCCGGGCGGTCCTCCTCTCCCCCCATGCGGCGCGCCAGGCCGAAGTCGAGCAGCTTGGCCGTGGTGGCGCCGGTGACCATGATGTTCTCGGGCTTGATATCGCGATGGATGATGCCGGCGGCGTGCGCGTGACACAGCGCTTCGAGGAGGCCCGAGGCGAGGGGCAGCGCATCGGCAGGCGCCAGGGCCCCGCGGGCGAGCCGGCTGCGCAGGGTCTCGCCTTCGACGTACTCGGTGGCCACGAAAGCGGTACCGTCGACCTCGCCGCCCTCGAAATAGGTGGCGATGCCCGGATGCTGCAGGCGGCGCGCGGCGTCGGCCTCGCGCACGAGGCGGCGGCGAAGGCCGGCGTCGAAGGTCTCGGGCAGGAGCTTCAAGGCCGCGAGGCGCCCGAGCGCCAGATCGCGCGCCAAGTACACCTCGCCCATGCCCCCGCGACCCAGGCGGCTCTCGATTCGGTAATGCGAAACCCTGTGGCCGATCATGACTCCCCCGAAGCCAGGGCTCGATGGTAGCAAGCGCCGGCAGGGAGACGATGCTGAATCATTTGAATCATTTACTATGACATGCTGATTCAGCTGTGATACGCTACATGCCATGGCTTCGTCCTGGCTCCTCTTCATTCATCAGCTGCCGCAAAAGCCCGATTACCTCCGGGTCAAGGTTTCGCGCCAGCTGCGCGCTCTGGGGGCGCGCCCCATCAAGAACTCCGTCTATGTCCTCCCGCACAGCGACTCGGCCACCACGGCGCTCGAGAAGCTCATCAAGGACGTGGCCCGCGAGGGCGGGGAAGCCGCGCTCTGCCAGGCGCGCTTCGTGGCCGGCCGTTCCGACGAGGACATCGCCGCACTCTTCTTCAAAGCCTGGGAAGCCGAGTACCTGGCCATCGCCCGCGCCGCCGAGCGCCTGCACCCGCCGGTAGCGGCGCGCACGCTGCGGGCTCTGGCCGGCCGCCTGGCTCGTCTCAAGGCGGTCGATCAGCTTGGGGTTCCGGCACGCGCCATGGCCCAACAAGCCCTGGCCCGGCTGACGTCGGCGCCAGAGCCCTCGGCCACCAAGCCGCTACCGGCCCCCTCCTTCCGCGGCCGCACCTGGGTGACGCGCCGCGGGGTTCTCATCGACCGCATGGCGAGCGCCTGGCTCGTCCGCCGCTTCGTCGACGCCAAGGCACGCTTCAAGTTCGTGGCCCCCGGCGCGCACGAGCCGGCTACGGGCGAGGTCCGCTTCGACATGCCGGGAGGCGAGTTCACGCACGCGGGCGATCGCTGCACCTTCGAGGTCCTGTTCGAGCGCTTTGCGCCCGGTGACCTGTCGCTCCGCCAGATTGCCGAGATCGTGCACGACATCGATCTCGGCGACGGCAAGTTCGGACGCGCCGAAGCCGACGGCATCGGGCGGGCCGTCTTTGGCCTGGCGCAATCCACCGCCGACGACCGCCTGCGGCTCGGGCGCAGCGCCTCCCTGTTCGATTCCCTCTACGCCTCGTTCGAGAAGAAACCGGCCCTGGGCGCCGCGCTCGCGCGCCCCGCCGGGTCGTTGAAACGCGAGCGCACCAAGGAGAAACCGCGATGAAATGGATCACGAGAGAGCACGTGAAGGTGGACCGCGTGGCCTGCCCCTGGGTCATTCGGCGCTTCATCGATCCCGACGCCGAGTTCCTGTTCGTCCCCGCCGGCGAGGTGATGGACACGGCGTCGCGCACCGGCGCCATTCCTTTCGATGTGCCCAATGTCGAGCTCGGCCATCACGGAAGCGATTGCTCGTTCGATGCCATCGTGAAGAAGTACAAGCTCACCGGCGATCCGGCCATGGTGGCGCTGGCGCGCATCGTGAACGGCGCCGACACGGCCAACGCGGCGCCGCCCGAATCCGCGGGTCTCAAGGCGATCGCCACCGGCTTCGGACGGCTCGGCTTCAAGGATGATCTCGAGCTCAATCTCGCCGAGTGGGTCGTCTACGACGCGCTCTACGCCTTTTGTCAGGCGGCCGCCGAGAAACAGGCGGTGGCGCCCTGAAGACGCTCGAGCGCGCCGCCACCATCGCCCTGCCCGAGCACGCCGGGCCCGGCGGATTCGACCACGCCGACGTCGACAGCCGCGCCGGACGGCTCTACGTGGCGCACACCGCCAACGACGCGCTCGACGTGATCGACACCCGGGCACGCCGTCATGTCGAGTCGATCTCCGGGCTGCCCGGCGTCGCGGGCGCGCTCGTGTGCGCGGAGCAAGGCCTCGTGTTCACGTCGAATCGCGGCGAGGACACGGTCGGCATTCTCGAGTCCGGAACGGTCGCCCGGGTGCCGGTCGGCAAGCGCCCCAACGGGCTCGCCTATGATTCGCGGCACCGTCTCCTCCTCGTGGCCAACGTGGGCGAGCCGCCCAGCGTCTCGTTCGTCTCCGTGGACGCCCGCCGCGAGATCGCGCGCGTGCCCATGCCGGGTCGCACGCGCTGGGCGATCTTCGACGCGCGATCGTCGTGCTTCTTCGTCAACATCGCCGATCCGGCGCGCATCGTCCTTCTGGAAAGCGACCATCCGGACCAGGTGGCGGGAACCATTGCCGTGCCTGCCACCGGCCCGCATGGCCTGGATGCCGACTTCGAGCGCCGGCGGCTCTACTGCGCCTGCGACCAGGGCACGCTCGTCGTGCTCGAGCTCGACACCGGCGCCGTGCTCGCCGAGCGTGCGCTGAGCGGCGCGCCGGACGTGATTTTCTACGATGCGGGTTTGCGTCTCCTTCACGTCGCCATCGGCGACCCCGGTGTGATCGACGTGTTCGACACCGAGGCGTGTGAGCGGCATGAGACGCTCACCACCGAAAGAGGCGCGCACACGATCGCGCTCGACCGCGCCACGCATGAGATCTACGCCTTCCTGCCGCAAAGCCACGCCGCGCTGGTGTTTCAAAACTCCACCGTCTAGAAACGTGCAGAATTGGCGTCACCGTGTAGTCGTTCGGCGACTGATTTCAGGCCTATCGAACCGGAGCGGTTTCGTTCCTTTCGCCGTTTTTCACGGTGGTGATTGAAGATGCAGGCCACTCGTCATGGGCTCGTGAACCGGCACGCTCCTTGCGGAATGCACCGGCAGAAGGAGGACGGTCGCTCATGATCCCGACGCTCGTGGAACCCAGACGCAACGCGCAGGATTCGTTGCTCGCAGCTCAGGTTGATGCGCAAGCCGCGTACGACACCGCCGCCCGCGCTTCGGCTCAGGCGTGCGACTGGTCCACGCGAGCGCGGTTGAGCGGCGAGGACGCCGCGGAAGCGATCGCTGCGGCCGAGCGCGCTCGCCGCGAGGCGGAAGCCTCGTGCGCCGCCACGACCGAAGAGGCGGCTTGGGCGTCGGCACGCGCCGCGTGGGCGGCGGCGTCGACCGCGATGGAGGCCCTCGAGCGCGTGAGCGCCGAGATCGGTGAAGGGATGACGGCGGCTTGAGCCCAAGGCTTGAACCCGGCTTGAACCCGAGCCGCCGTCCCTGTTAGAGTTCGTGCTCGATCCGGTTCCGCACGTCGCGGAGCCGAGCCCAGGAAAGGAGCGAATCCGATGACTGCCGTCACTCTCGCGCTTCGGAATCCACGCCCCTTCTGCGCTCGCGGATCGCAGCCGTCCTAGTCGGAACCTAGACTCACGTTCGACATGACGCGCCGCTCCTCGGAGCGGCCGTTTCGTTTTTCGCAGCCGGGGCGTGTCTTTCGTCCCGGCTTTTTGCTGTTCACACGCGAGAAAGGAACGGTACCCGTCATGTCAGTGGAGAAACTCGAGACCTGGGGCTGGAACCCTCGTCTGGAATCGTCATTCGCAACGTTTCGAAGCCGCGGCTGGGCGCCCGCGCGCGTCACGCGCCAGGATCGAGATCGTTACGACATCGCAGGCGAGAGCGGGCCGGGCACGGCCGTGGTGTCCGGACGCTTTCGTCACGAAGCCGCCTCCCCGGCCGCGTTTCCCACGGTGGGCGATTGGGTGGCGCTTGCGGCCGGCGAGCCCGCGGTCATTCACGCCGTGCTGCCGCGCCTGTCGAGCTTCAGCCGGCGCGCGCCTGGCGAGCGCGTGGAAGAACAGGTCGTGGCGGCCAACATCGCCGTCGCGTTCCTGGTCTGTGGGCTCGACGGCGACTTCAATCTGCGGCGCTTGGAGCGCTACGTCGCCGCCGTGTACGAGAGCGGCGCCGCACCGGTGGTCATTCTGAACAAGGCCGACCTGTGCGCCGACGTGGCCCTTCGTCTGGCGGAAGCCCGCGAGGCAGCGCCGGGCGAGCCCGTGCACGTGGTGAGCGCGCACACGGGTGAGGGGTTGGACGAGCTGGCGCAGTACCTCACGCCGGGGCGCACGGTGGCGCTTCTCGGGATGTCGGGCGTCGGCAAGTCGTCGCTCGTGAACGCGTTCCTCACGGACGAGCGCCAATCCACCGCGGCGGTGCGCGAGGGCGATTCGCGCGGCCGCCACACCACCACGCATCGCGAGCTGATCCCGCTGCCGGGCGGAGCCTTGTTGCTCGATACCCCCGGCATGCGGACCTTGGCCTTGTGGACGGATGAAGCCGGGGTGGACGCTTCGTTCGGCGAGATCGAAGCCCTGGCGCGGACGTGCCGCTTCCGCGACTGCGCGCACGTGCGCGAACCGGGCTGCGCGGTGCTCGGCGGATTGGCGAGCGGCGAGCTGAGCGAGGATCGCTACGACAGCTGGCGCAAGCTGCAGCGCGAGGCGGCGGCCTTTGCGGCGCGCCACGACGCGCGCTTGCGCTTCGAACAGAAGCGCCGCTGGAAGGCGATCACCAAGGCGAATCGGGCGCGACCGGACAAGCGGCGGTGAGCTCGGGGGGTTATGCGACGAACTTTTTCCCGTGCCATGCAAGCAGATCGCGATTTGGGTAATGACGAGCGTCTCTTGGGAGATGAATCCCGTCCCTGAGGGATGCCTCTTCCAACTCGTAATATGCCCGTCCGTTCTTGTAGACGGACTCGAGACTCTTGCTGACCCGAAACTTGTAATCTTGCGTGATGGTGACGAGTCCTTTGTCAAAAAGGCGGTGAATGTCCGCGCGTAGGAGAATCCCATTCCCAACAGAATGGTCCCCTCCCTCCGCGTAAGGTTGGATGTGAGCCGCATCGAGGACGGGAAGAGAATGCTCGGTGGTTACAGCGCAGGAACGTCCATATGCATCGAGAACTTTGATCTGAAATGCACGCTGTCCCTTTCTCGCTCTAGCCAAATATTGGGTGTACCGCTCACCGGCTTGCTCAATCGGCAGATCGGGAGCAACCGCAGGAAGGGTCGCGCTGGTCCTCCTCGCAAGGCACTCTTCGAATACTCGTCGCCCCTCGCCTTGACTCAAGTCGTCGTAGTACTTGCCCCGCTGAATTCCCGTGCGGGCCCAGTCGCTGGGTGGACGAATCCAATCCTGTTCTGAAAAGAAGGTCGCGTCGGTGAGAAGCAAGCACCCGATTTGGAAGCTGCCGGTCGGATCGATGCTTTCGCCGCGTCGTCTTGCGAGCATGCGTAGGAAATCATCGCGATTACCGGCTCCATTGGCGCTCTCATAGGTGTCCCAAGCTAGCCAAGCGGGAAGCATCGACCGCCAAGCAAAGAAGGCGAATCCGGCGATCCAAGATCCATGTTCTGCATCCAGCTTGAAGAAGAATGGCATGCCCTCAGGTGGGTCAAGCAGGGCACCGCCCCGAGGCTGCCAAAAATTGGTTTCGCCCGACTCGGAATGGTCGCGCAGAAAAGAGAACCACTCGAAGTCAGTCAGAGCAACGTAGCCTTTCACGCCCGCGTGCCCCAGCCGCGAGTCATCTCTTCCTACACCTCGAACTTCACGCCCTGGGCGAGCGGCAGCTGGGCGCCGTAGTTGATGGTCACGGTCTGGCGGCGCATGTAGGCTTTCCAGGAGTCGGAGCCGGCCTCGCGGCCGCCGCCGGTTTCCTTTTCACCGCCGAAGGCGCCGCCGATCTCGGCGCCCGAAGTGCCGATGTTCACGTTGGCGATGCCGCAATCCGAGCCGCGCTGGGAGAGGAAGCGCTCGGCCGCCAGCACGTCGCGCGTGAAGATGGCCGACGAGAGGCCCTGCGGCACGCCGTTGTTGGTCGCGATCGCCTCATCGAGGTCGGCGACCTCGATGACGTACAAGATGGGCGCGAACGTCTCTTCGCAGACGATGGGCATCGCACCCTTGGCGCGCACCAGCGTGGGCTCGACGAAATGGCCGGGACCGTCGAGGGCGCGCCCGCCATAGAGCACCTCGCCGCCTTCGGAAGTTACGCGCGCCAGGGCTTGCTTCATGGCGTCGACCGCGTCGGCGTCGATCAGCGGCCCCATGAGGGTCGTCGGATCGAGCGGATCGCCGATGCGCACCGAGCCGTAGATCTTCTTGAGCCGCGACACCATCTCGGCGGCGACGCCCTTCTGCACGATGAGCCGCCGCGTGGTGGTGCAGCGCTGGCCCGCGGTGCCCACGGCAGCGAACGTCACGGCGCGCACCGCGAGATCGAGATCGGCGTCGTCCATGACGACGACCGCGTTGTTGCCGCCGAGCTCGAGAATCGTGCGCCCGAGGCGCGGACCCACGACCTCGGCGATGCGCTTGCCCATGCGCGTCGAGCCGGTGGCCGAGATCAGAGGCAAGCGGGGATCGCGCAGCATGGGCTCCCCCACTTCGCTCACCGAGCCCATGACGAGGTTGAACACGCCGGCGCAATCGTACTCGCGCATGATGCGGTCGCAGATCTTCTGCACCGCGACGGCGCACAGAGGAACTTTGTGCGACGGCTTCCATACCACGGGATCGCCGCACACCACCGCGATGGCCGCGTTCCATGCCCACACCGCGACCGGGAAATTGAACGCGGTGATCACCCCCACCGGGCCGAGCGGATGCCACTGCTCGTACATGCGGTGCGATGGGCGCTCGCTATGCATGGCGAGTCCGTAGAGCTGGCGCGACAGCCCGACCGCGAAGTCGCAGATGTCGATCATCTCCTGCACTTCGCCAAGGCCCTCGGAGAGGACTTTTCCATTCTCGAGAGAAACCAGTCGGCCGAGGTCCTCTTTGGATTCGCGGAGCGCGTTGCCCAGGGCGCGAATCACTTCGCCGCGACGCGGCGCCGGCACGAGGCGCCAGGTCTCGAAGGCGCGCATCGCCTCGGCCATGACGGTCTCGTAGTCGGCGTGCGTGGCCTGGCGCACCCGCGCGATGGGCTCGCCGGTGGCCGGGTTCTCCGAGGTCACCTCGGGCCCGCGCGTGTCGAGCCAGCGACCGGTGCCGGCGCCAGAATTCGTGGCGCCGATGCCGAGACGCTCGAGGACGCCCTGGGCGACGGCTCCGCTCGAAGACGCAACCTGACGCGTGGCCATGGAAATGCCTCCTGAGGTGGGGATGGCAGGAATTCTCGGAATTCTCGCTGGGATTTCGCGCTCAGCGTATCAGATGGCCCTCGTCCCGGCAGCCGGGCACGCCCCCAGACGGACCTCGTGGCGGGCCTCGGCCCCATGGGGACTCGAGCTTTTTTTCTGCGTGCCCCGGCGAGCCCGATCCGCGATGCTCGGGACCCGATGAGACCTCTGACCTTGAGCCTCGCCCTGCTCGTCGCCGCTGCTACGGCCTTCGCCCAGGATTCGACCTCGACCCCGAGCTCGACGTCGACCTCAACCTCGACCGACGCGGACAAGCCGCTCCGCGTCATCATGTGGTCGGAGCTCAAGGCTCAGGGGGCGGAGCTGCCGGGCACGATCATGCCGCCCACCGATGACCGGCCCTTCGAAGTCCTTCGGGTCGCGAACCAGACGGGGAAGCCGCGGACCATCACCGTCTTTACGCTCGCTGAGCCGGGGATCACCGAGTCCAAGTGGATGTTCTCGGGCGAGGTTCACTATGAAAAGGTGCTGGGGAAAGCCTATCTCGAGCTCCTCAATCAGCTCACCGATGGCCAGACCTACTTCTCGCGCACCCTTCAGCCCGACGGCCCCATGGCTTGGATCACCGGCAACTCCGGCTGGCGGCCGTTCGCTCTACCGTTCAATGCCTGGAAGCCCGGCAACCGGCCGACCAAGATCGTGTTCAACGTCGTGCTGCCCCAGCGCGGCGTGATCGACCTTTCGCCCATCGAGGTCCACGAGGGCTTCGCCGCCTCGCCCTAGCGGGTCTACGGGTCTACACTCCCGGAATGCGCGACTCGCCCCAGTCGCCCAGGGAGGAAGCATGGCGAACCAAAACGACAAGATCATGGTGCGCGCGCGGCCCAAGCTGTCGAACCCCAAGCAGGAGTTCCAGCCCTACGGCCACATCGCGCCGCGGCCGCTCGCCCTCTCGTCCAAGGTTTGCGAGCGCAGCGCCGAGAACCTCAATCAGATCCTGGCCGACACGATGGTGCTTCGGGATCTCTACAAGAAGTCGCACTGGCAGGTGGCCGGCTCGACCTTCTATCAGCTCCACCTGCTGTTCGACAAACACTACGAAGAACAGGTCGAGCTGGTCGATCTGCTGGCCGAGCGCGTGCAGATGCTGGGCGGTGTCACCATCGCCATGGCGCCCGACGTGGCCGAGGCCACGAACATCCCCCGCGCCCCCATCGGCAGCGAGACCGTGCCCGACCAGATCACGCGCCTCTTGCGCGCCCACGAGGTCATCCTCAAGGAGGCGCACACCATGGCCCATCAGGCTCAAGAAGACGGCGACGACGGGACCAACGATCTTCTGGTGAGCGACGTCATCCGCGGCAACGAGAAGCAGGTCTGGTTCGTGTCCCAGCATCTCGTGGCGATGCCGCTCCAAACCAAGGAGTAGACCCCGCCGCTCGGGTGCAGCTAGGACAAGGCGGGCCGACTCTATGCCGCTCGCTTCAATCCCTAGTCATTTGGTAGGCGCACCCGTTTCAAAACGGGTTGACCCACCATTTCGAGCACTCCATGGGCACTCAACGCTCCTCTATATAATACGTAGCAACTTAGTGGGCGCACCCGTTTCAAGACGGGTTGACCCCCTATTCCACGCGCTCAACGCCTCGCAACGAAACCGACGCTGGCGCCGGTGCTCAGGCCGCTCGATGTCCAATTGCCGAACATTCTCGCCCGCGTTTGCACATTCTTCCCTGATCGGGACCCTTCCCGCCAACCTTACATTTCATGTAACGCGCCCAAGGGATAAGCGATAGCTCGTCCACGCGCCTTTGGTACGCCGGTTGCTGGGGCCGCCGCGAGTCTCACCTCGCCTGGCGGGGGTTTCTCTCCAGCCCCCATCCGCGAAAGGAGCAGATCGAAATGAAGCAGCGTCACAGCCGAGTTCATCGCATGGCCGCAGCCCTCGCGTTTGCGAGCGTCGCCCTGCTCATGACCGCTGGCGCACGCGTGGCTCACGCGGGCACGGACGCCGATCTTCGTGGCGGTTACTACTTCGATACGGATGCTTTCGCGTTTGGCGGCGGCCTTCTGACGAACGTCGCCGGCAGCCAGACCTTGTTCTTCAACCCGAACCTGGAAGCGGCGTTCGGGGACCACGTGACGACGGTGACGGTGAATGGCGACCTGCACTACGACCTGCCGATGGCCAGCCGCATGGCATGGTGGGTGGGCGCGGGCCCGGCGCTGGTGATCAGCGATCCCGACAACGCGTCTTCGAATTCGAATTTCGCGGTCAACGTTTTTGGCGGAGTGGGCGGTCGCGGTGGTTCCGTGCGCCCATTCGCCCAGTTCAAGGCCATTGTTTCCGACAACAGCGAGACGGCTTTGATGGGTGGCATCCGGTTCTAGCTCATTGTGGGTGAGCGGCCGAACGAGAAGTGGGGGTCGGACCGGCTACGGCTGACCGACGCCCCACCTCCGTCGGCCGGATCTTTCAAACCGGCCGCCGGCTCCTGCGAAGGGGTCGGGGGCCGGTGTATTGTGAGGGCGTCCCGGGCAGCACTCCCGCTCACCCGGCGACGCTTTTGGCACTTCCGGCGCTTCTCGCGTTTCGATGGCTTGTCGCGCCTCCGTGGTGTCCCCGAGGTTCCCCGCCATGAGCTTGCATGGCCCCGTGCCGGCCAGCCTGCGCCGCACCAAGATGCGACGGCGTTATTTCCTGCCGCTCTTGATCGCACTGTTGGGAATCTTCGCAACCTCGACGGCTTGGATCCGCGCCCGTGACGACCGTGTTCGCCAGATGCGGGCGACCTTCGAAGTGGTGGCCGAAACCAATCGCCTGGCCATCTCGCGCCGCATTCAGATCTATTTCAACGCCGTCAACAACTTGGCCCGCTACTGGCAGCTCTACGGCTTGCAAAGTCCCGACGCCTGGCGCTTCAACACCGGCATGCTCATTCAGAGCTTCACGGCTATCGACCGCGTCGCCTGGGTGGACCGTGAAGGAAACGCGCCGCGCTATCTCGCCCAGGACTCGACCGAGACCATCGACCCCGCGTTTCTCCAGAGCGCCGTTCAGCACCTGCGAAGCCCGGGCGCGCCGAGCGTGGTCGAGCTGGCCGATGGCGGCGAGCTTCGCCTCTTCTTCCAGGTGCGCACCCCCGAGGATTCGGTGGGCGTGCTGGTGGCCGACATGAACCCGGCCGCGGTGGTCGCCGGGCGCATCCCGACCGACACACCCCTGCTCGCCGCCACCGTGACGACCTCGGATGGCCGCCCCATCTACCAGCTCGGAACGCCGGCGGCCGGCATGCCGACCTCGATCGGCATGAAGAGCGTGATTCCGCTGCCCACCGGAAGCGAGTGGACGATCCGCTATCTGCCCACCACCAACTACTGGAATGCCATGCGCTCGCCATGGCCCAACTACTTCCTCATCACCGGGCTCATGCTCTCGCTGGCGCTCGGCGCGCTCGCCTTCCAGTTCATGCGTCTGCGCGAGTATTCGGCCGTCCTGGCCGAGGCCAACAGCGCGCTCGACGTGCAGGTGCGCGAGCTGCAGGCGCGCGACATCGAGCTCTCGCGCATCAATCAGGAGCTCGAGACGCGCGTGGCGCGGCGAACCTACGAGCTCGAGGACACGCTGCGCGATCTCGAGACTTTCAGCCACTCGGTGTCGCACGACCTGCGCTCGCCCATCGGCGCCGTGCTCAACCTGGTCGCCATCCTCGAAGAGGACTACGCTGGCCACATCGACGACGAGGGCATGAAGCTCCTGGGCCGCATCCGCAACAGCGCCCACTCGGCGGTGCGTCTCCTGAATGAGCTGGTTCAACTCACCTGGGCGGGCTCGGGCTCCGAAGAGCGCAAGCCCATCGAGATGACCTCGGTGGCGCGCGCCGCCTTCACCGACGCGGTGACCAGCGACACCGACGGCGCCAAGGTCCAGTTCGAGACCAGCGAGCTGCCGCGTGCCTTCGGCGATCCGGCGCTCATCGAGCGCGTGTTCACCAACCTGTTCTCCAACGCGCTCAAGTACACGCGCGGGCAGGAAAACCGGAGCATCGCCGTCCACGGGCAGGAAGGCGACGGCGAGAACACCTACGTGGTCATCGACAACGGCATCGGTTTCGATCCGGCGCAGGCGAGCCGGCTGTTCGAGCCTTTCCGCCGCCTGCACTCGGGCGGACAATACGAGGGCACGGGCCTCGGCCTCGCCATCGCGGCCAAGATCGTGCGCCGCCACGGCGGCCGCATGTGGGCGGAGAGCGACGGCGCGAGCGGCGCCCGCTTCTCGTTCACCCTGCCGGCGGAGCGCAACGGGAACCAGCCGTCCGGCAGGGCGGCGGTCCAAGAAGAGAGTCTGTCATGAACGAAGCGCCGCGCGTCCTGCTCGTCGACGACGACGAGAACTATCTCCTGGTGGCCCAGCGCGCCTTGCGTCGCGCCGGCGTTCCGGCCGCCATCGAGACCGCGCGGGACGGCGCGGAGCTGTTCCATCATCTGGGGTTGAACGGCGACGACGATCGGCCGACGCTCGACAACCTGGCGGTCATTCTTCTGGACTTGAACATGCCGGTGCTGGACGGCTGGGAAGTGCTGCGCCGCTTGCGGGCGGATCGGCGCACCCATCGCGTTCCCATCGTCATCATCTCGACCTCGGACCGCCCGCAAGACGTGCAGAAGAGCTACGAGCTGGGAGCCAACAGCTTCGTCGTCAAACGTTTCGAGTCGAAGGACCCGGGCGGCTATCTGGCCGAGACGGCGCGGTACTGGGTGGAGCTCAACCGCCCGCCGCACGGCGGCGAGTAGCGTTCAGGGAGGAACACATGAGCGAACGTTCACATCTGCGGGCACTGCTGGTCGACGATGACACCGATTTTCGCGACAGCCTCGCCACGCTCGTCGAGCGCGAAGGCTTCGACGTGCGCGGGGCGGCCTCTCTCGCCGAGGCGCGCAAGCTCATGGCCGAAGAGGAGCCGGACGTGGTCCTGGCGGACCTCCAGCTTCCCGACGGCGACGGGCTCGAGCTCCTGCGCGACGAGGAGCTGTGCGCGCGCTGCGACATCATCGTCATCACCGGCAACGCCTCGTTCGAGTCGGCGGTGGACGCGCTGCGCCAAGGCGCCACCGACTACCTCACCAAGCCGGTCGACCGCGGCCGGCTCAAGACCATCCTGGCCAACGTTCTGCGGACGCGCTCGCTCAAGGAGGAAGTGCGCCATCTGCGCGACGACCTGCGCGAGCTGGGCCGTTTCGGCCGCATGGTGGGCCGCTCGCCCGCCATGCAGAAGGTCTACGACCTGATCGAGCGCGTGGCGCCGACCTCGGCGAGCGTGCTCATCACGGGCGAGAGCGGCACCGGCAAGGAGCTGGTGGCCGAGACCATCCACTTGCTGAGCAAGCGGCGGCAGAAGCCGTTCTTGGCGGTGAACGCCGGCGCCCTGCAGCCCAACCTCATCGAGAGCGAGCTGTTCGGCCACGAGAAGGGTGCCTTCACCGGCGCCGATCGCGTCCGCCGCGGGCACTTCGAGGAGGTGAACCACGGCACGCTCTTCCTGGACGAGGTCATCGAGATGCCGGTCGAGCTGCAGGTGAAGCTCCTGCGGGTGCTCGAGACGGGAACCGTGATCCGCGTCGGCTCCTCGGAAGGTCTGCCGGTGGACGTGCGGCTGATCGCGGCCAGCAATCGCGATCCGCAGCGCGCGGTGAAGGAGAGCCAGCTGCGCGAGGATCTCTACTATCGGCTCAACGTGTTCCCCATCGCGCTGCCGCCCCTGCGCGACCGCGGTGAGGACATCGAGTTCCTGGCCGAGCACTTCCTGAGCGAGGTCAACGAGCGCGAGGCCACGCGCAAGCGCTGGTCGCGGCGCGCGCTCACCAAGCTCGCGAGCTATCCCTGGCCGGGCAACGTGCGCGAGCTCAAGAACACGGTCGAGCGCGCGGCCATCCTGGCCGACGAGGAGATCGGCGAGGACCTCCTGCCTTCGGGCGGCGCCGCCGTGCCCGCGAGTGGCGACGGGCCCTCGCTCCACGTCCGCGTGGGCACCTCCCTGGCCGAGACCGAGCGCCGTCTCATCCTGGCGACGCTGCGCGAGGTGAACGGCGACAAGAAGCGCGCGGCCGAGATCCTCGGCATCAGCGTGAAGACCATCTATAACCGCCTGAACGTCTACGAGGCGGCCGAGAGCCTGGTCCCGGACACCGGCGAGGAGTAGCAGTCCTCGCTGGTGGCTGCGACCGGAAGCGCCCGACGCAAACGCCCGCAACTCACTCTGAGATCAGTCATTCCAAACGATTGCAGTGACTCTTGTAGAAACGTCCACTCTCAAGATTCCCGGAAATTTCCCGCCGTCTCCGGCGGGCGACGTAAGTCGCGCGCTGGCAACGAGCGCGACCGTGTTTTCGCGTGGCATGACCCCTGCTTTAGACCGCCGCGAACGTCTGAGCGCGCGGCTTGCTCACCCGGCTGAACACCTTGCGCCGCGCGCCCATCTCTCAACATCTCGATCACGGAAGGGAGGTAGCGATCATGGAAAAGTCGAACCGCGTCGCTGCCGCCGTGATCGGAATTTCCGTCGCCGTCCTGCTGGGTCTGAGCGTCTATGCGCTGCAGGCCCGTCAGAACGGGAGTTTCGGAGATTCGTCCCCCACGCCGTTTTCCCAAACGGTCTTTGCGCAGCGTCTTCTCGTGCCCGAAGGCACGCAGATGTCCGTGAATTTGGGCACGACGCTTTCGACCAAGACCGCGAACGTGGGGGACCGATTTGCGGCCACGGTGACGTCGCCGGTTCATGTTGGCGGCTCCCTGGCCATTCCCGCAGGCGCGACGGTGGAGGGTCACGTGATCCTCGCCGAGGAGCCGGGGAAGGCGAGTGGCAGGGGTCACTTGCAGCTCGAGTACGATCAGGTGTCGTTCGGCGGTCACCGCTACGATCTCGACACGCGCAGCAGGGTGTACACGAGCGCGTCGGGCACGAAGAAAGACGCCAAGCTGATCGGTGGCGGCGCGGTGGCGGGTGGGTTGCTCGGTGGGATCCTGGGTGGATCCGCGGGCAGCGCGGTGAAGGGTGCGGTGGTTGGCGGCGCGGCTGGAACGGGCGCCTCCCTGCTCACTCGCGGACCGCAGCTCACGCTCGAAGCCGGACGCCAGCTCTCGATGACCCTGGATCACGACATACGAGTGGTGCCGCCGAGCCGGTCGTAAGACGGGCAGGGCGGGACAACACAAGAAAACGGTAAGGGCGCCGTCCAGCCTCATGGCCCACCGGGAGTGGTGATCCCGCATCGTGCGGGTAACCCTGGGGCACCCGGTGAAAACGGAACGCGATGGGAAAAATGCGGGTGATCGCGTCCGAGCAGTCTGGGTCACGTTGCGGACGGCGCCGAATTTTGGCCTCACGGAAGAGCCGGATCTCGAGAGGGTTCCCTGACCGGGTCGCCTGACCCGGTCCCCCTGAACGTGAAACAACTCGGGAGGTTGTCCCAATGGCGCGCACAATCGGCTTTCTCTTGATCCTGGCGGGACTGGTAGCCCTCTTGTACGGGGGCTTCACTCTCGCGAACCACCCCACGACGGCTCCCGCGGCCATGCCGCATCTGGCGCTCGTCGACAACCAGCAGTGGCCGGTCTCGCCGCTCGCCGGCGCCATGGCGCTGGGCGCAGGCGTGGTCTTCTTCCTGCTCTCGATTCCGCGCGCACGCGCGCGCCACTTCTAGGCCGTCTTTCGACGCTCGCGGCGCCGGCAGATCGCCGGGTTTCCGAGGAGCTTGATCCGGAGCGCCTCGAGGGACGGTGACAGGCTCACCGCCGTGAACAAAGCCCCGCCAAGATGGCGGGGCTTCTTTTTTGGCTGCTTCTCTCTCGGGCTGCATGTCTTCTGGGCGCCGCGGGTGCGGGCCTTTCCTAGCTCTTGGTGGCGTATCCCATGTAGCTGACGCGCGGCTCGGCGGCGAGAGCCGGGCCGGCATCCGTCCACGCGATGCCCTGCACGTGGCGCACGGTGAGGCCGCGCTCCGCCAGGAAGCGCGTCAGGTCGTCGGGCGTGATGAACTTGTGGAAGTCATGGCCGCCCTTGGCCGAGTCGCCCTGGTATTCCCACTTCCAGATGATCTCGGTGAAGGCCTCGAGCGTCTGGTTGTGGGTGAGGAAGCCGAAGCCCGCGCCGGGCTTCAAGGCCCGCGCGATGCCGTCGAGTGTCTTGGCCAGGTCGTTCACGTGCTCGAGCGAGTCGACCGCGAAGGCGACGTCGAATTCGCCGGTGAACGCCAGGTCCTCGCCAAACCCGTGCCGGTACTCGATGTCGAGGCCGCTCTTGGCCGCGTGCTGGCGTGCCGCCTCCACCGTGACCCGCGAGGCATCGACGCCGGTGACGCGCGCCCCGGCCCGCGCCAGATCCTCGGCCAGGATGCCGCCGCCGCAGCCCACGTCGAGCACGCGCTTGCCTGCGAAGGGACCGAGGTGCTTCTCGAAGTACGGGAAGCGCAGGCGCTCGAGGCGCTGCAGCCCCATCTCGGGGTCGTACCAGAAATCGGGGTTCTCCCCGCTCGAGCGGTCGTATTTCTCGTGATCGGGCAGGCCGCGAAAATCCTTGGGCGCCGAGGCGCCGGAGGGGCCGGACGGATCGGACCCCTTGGCCGGGGAGTGCGCAGACGGATGGCTCATGGTTTTTTCCTCCAAAGAAACAGCGCCCGCCGGTAGTCCGGCGGGCGCCACGAGAATACCTCTACGGACGATCTAGTGGTACGTGGACTTGAGCTTGCCCCACGTGCCGGTCTCGGTGGCCGTCGGCTGGCAGTCGATGTCGGTCTTGCCCGCCACCTCCGCCGTGTAGCCCGCCGGATGCGCGTTCGGCGAGACGTTCCAGCCGCCGGTATCGCGCAGCGGACAGCCATGGCCGAAG